>DAOUAB010000095.1:0-26796 GCA_034434015.1 Anaerolineales bacterium
CCAGCACCCGCCAGCCGTTGTCCGGCCCGCCGACCGCTTCGTTGAAAAACGTCAGATCGCGCGGGTAGATCAGAAGCGTGTTCAGCGCCAGCCAGGCCAACAGCCCGCCGGCCGCCCAGCGCCGCGGGCCGGCCGCCAGCGCCCAGCGGCCTAACCCGAGCGCCCCACCCAGGTAAAGCAACGGCAGCGCCGGGAACAGGTGCCGGTAGCCGAGGTTTACCCCGGCGGCGGTGACAGCGCCGAAATAGACCACGGCCGGCAGCCAGAGCACGCTCTCGGCCCGCCAGGCCCGCCGCAGCCAGGCGGTCAGGCCGACGGCCGCCAGCGCCAGGAGCGGCAGCGGGGCTTTGGCGAGCAGCACGACGGGGAAGTAGAGCGGTGTGCCGTGGTCCAGCACCTGGCCGAGCAGGTAAACGCGCGCGCGCCGCTCGAGGGCCGTCCCCAGGAATTCCTCCCAGTACGTAGCCAACGGGACCGGCCACGCCAGCCCGACCGCCGGCCGGGCCTCAAAGCCATAGAAGGCCCACGTGGCCAGGCCGGCCACGCCGAGCCCGAAGGCCAGGCGCCCCGCGGCGCGCCCATTCCAGCCCCAGGCCGCCAGCGCCGCGATCATCAGGGGCGGGACAAAGAGCAGGGCGGTGAATTTGCTCAGGAGCGCCGCGCCCAGCGCCAGCCCGGCTGCGAGCGCCAGCGTCGGGCGGGGGCGCCGCAGCCACCGGCGCCAGAGCCAGAAGGTGAGAGCCAGGGCGACCAGCGCGCCTGCATCCGTGGTGACCAGGCGCGCATGCGCGCGGAAATTCGGCTCCAGAGCGACCAGCATGACCCCCGCAGCGCCGGCCCAGGGCCCGCCCACATCCTCGGCCAGGCGGCCCAGCCCGGCCAGCCCCAGGACGCCCAGCAGCGCCATCATGACCCGCGCCGCGTAGATCATCATCCGGGCCGGGTTGCCGTTCTCCCAGAACAGCGCGATGGCGAACTCGATCCAGTTCGCGGTCCGCCAGGCGGGGTCGTCCAGGGGCAGCCGCAGTCGCGGGTCCAGCGCCAGGGGCAGCGCAGCCATCACGTTCAACAAAGGCGGATGGCCGATGCGCAGCCGCAGGTCGCCCGTCAGCAGGTAAGACAGGCCGCGGGCCACGTGATTCTGCTCGTCCACAGTGGGCGCCTCGCCCGGGAGGGCCGCCAGTTGCGCCCACAGGAACGCGGCCAGGACCGTGAACTGGACAGCGCGCAGGGCCCGCGCGGCGCGCCGGTCCGCGCCCGGCCCGGAGGCGGCTTCGGCGGAGGGCGCAGGCGTGGTCCAGGTCACCCTTTCCTCTGCTCGTTCTGCCGCAAGTGTTCGCGCTTCACCACCAGCCGCCACCACCAGCCGACCAGGGCGACCAGGGTACGCGCGACGCGCGGAAAATTGAAGAACTGCGAGAGGCCGTACTGGCGGTACCAGTGGTGGACCGGCACTTCGACGATCCGGAAGCCGGCGTCCTGGATTTTCTTGACCATCTCGAACGTGATCGTGCCGGTTGTCGACTCGAGCGTCACCCGGTCGAAGATCGCGCGCCGCATCAGGCGGAAATCGCAGTCCACGTCGCGAATTGCCAGGCCGAACGCAAACTTCACGAAGTACTGGTAGGCCAGCCCGATCACCACCCGGTGGGCCGGGTCGTGGCGCTTGATCTTGTAGCCCTGGACCATATCGACGCCGTCGCCGGCGGCCTGGGCCAGCGCCGCCAATTCGCGCGCGTCATACTGCGCGTCGCCGTCGGTATAGAAGATCCAGTCGCGCGACGCCGCCGCGAAGCCGGCGCGCAGGACGCCGCCGTAGCCGCTCGGCCGGTCCCGGTGCAGGACGCGCAGGTGCGGGTAGTGGCAAGCCAGCTCGTCCAGCAGGCGGCCGGTGTCGTCGGTCGAGCCGTCGTTAATCACCACCACTTCATAGTCGTCGGTCACCTCCGGCAACGTCTGCAAGGCCCGCAGGACCATGGTCGGGATGGTGCCGGCGTCGTTATAAGCGGGAAAAAAGGCCGTGACGCTGGAGAGCCTGGGCATGGTGAAGGCGGCGAAAAGCGCGCGACCAGCGACGGGCGCCGTCCGTCTCACGCGCCGCCCGCCGCTCGCCACCTAGGCCTCAGTAGGCATTGCGGTCAAACAGGAAGCGCGCCACGGTGCGGATGATGATCTTGATGTCGAGCCAGACGGACCAGTTCTCGATGTACCACAGGTCATACTTGGTGCGCTCGGCGATAGAGGTATCCCCGCGCAGGCCGTTGACCTGGGCCCAGCCCGTGATGCCGGCCTTCTCGCGATGACGCTCCATATAGCGCGGGACCATCTGGCGGAAACGCTCGACGAACGCCGGCTGTTCGGGGCGCGGCCCCACCAGACTCATGTCGCCCAGCAGGACGTTGATGAACTGCGGCAGTTCGTCAATCGACAGCCGGCGGAGGAAGCGGCCCAGCCGCGTGACGCGCGGGTCGTCCTTCACCGTCCAACCCGGGCCGCCCTCCTCGGCGTCCAGGCGCATGGACCGGAACTTGAGCATCGGGAAGGGCTTCGAGTCCAGCCCCATCCGTTCCTGGACGAAGAACACCGGTCCCCGGGAATCGAGCTTGATGAGCAGCGCGGTCAGCATCATCAGCGGCGAGAGCACGATCAGGCCCAGCGCGCTCCCGGCCAGGTCCATGGCGCGCTTGAAGCTCAGTTTCCAGCCGCGCAGGGCCACGTCGCGGATGGTGAGCAGCGGCAGACCGCCCAGGTCGTCGATGGTGACGCCGGAGGCCAGGATGTCGTACACGCTCGGCGCAATTTTGATGCTGACGCGCTCGCGGTGGCACAGGCCGATCAGGTAGACCAGCTCGTCGTCCGGCGCGTCCGGCAGGGCGATGATGACCTCGTCCACGCTCTGGTCCTCGATCAGGCGCGGCAGGTCGTTGACGCCGCCGATGACGGGCACGTCCAGCACGCGCTCCGGCGTGCCGTCGTCGTTGACCAGCCCCAGCACGCGATAACCCAGGAACGGCGAGCCCAGAATCTTCTGCAAGACCAGCTCGGCGGCTTCGCCCGTGCCGACGATGAGCGCGCGATCCTGCGCCCAGCCCCGGCTGCGCAGGATGTCGCGCAAGCCTTGCAGCGTCCAGCGCCCCAGGGTGACCAACACGAGGGCGGCCGCCCAATCGTAGACAACCATCAGGCGCGAAACCGTCGCCTGGAAAGCGGTGTTTTTCAGGAGCAACTCGTTGAGGGCCAGCGCGAGCAGGATCCCGAGGGTGAGGCCCCGGAAGACAGCATAGAACTCGTCGACGCGCGACAGGGCGCGCGGCAGGTGATACAACCGGATCAGGAAGAACACCAACAGCGTTGCGCCGACAAAGACCAGCCACAGGCCGGCGTAATCGGCCAGACGTTCCAGCTCCACGGCCTCGGCCGGCCAATGGATATCGCGGCGCAGACGGTAGGCCAGCAGGAAGGCCAGCGAGAGCATGGCCGTATCCATGATCGCCAGGGAGAGCGAAAACAAGCGACTGAAGCGGCGTGCGTCCATAGTGATTCAGCGGCGGTTGGCCGAAGCCCAGGCGGAAGACGGGGCGGCCGGGCGGCCGGCGTCGCGCCGGATGAAGGCCTCGCGCAGGATGGTCAGCCCCAGGTTGAGCCGTATGCCCAGCTCCACCAGCGCGCCGACCAGCGGCGGGGTCGTGGCCGCGTAATGCTTGCGATAAAAATAGAGCATGGCTTCGTGGAAGGCCAGTTGGGCGCGGCGGCTGCGGCGGCTGGCGGCGCGCTTGACGTGCAGGACGGTCACTTTCGGGTAGTAGCGCGCGGTCCAGCCCGCCTTGCGGATCTCCAGGGCCCAGTCCAGGTCCTCGCCGTACATGAAGAAGTGCTCGTCCAGCAGGCCGGCGCGGGCGATGGCCTCGCCGCGCACCAGCATGCAGGCGCCGACGACCGAGTCCACCTCGGTTTCGACATCCGGGTCCAGGTACGTCAGGTTATAGCGCCCAAACAGGCGGCTGCGCGGGAAGAGCTTGCTCAGCCCGGTCAGGCGCCAGAAGGATACTTCCGGCGTCGGGAAACTGCGCCGGCAGGCCAGGTCCAGGCTGCCATCCGGGAGCACCAGCTTGGGGCCGACCACGCCGCACTCCGGATGCGAGTCCAGATAGGCCGCCAGCTCCGTCAACGCGGTCTCCGGGACGACCGTGTCCGGGTTGAGGAGCAGGGCGTGGCGGGGGGCCTCGCCCCCCGCCCCCGCGCCGTCGGGCCGGGATAGGGGGGGCGGGCCAAACCCCAGCGCGCGCAGGCCGAGGTTATTGCCGGCGGCGTAGCCGCTGTTGACCGGGTTCTCGATCAGCAGCACATCCGGGAATTCGGCCCGCACCATGGCCGCCGAGCCGTCGGACGAGGCGTTGTCCACCACGCAGACGCGGAACGAAAGCGCCCCCTGCGAGGCGAAGACCGACTGCAGGCACGCGCGCAGCAGATCGCGCGTGTTCCAGTTGAGGATCACGATGCCGAGGTCGAGCACGGGGAGATTCTAGCAGAGGAGACGCGGAGACGGTGAGGTCGGGACCCGGGCGGGGGCGACGGAGCGGCGTCGCGGCAGACCTCCGCCGCCCGCATACCGGACCGGTCTTAAAGACCGGACCGGTTTAGTTGGCCGCGGTCGGCAAACGCGGCATCTCCGGTCCAGGCACCCCCAGCAGTTCCGCCAGCGCCGCGCGCAGCGCCGTCCGGTCGTCCCAGGCGTGCTCCGTCACGCCGAAGCACATGGATTGCTCGTGGCCTTTGCCGCAGACCAGGACGATGTCGCCGGGGCGCGCCAGACGGCAGGCCAGCCGCAGCGCCTCGCCCCGGTCCGGCACCCGGAAGAACGTCTCGCCTTCCACCCCGCCCTTGCCGCGCGCCCCGAAGGCCATCATCTCCAGAATGTCGTCCAGGCGCTCGGTGCGCGGGTCCTCGGCGGTGAGCACCGTGAGGTCGGCCAGCTCGGCCGAAGTCTCGGCCATCAACCGGCGCTTCTCCACATCGCGCAGGCCGGCCGAGCCAAACACCGCAATGACGCGCGCCGGCTTCGCCGGCGCGTTAAGCGAGCGCTCCGCGCTCGCCATCATAGCCCGCGCCGTCTCCAGCGCGCGCCGGAGCGCGTTGGGCGTATGGGCGAAGTCCACGATGGCCGTGAACGGCTGGCCCAGGTCGATGCGCTCCATGCGCCCCGGCACGCCCGTCAGCGCCGCGATGCCGCGCCGGGCTGCCTCCGGCGGCACGCCCAGCGCCCCGACGGTGGCCGCTATGGCGGCCAGGCAGTTGGACACGTTGAAAGCGCCGACCAGCGGCGTGGTCACCGGGAACTCGACGCCCGGGCCGGCGGCCGTGAACCCGACCCCGTCCGGCTCGAAGCGGATGTCGTGGGCGGTGAAAGACGCGCCCGGCTTCAGGCTGTAGCTCAGGGTTTTCTCGGTCCGCAGGCTGGCCAGGTACGGGAAGGAGCTGTCGTCGGCGTTGAGCACGCCCGTCTTGGGCACGCCCGGCTTGCGCGCCGCCGTCGTCAGGCTCTGGAACAGCCGCGCCTTGGCGGCGCGGTAGTCCGCATAGGTCTTGTGATAATCGAGGTGCTCGTGCGTGATATTGGTGACCACGGCCACGTCGAACTCGCAGGCCGTGGCGCGGTGCTGGTGCAGACCGTGCGAGGTGACTTCCAGCACGCCGTGCGTGAAGCCGGCCGCCGCCATGCGCGCCAGGTAGCCTTGCAGATCGGGCGCGTCCGGGGTCGTGACGTGAAAGCCGGTGTCCAGCACCTCGTCGCCGATAACGGCGCCGACGGTCGAGATCAGGCCCGCCTTCAGGCCGGCCGCCGTGAGGATGGAGTGGATCAGCGTCGCCGTGGTCGTCTTGCCGTCCGTGCCGGTCACGCCGATCATCACCAGGCGGCGGGCCGGGAAGCCATGCCAGGCGGCGGCCAGCCAGGCCAGGGCTTCCCGGGAATGGGGGACCTGGACGAAGGTGGAAGGTCCCGGGGGCAGGGGCGAAGGCAGCGCTTCCCCGACGACGGCCGCCGCGCCGCGCGCCAGCGCCTCCGGGATGAAGCGGTGGCCGTCCACCGTCCCGCCGCGCGCGGCCACGAACAGCGCGCCCGGCGCCGCCTGGCGCGAGTCGGCCGTGATGAGCGTGATCTCCGGGTCGGCGTCGCCGGCCCGCGCCGTGATCGCCGGCAAAGCGGCTAACAGTTCTGAGAGGCGCATCGGTCGAACCGCCAAGGCGCCCACGGCTCGACCGGGTCTTGCCGCGGCGTCTTGGCGCTTAAACAAAGCGCCGGATGCCGGCCCTGGCTGGCCCCGCACCCGGCGTCAGGCGTGGTTGATTTTAGCCGGTTCGTGGGCCGCGGTCAGCGGACCGCCTGGCGCAGACTCTCCAGTTGCCCGGCCACCGAGCCGTCGATGATCTTGTCGCCGACGCGGATGACCAGGCCGCCCAGGATGTTCGGGTCCACCCGGAAGGCCACCGACGCGGTCGCGCCCATCCGGGACGTGATATCGCGCTTGACGGCCTCCTGTTCCGCCGTCGTCAGCGGCAGGGCGCTGGTGACTTCGGCCGACAGGCCGGCCATGGTTTCGCCCTCCAGCACGGTCACCCGGCCGGAGCGGACGCCGCTGAAGAACTCGTCGATCAGGGCGCGCTGGCGCTGCTCGTCGAGCGTGTCCTTGATCAGCTTATTGGCCGCCGCGATCGACAGCGCCGCCACCTGGCCGCGCAGGTCGCCCAGGATGCGGTTGCGCTCGGCTTCGATCTCTTCGCGCGCCGCGTCCACGATGCGTTTGCGCTCCGCCTCGGCCGCGGCCCGGACGTCGGCGGCCGCCTTCTCGGCCCGCTCGGTCGCCTCCGCCACGCGGCGGTTGGCCTCGGCCTGCGCCTCGGCGATGATCTTCCGGGCCTGCGCCTCGGCGTTCTCCTTGGCCGCCGCCGCGACGCGCGCGTCCTCCAGACCCTGCGCAATCTTTTGCTTGCGGGCGTCCAGCGCCTTGATGACCGGGTTGTACACCCAGACCGTCATCACGAAGACGACCAGGAGGAAGTACAGGCCAAAGACGAGCAGGAAGCCCGGGTTGATGCCCAGATTAGCAAGTGCTTCCATGGCGGCTCCTTAGACAAACAGGATGATCAGGGCGACGGCCAGGGCGTAGATGGCCACGGCTTCGGCGAACGCGATGCCCAGGATCATGTTGGTCTGGATCGTGGGGGTGTAATCGGGGTTGCGCGCCATCGCCTGCACCGCGCCGCCGACCACGATGCCGATGCCCGCGCCCGCGCCCGCCACGCCGATCACGGCCAGCCCCGCGCCCAGGTAACGCGCGACCTGGATCATCGTCTCGCGGAAGAGCTCGTTGAATTCCATGTGGATCTGCCTCCAAGAAAAATAAGTGTTAGTGGGCTTCAGAATGCTCGTCGCCGTGGTGGGACACGGTCGCCTGGCTCATGAACGTCAGCGCCAGCGTGGAGAAGACGTAGGCCTGGATGATGCCCACGAACAACTCCAGGCCGACCAGCAGACCGGGCACGAAGAAGACCGTCGGCTGCACGCCGCCGAAACTCAGCGTGCTGACGATCGAGAGCAGCAGCGTGCCGGCGAAGATCACGCCGAAGAGACGCAGCGAGAACGACAGGATTTTGGCGATCTCGGAGATCAACTCCAGCAGGCCGACGATGAAATCCATCAGGCCGAAGAACGGTTTGCTGATGATGGTCCGCAGGTTGATGAACTTGGTGAAATAGCCCGGCCCGAGCGCCCAGACGCCGAAGACCTGGACCATCAACATGGTGATCAGGGCCAGCGAGGCCGTGAAGTTCAGGTCGGTGGCGGCGCCGCGGAAGGTGGGCACGATCTCGCAGTTCTCGCACGGCTCGGGGCTGTGCCAGTATTCCGACTCCTCGCCGTGCGCCGCGCCCTCTTCCGCGGCGTGCGCCGCGGCGTCGTAGGGGCGCGAGCCGTCCAGCAGGTGCACGCCGCCGACCACCACCGTCGCGTAGCCCTGGATGTTGCCGTGCGCAATCTTGGTGTAGCCGATGGTCTCGTGGATCGGCACCAGCTTGAACAGGTTGACGATCAGCACATACAGGAAGATCGTCATCGTGAACGGGAAGATGCGCCGGGCCCACTTGCCGGCCGCGCTCTGGGTGGTGTTCCAGAAGAACTCCACCGCCATCTCGACCAGTTGATACAGGCCGGACGGCACCTCGCGGCCGCTGCGGACATACACCTGGACCGGGATGACCGTCAGGGCGAACAGAAGCAGGCTGGCCACCAGCACCGACAGCATGGTGTTGGTGAACGGCAGGCCCGGAGCCAGGTACAGGCCCGGCCAGGCCGGCTCGGCCGGCAACACCACCGCCGGCGGCACCGCCTTCCAGATCCCGCCCACGTACCAGGCCAGGACGCCGCCCAGGATCATCAGGCCCAGCCAGACCCAGCGCCAGAAGCCGAAACGGCGTTGAGGGGTTGCGTGTGCGCTCAAGTTTTGTCCTCTCCTTGCGTTTCAGACCGGGTTTGCGTCAAAGGTTTGATTTTTGCGATCGCCTTCATCGCGATCCGCATCATCAAAAAAATGCTGAGCGGCGCGCTCAACACCAGCAGCCCGATCGTAAAGAGCGGGCGTGTGCCCAGGAAGTTATCCGCCGCCAGCCCCAGGAACAGGGCCGCCAGCACGACCGCCAGCATGACGAAGCCGCCCCCCCCGACCACGTTGATGACGGACAGCATAAAGCGCGATCGCGCCTGTTCTGAATTAGGGTCTGAACCCTGGCTCATTGATTGTGCAGTTTATCACACCCATTGAACAGGAGTCAAAGCGGGCGTCACCTGCGCCCGCCGCGACGCGTCCGGGCGCGCCTCAAAACAGCCCGCCCGCCGCCGCCGCCGCGAGGCTCACCCACGGGCCGATCACGGCGCCGACGACGATCACGCCCAGCACGCACGCCCACAACGCCAGGGTGTAGGGGCGCGGCACCGGGTAGACCAGGGCCTCGTCCTTGGGCGCGCCCAGGTAGACGACCTTGAGCACGATCAGATAGTAGTACAGGCTGATGATGGCGTTGAGCAGGCCGACGACCGCCAGCGCCAGCAGCCAGCCGTTGGCGGTCGCCTGCCATTGTTGCATCACGGACGTGAACAGGTAGAACTTGCCGAAGAACCCGGCCAGCGGCGGGATGCCGCCCAGCGACAGAAACGCCACCAGCAGCGCCAGGGCCAGGCCGGGCGAGCGGCGGGAGAGGCCGGCGTAGTCGGCGATCTCGTCCGAGCCGGTGACGCGCGAGACGAGCACGATCACGCCGAAGGCGGCCAGGTTGGTGAGGGTGTACATGCCCAGGTAGTACAGGATGGCGGCCACGCCGTTCGCCGAGAGCGCCGCCAGCCCCATCAGCATGTAGCCGGCCTGGGCGATGGAGGAGTAGGCCAGCAGGCGTTTGATATTGCGCTGGGTCAGGGCGATGACGTTGCCCAGCGTCATGGTCGCCATCGCGACGACGATGATCAACGTCGTCCAGACCGTCTCGACGCCGGGGAAGACGGCCAGCAGGACGCGGATGAGCACGGCGAACCCGGCCGCCTTGGACGCCACCGACAGGAAGGCCGTGATCGGCGTCGGCGCGCCTTCGTACACGTCCGGCGCCCAGAAGTGGAAGGGCACGGCCGAGACCTTGAACCCGAAGCCGACCAGGATCAGCAGCAGCGCCAGCAGCGCGGCCTCCGGCGGCGCGGCGCCCAGCGCCGCGCTCAACGCGTACAGGTTGGTCTGGCCCGTGAAGCCGTACAGCAGGCTGAAGCCGTACAGCATGATCGACGACGTGAAGGCCCCGAACAGGAAATACTTCAGGCCGGCCTCGGCGCTCTTGACGTTCTCGCGCAGGAAACCGGCCAGCGCGTACAGGCCGATGGACGTCATCTCCAGCGCCAGATAGAGCATGATCAGGTCGGCGGCCGACGCCATCAGGCTCATCCCCAGCACCGCCGCCGTCACCACCAGGAAGTACTCGCCCTCCTTGCCGATGGTGGGCGAATCCACCGAGATCAGCGCCGTCACCACGCCTGCGAACAAAAACAGCACGCGGAAGACGAAGGCCGTCATGTCGTTGCGCAGCAGGCCGCCGAAGATCAGCCGGCCGTCCACGGTGGGCAACGCCACGAGCAGCATCACGACCAGCACCGCCCCGAAGCCCACCGCCGTGTAGAGCCCCACGGCGCGCTTGCGCTCGGCCGGCAGCGCCAGGTCGACGACGATGATCACGCCGCCCAGCACGATCAGCAGGATCTCCGGCAGCACCGCCAGGAGGTGGGAGGGGGAGAAGGAGAGGAGTTCAGGCGTCATAGAGATTCCCACGCAGGAGCGCACGGCCCGGCGCCCTTACGGCGCAGACGCGACCTGGCGCATCGTTTACAACGCGCCCAGCAGCCGCAACACCGGCTGGAGGCCGGTGTAGACCAGCGGATACATGATGGCCGGGTACACGCCGATCAGGATCATCAGCCCGCACAGGATGGCCATCGCCACTTTGTCCAGCGCCCGCACGTCGCCCACCGCGTGCTCGCCGTGGTCGAAGTGCGCGGGCAGGTTGCCGAAGAACACGCGCTGCACGGCCAGCAGGATATAGGCGGCCGTGATGACGATCGAGATGACCGAGAGGACCGCCACCAGCGGGAAGAACCACGGCTGGCTCGCCAGCCCCGCGAACCAGGCCGGCATCCCGTCCAGGGCCTGCGCCCTGGCCTTCCAGACGCCCAGATAGATCGGGATCTCGGCGATGAACCCGGAGAAGCCGGGCATGCCCATCGACGTGAACCCCCCGATGATGAAGCCGATGGCCGCCCACGGCATCTTCCTGGCCAGGCCGCCCAGCTCCGGGATCATGCGCGTGTGGGCGCGGTCGTACACCATGCCGACGACGGAGAAGAAGAGGGCCGTCATGATGCCGTGCGAGAACATTTGCAGGCCGGCGCCCACCAGGCCCTCGGTGGAGAGCGTGGCGAAGCCGATCATCACCAGGCCCATGTGCGAGACCGACGAGAAGCCGATGATGTACTTGAAGTCGGTCTGGATCAGGGCGATGTAGGCGGCGTAGAGCACGTTCACCAGGCCGAAGATCACGATGACGGGCGCCCAGAACTTGGCGCCCTCCGGCATCAGCGCGATCCCCAGCCGCAGGGCCGCGTACATGCCGATCTTCATTTCCACGCCGGCCAGCATCATGGAGATGGCCGTCGGCGCGGCCACGTGGCCGTCCGGCGCCCAGGAGTGGAACGGGAAGATGGCGCCCATGATGCAGAAACCGAAGAAGACCACCGGGAACCAGACGCGCTGGAAGTCCACGGGGAAGTCCGCCTGCGCCAGCGCCAGCAGGTCGAACGACCCGGACCCGGCCTGCACATACATCGCCAGCACGCCCAGCAGGGCGACCACCGAGGCGATGAACAGATACAGCGTCAGCTTCATGCCGCCGTACTCGCGCGTCTTGGGCCAGCCCCAGACCACGATCATCAGGAATTTGGGGAAGACCGCGATTTCGAGCAGGAAGAAAAACAGGAACAGGTCCAGCGCCGCGAACACGCCGAACACGCCCACCGACAGGATCAGGAAGAAGGCCATGAACTCGCGCGTGCGGTCCTCGATGCCCCACGAGATCATCACGCCCGTCAACAGCACCAGCGCCGTCAGCAGCACCATCGGCAGGCTGAAGCCGTCCACGCCCATATGGTAGGTGATGCCGAGCTGCGGCACCCACTGCCAGTGCTCCACGAACTGGTAACCGCCGGCGCTCATGTCATAGCCGAAATAGATATAGAGCGACAGGAGCGTGGTGAAGACCGCCGCCGCCAGCGCGGTGACGCGCGCCTCGCTCTTGCGCTCGGCCGGCAGCATCAGGATGATCAGCGCCGCGACCAGGGGCGTGAAGGTGATGACAGACAGAAAGGGGAAATTCATAGCGCGCACCTCGTAGGGGCGACCGGCTCGGTCGCCCTTACTTGCAAATCGGGATCACCCCGCCATAAACCGCGTGATCGTCTCGTTGATGACGCCCACCAGCCAGGTCGGCCAGACGCCGATGACCAGCATGAGCGCCAGCAGCGGCGCGATGGCGACCACCTCGCGCGCCGAGATCTCCAGGCGGTGCCCGGCCCATTTCGGGTTCAGCGGGCCGTAGATGCTCTTGTAGATCCCTTTCAGGATGTAGGCGCCCGTCATCAGCAGGCCGAGCATGGCCAGGGCCGTGAAGACCGTGAAGACCGGCCACGCGCCCCGCACCACCATGAACTCGGAGACGAAGCCCGCCAGGCCGGGCAGGCCCAGCGAGCCCATGCTGGTGAAGAGCAGCAGGCCGCCATACACCGGCGCCAGCGGGAACAGCCCGCCGAAATCCTCCAGGTTGCGCGTGTGGGTGCGCTCGTAGAGCACGCCGACCAGCAGGAACATGCCGGCCGAGCTCAGGCCGTGCGTGAACATCTGCAGCACCGCGCCGTTGAGGGCGATGATGCCGTGGCTGGCGTCGGCGGTGGCGCGCGTGGCGGCCGCCGCGGCCACGCCCATCACCACGAAGCCCATGTGATTGATGGACGAGTAGGCTACCAGGCGCTTGAAGTCGGTCTGGCCGAAAGAGGCGTAGGCGCCGGCCACGATCGCCATCAGGGCGAAGAAGGCCAGCCAGGGGGCGAACTGGGCCGACTCGGCCGGATAGAGCGGCAGGACCAGGCGCAGGAAGCCGTAGGCGCCCAGCTTCAGCAGCACGCCGGCCAGGATCATCGAGCCGCCCGTGGGCGCCTCGGTGTGGGCGTCCGGCAGCCAGGTGTGCAGCGGCCAGACCGGCACCTTGAGCGCGAAGGCGATCACGAACGCCCAGAAGGCCACCGTGCGCAGGCCCTCGGCCGTCAGCCCGAAGAAGTTGCCGGTGAGCTTGGGCCAGAACTCGGTGGCGTACGGGATGCTGAAATTGCCCAGCGTCAGGCCGATGACCTGCGTCGCCAGCAGCAGGCCCAGCGAGGCCGTCATGGTGTACAGGATGAACTTGAGCGACGCATACTGGCGGTTGGCGCTGCCCCAGAGGTTGATCAGGAAGTACATCGGGATCAGGCCGACCTCGTAGAAGACGAAGAAGATCAGCAGGTCCAGCGCCAGGAACACGCCCAGCGAGCCCGTCTCCAGCAGCAGGAACAGGATCATGAAGGCCTTGACCTTGTCCGCGACGCTGAACGAGAACAGGATCGAGAGTGGCGTGAGCAGCGTGGTCAGCAACACCATCGGCAGGCTGATGCCGTCCACCCCCAGGTGGTAGTTGGAGTTGATCACCGAGAACCAGCGATAGTTCTCGACGAACTGGTAGCCGGGCAGGGTCGGATCGTATTGCAGCCAGAGGTAGAGCGATAATCCCAGCGGCGCCAGCGAGACCAGGAACGCCGTCCAGCGGATGGCGTCCACCTGGTCCCGCGGGAAGAAGAGCAACAGCGCCGCGCCCGCCGCCGGGAGGAACAGGATCAGGCTGAGGAGATTGGTTTGCAGGATCGAGTCCATATCAGGTCCCACGCGTAGGGGCGGTCGGCCGACCGCCCGGCTACGGACAAGGCGTCTTACTGCCCCAGGCCGGGCACGATCAGCACCGCGCCGATCACCAGCATGATGGCCATGGCGATGACCAGGTATTGCTGGACCCGGCCCGTCTGGATGACGCGGATTTCGCGCCCGAACGCCTTCACCACCTCGCCGGAGCCGTCGCTCAGCGTCCGGTTGACCACCGGGATATCGATCCAGTCGCGCACGGCCAGCCCGAGGCGCAGGCTGATCCGGGCCACGCCGTGGAGGATCCCGTCGATGATCCCGCGGTCCAGGAAGTCCGAGAAGAACTTCTCGCCCAGCCAGAAGGTTGGCCGCACGAAGGCCCAGTCGTACAGCTCGTCGAAGTAGTATTTGTTCTTAAGGAGGCGGTAAACGGCGCCTAAACCCAGGCGGCTCAAGCCGGCGTCCACCGGGTCCCGGTCGTCGGCCCTGGCCCACGCGCTCCGGTACACCCACCAGCCCAGGCCCAGGCCGCCCAGCGCCACGACGAACGACGTGATCAGCGGCACCCAGTCGAAGGGCGGGGTCTCGGGCTTCTCCACCAGCGCGCCGCCGACGAAGTTCTTGAACCAGAACGTCTCCCCGCCCAGGCCGGTGACCAGCGCGCCCAGCCCCGGGAACTCCTTGGGGATGTTCACCCAGCCGATCCCGACGGCGAAGACCGCCAGCACGATCAGCGGCGCCGTCATCGTCCAATGGCTCTCCTGCGCGTGCGCGGCCGCCTCCGTGCGCGGCTTGCCGAAGAACACCATCATGATCTGGCGCATGGTGTAGAAGGCCGTCAGCAGCGCCGCCGCCGCCAGCGTGTAGAACACCACCGGCGCGTGCAGCCAGGCGTCCAGCAGGATCTCGTCCTTGGACCAGAAGCCGGCCGTCACCAGCGGGAAGCCGGCCAGCGCGAAGCCGCCGATCAGGAAGGTCCAGAAGGTCACGGGCATCTTGGTCCGCAGGCCGCCCATGAAGCGCATGTCCTGCGGGTCGATCTTCTCGTGCGAGTGGTGCATCCCGTGCTCCACGCCGTGGATGATGGAGCCGGAGCCGAGGAAGAGCAGGGCCTTGAAGAAGGCGTGCGTCATCAGGTGGAAGGCCGCCGCGATGTAACCGCCGATGCCCAGCGCCGCCAGCATGAAGCCGAGCTGCGAGATGGTGGAATAGGCCAGCACCTTCTTGACGTCGTTCTGGGCCACGGCGATGGTGGCCGCGAACAGCGCCGTGAACGCGCCGATGGCCGCCAGGACCAGGGCCGGCGGCGTCAGCCCGTGCCCGGCGCCGTGCTCGGCCGTGGCCGCCAGGATCGGGTAGACGCGGATCATGGCGTACACGCCGGCCGAGACCATGGCCGCGGCGTGGATCATGGCCGAGACGGGCGTCGGGCCTTCCATGGCGTCCGGCAGCCAGGTGTGCAGCGGGAACTGCGCGGATTTGCCGACCGTGCCGGTCAGCAGCAGGAGGCCGATCAGGCCGGCGGCCGAGAGGCCGGCGATGGGCGAGGCCATGGCGGCCAGCTCCATCAGCTTATGACCTTCCTCGGCGTACATGATCTCGCGGAAGGAGAGCGTGCCGGTGGCCGCGTACAGGTAGGCGATGCCGAGCAGCATCACCACGTCGGCGACGCGCGTGGTGATGAAAGCCTTGACGGCCGCCTGGCGCGGCGTGATCTGCCTGGGGTTCTCGTACGTGCGCGCGTACCAGAAGCCGATCAGCAGGAACGAGCACAGGCCCATGATCTCCCAGCCGACGAACATCAGCAGCAGGTTATCGGCCACGCACAGCAGGAGCATGCCGAAGGCGAACAGCGACAGGTAAGCGAAGAAGCGCGCGTAGAGCGGCTCAACGCCGTGATGCGGCGGCTCGCCGGGCTTGTCGTGCGGGTCGGCCGGCTTCTGGAAATTGCTGTAGCCGACGCTGTAGAGGAAGATCATCAGACAGACCAGCGGCACGAAGAACAACATCACGGCCGTCAACGGGTCCACCAGCACGCCCATTCGGAACGGCTCGGTCCCGGCCACGCCCTCGGCCCCGAACGGCAGCCATTCCACGGCGCCGGCGATGATCGTCCCGTCTTTGCCGAAGTCCGCGCGCCCCAGCACGTCGGCCAGCACCGCCCAGCTCATCAGCCAGGAGACCAGCATCAGGCCGATAGCCACCGTGTGACTCAGCCACTTGCTGCGGTTCGTGAACAGGACAATGAGGAAGAACGCCAGCAGCGGCGGGACCGGGATCAGCCAGGTGAGGGTGGTGGGGTCAAGCTGCATGATTGCTCCACGCTTGCCAATGACTGCTTACGGCTCACGGATCACGGATGACGGTCACGCCCAGGTGATCCGTGAGCAGCAGCTAGAACTTCATCATACTCACATCTTCCGCCACGACCGTCTGGCGCCGGCGGTAGATGGAGATGATCAGGGCCAGGCCCACGGCCGCCTCCGCCGCGGCGACGGCGAAGACGATCAGGGCAAAGGTCATGCCGGAGACGGCGCTCGGCGTCAGATAGTGCCAGAACGCCACCAGGTTGATGTTGACGGCGTTCAGCATCAACTCCACGCTCATCAGGATGGCGACCGCGTTGCGCCGGGCCAGGACGCCGTACACGCCGACGCAGAACAGCGCGGCACCGAGGACGAGGTACCAGGACAGCGGGATCATCGGCTACTCCTTCTCCCGGTCGTCGCGCGCGATGGCGATGGAACCGACCATCCCCACCGCCAGCAGCACCCCGATGGCGACCAGCGCGAGCATGTAGGCGTTCGGGTCCACCAGGTACAGGCCGAGGGTCTCCAGGCTGTCGGCCGGGACGGGCGCGTTCGCCAGCGGGAAACCGCCCTGCCGGTCGGTCTGAAACAGGGTGTAGACGATGGCGCCGCCCAGCGCCGCCGCGATGACCAGCGCCAGCCAGCGCAGGTCGTTGGTCTGCGGGCCGGTGTCCTGCATCACGCGCCGGGTGAGCATGACGGCGAAGATGATCAGGATCGAGATCGCGCCGATGTAGACCACCACCTGCACGACGGCCAGGAAGCCGGCCTCCAGCAGGACGAACAGGATCGCCATCCCGAACAGCGTGGCGATCAGCCACAGCGCGGCGTGGACCAGGTTGCGCGTGGTCACCACCTGGACGGCGGCCGCCAGGATGGCGGCGGCGACGGCGAGAAAGACGATTTGCAGACCGGTCATAGCAGGCCCTTCCGTTCAATGCGCGGCGTGCGGCGCGGGATGCCCGTGCGCGTCGGCGGCATGGCCGCGCTCATCGTGCGCGGCGCTGACCGCCGGCGCGGCGCCCGGCGGCGTCCGGGAGGCCTCGGCGCTGCGCAGGTGGCGCGCGGCCCGGCCCACCCAGGCCAGCGCGATCGCGGCGACGACCAGGTTGGACCCGAACAGCGCCACGGCATTCCACAGCGGCCCGACCGCGGCGCGCGACACCAGTTTGTCGGTCACGGCGACGGCGACGATCGCGCCCAGCATGATCGGCACCAGGAACTTCCAATTGAGGTCGAGCATATGGTCAATGCGGATGCGCGGCAGCGCGGCCCGCATCAGGATGATGATGAAGTAGGCGGCGAAGGCCTTGACCACGAAGTAGACCACGCCGAGCAAAGGCGCCTGGTCCACGAACGGGCCGCTCCAGCCGCCCAGGAACAGGGTGGCCACCAGCGCGCCGACGGTGAAGGCGTGCAGGAACTCGGCCACGAAGAACATGCCGAACTTCATGCCCGAGTATTCAATGTTGAAGCCGGCCACGATCTCGGACTCGGCCTCCAGCAGGTCGAACGGCGCGCGGCCGGTCTCGGCCACCGAGGCGATGAAGAAGATCAGGAACGCGATCGGCGCCTTGAACAGGAACCACTCGTGCCAGGCCCCGGACTGGGCGCGGACCACCTCCTGCATGCTCATCGGGTTCTCGACCCCCACACTGCTCGCCAGCAGGACGGGCACGATCAGGGCCAGGATCATGGGCACTTCGTAGCACACCAGCTGCGCCACGGTGCGGAACGCGCCGAGCAGCGCGTACTTGTTGTTGGACGCCCAGCCGCCCAGCATGATGGCCAGCGTGCCCAGCGAGCCCACGCCGACGATGTAGAGCACGCCGATGTTCAGGTCGGTGCCGACGATGTTGACGGCCAGCGGGATCACGGCCCACATCGTCAGCACCGAGACGACGGCCATGATCGGGGCCAGGTTGTAGACCACCTTGTCCGCGCCGATCGGCGTGATGTCTTCTTTAATCAACAGCTTGAGGGCGTCGGCCACGGTCTGAAACAGTCCCTCCGGCCCCACCCGGTTCGGGCCGATACGGTCCTGCATCCGGCCGATCAGGCGGCGCTCGTACCAGATCAGGAACAGCGGCGTCGTCAGCCCCAGGCCGCCGACCACGAGCGCGCCGAGCACAATCAGGGTCAGGTCCACGGCGGGCGCCGGGAGGAAACTCCCCAGCAGCCCGGCCAGCCAGGCCCGGATGACGCCGAGCGGATCGTTCAGAAAGTCCATAGCCTTGCTCCAGAACGTGGCTTCTCTGTTACAGGCGCGCGGCTGCGCGCCCTAACACGAAACCGCCTACCGTGGATCACGATAGGCGGTGCAACTTGGTCTCTGGTTTCACACCCACCGGAGGGCGCCCTTGCGCCAGATATAGATGAGGCCGCCGCAGATGATGCCCAGGAAACCGACGACGGCCACCAGCATGTAGGGCGCCACCTGGCCGTACGCCACGGCAAACGGGAAGAGGAACATCATCCCCACGTCGAAGACGACGAACACCAGGGTGAAAATGTAGTACTGGACTTTGAACTGCACCCAGGTATCGCCGTACGTCTCGATCCCGCACTCGTAGGTGCTGTTCTTAACCGGGTTGCTCTTTTTGGGGCCCAGGATGACGCTCTGGATGATGATGGGCGCGGCCGGAAAGATGCCCGCGATCAGCAGAAACACACCGATGAATATCCAGCTCTCTTGCATGAGTGCTCCGAGTGGGGGGAGTATTTGTGAAATACGGCGCGGATATTAACATGACTCTAAGCAAAAGTCAAAGATTGGGAGGACTTTCTTCCTACGGCGGCCCTCTACCGCCGGGAGATGAGACGGGCGGCTGACATGACAGAGGCTATCTCCTCCCGGGATAGGGGTGGCTGCCCTGCCGTCGGTCATCGGCCGTCTGCTAGAATCGCCCTCATGTCTCCCTGGGATGGCCCGCACATCCTCCAGACACCGGCCTGGGGCCGGCTCAAGGCCCGTTTCGGGTGGCAGGCTGAGACCGTCGCCGGGGCCCTGGTCCTCTTCCGGCGTCTGCCCCTCGGCCTGACGCTGGCCTACGCCCCGCGCCTGGCCTGGCCGGACCCGGAGGCGCTGCCTCGCACCCTGGCGGCCCTGGAGGCCGTCGCCCGCGCCCGCCGGGCCATTTTCCTGAAGCTCGAACCGGACCTGCCCGACGACCCGGAGCACGCCCGGGCCCTGGCCGGCCTCGGCTTCCGGCCCTCGCCCCAGACCATCCAGCCGCGCCGCTCCCTGGTGCTCGACCTGAGCGGGTCGGAGGACGACGTCCTGGCCCGTATGAAGCCGAAGACGCGTTACAACGTGCGCCTGGCGGCCAAGAAGGACGTGATCGCGCGCCGCGCCGCCTCCCCCGCCGACGTTGACGCGTTCAACGCCCTGATGCAGGTCACGGGCGCACGCGACCGGTTCGGCGTTCACGCCCCGGAGTATTACCGGGCGGCCTACGAACTCTTCGCCCCAACCGGCCAGTGCGCGCTGGTCCTGGCCGAGTGGCAGGGCGAGCCGCTGGCCGGCGTGATGGCCTTCGCCCTGGGCCCGCGGGCCTGGTATTTCTACGGCGCCTCGTCCGACCGGGAACGCCAGCGCATGGCCCCGTACCTGGCTCAGTGGGAGGCCATCCGCTGGGCGCGCGCGCGCGGCGCGCAGTGGTACGATCTATGGGGCGTGCCGGATGAGGCCGAGGCGGCGCTCGAGGCCGGGTTCGAGACGCGCGGCGACGGGCTGTGGGGCGTCTACCGCTTCAAGCGCGGCTGGGGAGGACAACTTGTTCGCAGCATCGGTGCGTGGGACAAGGCGCTTAACCCGGCCCTATATCAGCTCTATCGGGGATATCTGCGCTTCCGTCGGCAATCGCTCGGTTGAACCGCCAAGGACGCAAAGAATCCGCGAAGGCGTCGCGTTCTTCGCGCCCTTCGCGGTGAAACACCATGCCCCGCATCGTTGACGACCCCGTTCAGTGGAACCAGCTGGCCGCCGCGCTGCCCGGCGCCCATATCCTGCAGTCGTGGGAGTGGGGCGCTCTGAAAAGCCGCTACGGCTGGCGCGCGGAGCGGCTGGCCTGGGGGGAAGGCGTCGCCGTCGCGCAGACCCTCACCCGGTCGGCCCTGCGCGGCCTGGTCTCAGTCATGTACGTCCCCAAAGGCCCGCTCCTGGACTGGGCTGACTCCGATCTGCGCCGGCGCGTCCTCGACGATCTGCAGGCGCTGGCCCATCGCCGGGGCGCGATCCTGCTCAAGATCGACCCGGACCTGACCTGCGCCTCCCCCGGCCTGCCGGGCGACCAGGTGGCGGCGGAGCTGGGCGCGCGCGGCTGGGTCTTCTCGCCGGACCAGATCCAGTTCCGCAACACGGTCACGCTCGACCTGCGCCGCTCTGAGGACGATCTGCTGGCGGCCATGAAACAGAAGACCCGTTACAACGTGCGCCTGGCGGCCAGGAAAGGCGTGCGCGTCCGGGCCGGCGCGCCGGCCGATTTCGACCTGCTCTACCGGATGTACGCCGAGACGTCCGTGCGCGACGGCTTCGTCATCCGCCCGGCCGGCTACTACCGGGAGGTGTGGAGCAGCCTGATGGCGGCCGGCCACGCCCAGCCCCTCATCGCCGAGGTCGGGGCCGAGCCGGTCGCGGCGCTGATTGTCTTCCGCTTTGCGCGCACGGCCTGGTATTTCTACGGGATGAGCCGCGACGCGCACCGCGACAAGATGCCCAACTACCTGCTGCAATGGGAAGCCATCCGCTGGGCGCGCGAGCAGGGCGCGGACACGTACGACTTTTGGGGCGCGCCGGACGAACTAACCGAGACCGACCCGCTGTGGGGCGTGTGGAAATTCAAAGAAGGCTTCGGCGGCCAGTTCACACGCCGCATCGGCGCCTGGGATTACGCCCCGCGGCCCGCGCTTTATGGCCTGTACACCCGCGCGCTCCCGCGCCTGCTGGACGTGCTGCGGCGGCGGGGCCGGCAGGCGACGCGGGCGGCGCTGGGAGAGTAGTGCATTATGCCTTCCCCGCTACCGGAACCACGCATGCCTCAATTCCCTTCTCGCTTCCCCCTCGCCCACCTGCCCACTCCTCTGGAACCTCTGCCGCGTCTGAGCCACGCGCTGGGCGTCCGGCTGTTCGTCAAACGCGATGACCAGACCGGGCTGGCGGGCGGCGGCAACAAGACGCGCAAACTGGAGCATCTGACAGCCGAGGCGCTGGCGCAGGACGCCGACACCCTGGTGACGGTCGGCGCGGTGCAGTCCAACCATTGCCGGCAGACCGCCGCCGCCGCCGCGCGCGCCGGGCTGCGTTGCGTGCTCGTCCTGAGCGGTCATCCGCCGTCCTCGGGCGTCACCGGCAACCTGTTGCTGGATTATTTGTTGGGGGCCGAGGTGCG
The DNA here is from genome assembly GCA_034434015.1 of Anaerolineales bacterium. Lineage (GTDB taxonomy): Bacteria > Chloroflexota > Anaerolineae > Anaerolineales > UBA6663 > SpSt-583. The sequence continues at coordinate 21,223 of DAOUAB010000095.1, forward strand.
CTGGGCCGGCGACCGGCCGCGCGACGCGGTCTATCGGGAGGTGGTGGAAGCCGAGCGCGCCGCCGGGCGGCGGCCGTACGCCATCCCGCTTGGCGGCTCGACCGCGCTCGGCGCCGCCGCCTACGCCGCCGCGACGCTCGAGCTCAAGGCCCAGCTGGACGCCCAGGGGCTGGCGTTCAACCGGATCGTGTTCGCCTCCAGTTCGGCGGGCACCCAGGCCGGGATCGTGGTCGGCGCGCGGCTGGCCGGGCTCCGCAGCCAGGTCCTGGGGATCAGCGTGGACCTGCCGGCGCCGGCACTGCAGGGCCTGGTCGCTCGCCTGGCGACCGAGACCGCCGCCCGACTGGGCGCGCCGCATACCTGCGCGCCGGACGACATCGCGGTCAACGCCGACTACCTGGGCGCGGGCTATGCCGTGATGGGGGCGCCGGAGCGGGAAGCCATCACGCTGTTCGCCCAGATTGAAGGGCTCCTGCTCGATCCGGTTTACACCGGCCGGGCGGCCGCCGGCCTGATCGATCTCATCCGGCGCGGCGTAATCGGCCCGGACGAGACCGTGCTGTTCTGGCACACGGGCGGCGCGCCGGCGTTGTTCGCGTACTCCGATCAGTTAACGCCGACGCCAGATCACTGATCACTGCCCACTATCTGCTCACCACTCCATTTCCGTCTGCGGCTGGCTGCTCCAGGCCTCCCACAGGCTGAGCGCCGCCACCCCGCCGAAGCCGAGGGCATACAGGCACAGCATCGGCGCCAGGCCCGGCGCGCGTTCCAGGGCCAGCAGGCCGGTGGCCGCCGCGTACAGGGCCAGCAGTAACTCGCCCCAGGTGGTCCAGTCCAGCGGCACCGTGTAGGCCGAGGCCTTGGGCGTGCGTTGGAATTCGCTGGCCTGGCCCGTGAGCGCCTCCCAGAAGGCGCGTGTATTGCCGAGCGCCAGGCCGATCATGCCGATGACCAGGATCGGGTAATCGCGCAGGCGCCAGGCCTTGCGCCGCAGGCGTATCTGGCCCCAGATCGTCACCAGCGGGGGCGCCAGGCTCAGCCACCCGAGGAGGTCCCAGCGGACTGGCGTGTGGCCTTCCAGCAGGACCACAGGCAGGCTCAGGAGCAAGGAGGCCAGGGCCAGCGGGTGGGAGAGATAGCCGGACAGGTGCAGCCAGCCGAGCACCTTGTGGTGCAGCGGCCGGCGCGAGGCCAACAGCCGCGCGCCCAGCTTGCGCCACACCTGGAACGAGCCTTTGGCCCAGCGGAACTGCTGACGCTTGACGGCCAGGAGGGAGGGCGGCAACTCGGCCGGCGCCGCCACCTCGGGCCGGTAGTCCAGCCGCCAGCCCTGCAACTGCGCCCGGTACGAGAGGTCGAGGTCCTCGGCCAGGGTGTCGCCCTGCCAGCCGCCGGCGTCGTCAATGCAGGCCCGCCGCCAGACGCCGGCGCTGCCGTTGAAATTCATGGGCCAGCCGGCCCGGCTGCGCGCCACCTGGTCCACCGCAAAGTAGCCGTCGAAGGCCAGGGCCTGCGCCCGCGTCACCGCGTTCTGGCCGGCGTTCAGGTGCTCCCAGCGCGCCTGGACCATCCCCAGCCGGGGGTCGGCCAGGAAGTCCGGGATCAGGCGGCGCAAAAAATCGGGGGCCGGCGCGAAATCGGCGTCGAACACGGCCACGAACTCGGCCTCGGGCGCGGACGCCAGCCCGGCGGCCAGCGCGCCGGCCTTGAAACCGTCCCGGCCGCGGCGGTGCTGGTAGGTAATGGGCACGCCGCGCGCGCGCAGGGCGGCCACACGCGCCCAGGCCCGGGCCGCGGTATCGTCGGTGGAGTCGTCCAGCACCTGGATCATCAGGCGCCCGGCCGGGTAGTCCAGCGCCGCCGCCGCGTCGATCAGGCGCTCCACCACCGAGCGCTCGTTGAAGACCGGCAGCTGCACCAGCACCGTCGGCCAGCCCGCTTCGTCCGGAGCGGGCGCCGGGGGGCGCGGGCGCCGATGCCACACGGCGACGGCCAGGGCGACGGCCAGCGCCGCGCCGTAGGCCGCCAGGCCCCACACGCTGGCCGCATACAATCCGCCGATCCATTCCAATAACAGGCTGCTCATTCGAATCGCTCACGGACCTCAACAAAACAGCCCGCGACGCCGATCGCCGCGGGCTGGCACGGGCGCAAGCGCCGGGCCGCTTCAGAGTTGCAACCCGACCAGTTCGAAGACGGTCACCGGCTGGATGCGGCCCTTGACGTGCATCGGCTCCAGCGGGTTCACGATGACCGCGTCCTTGACGTGCTGGTAGACCACGTCGCTGATAATCACCTTGCCCGGGATGCCGTTGTCCTGGATGCGCTTGCAGGTGTTGACCGTGTCGCCGATGATGGTGTAATCCAGGCGGTCCTTGGTGCCGACCAGGCCCACCACCGCCTCGCCGCGGTGCACGGCGATGCGGAAGTTCAGCCGGAATTGCGGCTCCATCGTCTCGCGCAGATCCAGGATGTCGTCGCGCATCTGGATGGCGGCCCGGATCGCGCGCAGGGTGTGGTCCGGCTGGTCGTCCGGCGCATTGAAAAAGGCCATCACCGCGTCGCCGATGAACTTGTCGACCGTGGCCTCCTGGAGCAGCATGGCCTCGGCCGCGGTGCCCACGTAGCGGTTGAGCTTCTCGATCAGGATCTCCGGGTCGAGCGTCTCGCTCAGGGTGGTGAAGCCCTGGATGTCGGCGAAGACGATGCTGACCTCTTTGCGGATGCCGCCCAGCTTGAGGCTGTTCACGTCCAGGCGCTCCACCACCTGCGGCGGCACCATGCGCGTGAAGACCTCGAACTTGTTCTGCAGGCGCTTCTTCTCGGTGACGTCGTCCACGACGATGGCCAGACCCTGGTTGCCCTGCCCGCCGTCCTTGAGCGGCGCGACGTTCAGATTCCAGTTGACCGAGCCGCGCTGCGGCAGGCTCGGGTTGATCTCGTGTCCCACTTCGGCGCGCTGCTCGGTCTTCACCCGCGCCACCACCTGCGTCAGCATCTCGTCGAGCGGGAAGGCCTGGTTCAGCGGCTGGCCTTCGATCTCGGCGCGCGAGCGGCCCAGGATCTGCTCGGCGGCGTGGTTGCAGAGCGTGACCATGTCCTGCATGTTGGTGGTGATCACGCCGGAGGCGATGGAGGCGAAGACGTTGTCCAGCAGCTCCTTCAGCTCCACCACCTGCTGATACTGGCGCGCGTTCTCGATAGCGATGGCCGCCTGGTTGGAAAAGGCCGAGAGCAGGTCGCGCTCCTTCTCCGTGAACAGGCCGGTGCGGATGCGGTTGTCCACGTAGATCACGCCCGTGACGCGGCCCTTGAATTTGAGCGGCACGCACACGATCGAGCGCAGGTTGTAGCCGATGACGCTCTCCTGGGCCGAGAAGCGCGGGTCGGCGGCAGCGTTGGTGGTGACCACCGGCTGGCCGCTTTCGGCCACGGTGTTGAGGATCGTGCGGCTGACCTGGAAATCGGATTTGTTGAGGGTCTCGCGCTCCATGCCGCGCGCGATGCGGAATTGCAGCTCGCCTTTATCATCCTTGAGCATCAGGAAGCCGCGCTCGGCGCCGGTCAGGCGGATGATGGTGTCCATGACCTCATTGAGCACGGTCGTCAGGTCCAGCGACGAGTTGATGACCTCGGCGGTGCTGGTCAGGGCGCGCAGCCGCTGCAGCTCGGCGTCGTTGGCGGCCACCTGGGCCTGCGTCCGCTCAAGCGTCTCGCGCAGCAGGCTCAACCCGTCGAGCACGGAGGACGGGATGCGGTTCGCCAGGTCCTTCTGGTTGCTCAGCGTCGTCCGCAGATCGGCGGCCAGGCGGCTCATGTCGCCGATGAGTTTACCGGGAGTAGGGGAGGGCGTCGTCGGGGCAGCAGGCATACCGGGATTGTGCCTCCTCGGGGCAGGGACTCGCGCCGGCCCCGGCGCGTGGACGCGGGCCTCGGGTCACGAGCAAAACGATTATACGCCATCCAAACTGATACGAAAAGAAGTCGCGCGCCGCGCTGAGTTAGTGTTCGGTGGGACGGCCGGCGTCAGAGGCGGCGCGCCCGCCAGCGGCTCAGCACGCGGCGCGTGGAAGCGAAGGCGAGCTCGGCCGGCAGATCGGACGGCGCGAAGAAGCCGGCCTCGGCCGCGTCGTCGCCCGGGGCAAGCGCCCCGCCCACGGCCTCGGCCCGATAGACGATGAGGATGTCGGCGCCCTCCACGGCCTCGGTCTTGGCGATCACGTCCAGCAGGGCGGTGACGCGCACGCGCAGCCCGGTCTCCTCCTCGGCCTCGCGCTCGGCGGCCCGCGCCGGGTCCTCGCCGGCGTCTACGAACCCGGCTGGCATGGACCATTTGCCGCGCTCGGGCTCGCCGCGGCGCCGGATGAGCAGCACCGTCTCGCCGCGCTCGACGATGACGGCTACCGCCACTTTGGGGTCGAGGAAGTGGATCCGGCCGCACGCCGGGCAGACCGGACGGATGGCGCCCTCGGCCCGGCGGTACTCCACCGGGCGCCCGCAGCGGACGCAGAATTTGATGTCGACGAGGCGGGGGTCGAGGTCGGCCATGCCGTCAATGATACAACGGCGTGGCGCGCAGGTCGTTACTGTCGCCGGGCGAGCCAGGTGAGGGCGGCCAGGACCAGGGTCAACACGCCCAGGCCCATGGCTCCCCACTGCAAGGGCGTGGGTCCGGCCGGGGCCGGCGCCTGATCCACGGCCGCGCTGGCGGCGTCTGCCTCGCCGCCGGCCTTGGCCGCCGACGGCGGGGCGTCGGCGATCACCGTGGCTTCCTCAGCCGCGCCGGCGCTGACGGCGGGGGCCGTCGCCTCGGGCGTCGCGAACCCCGTGATCGAGAAGACCTCTTGTGTGGGCGCATCGGCGCCCGTCTCGGTGCCGGAGGCCTGGCCCATCTCGACGCCAGGCGCGGGCGCCGCCAGAGGAGCCATTTCGGTCTCCGCCAGCGCGGCGCCGCCGGCGTCCGCGGCTGTCTGCCGCGCGGCTTCCGGGGCCGCCGCCGGCGCAAGCGCCAGGGGCCGGGCGGCCGGGCTCATCACGGACAGGCCCGTGAGGATCGCGAACGCCACCGCCGACAGGGAAGTGGCCAGCCGGAGCGCGGGGAAGAACGACGGGAGGCCCGGGGCCGGGCGGCGGAGCGCCTGGGCCTGGGCGGGGGTGAGCGTGAAACTGCGCGGGGGCTTCAGCCGGGGCAGGTCGCGCAGAGCCCGCACCTGGCGCCGCAGTTCGAGCAGCGTGGCCCGCAGCTCGGGCTCGCGGCTCAGGCGCGCATCCAGGGCCGACTTCTCCGCCGGGGAGAGCTGGTTGTCGATGTACGCCGACAGGCGCTCAAAGTCCTGCTCAGAGATCATGTCGTGGCCTCGTCTTCAAGACGAGAAAAGACCGTCGGCGGTTCCCACAGGTTTACAGGCCGGGATCGGCAGGCGACTCGGCGTCGTCGGGCCGGGCCTCGTCGAAAGTGCTCAGGATTTGTGCTACCCGGCTCTTGAGTCCGGGCAGGTCGCGTTCGATGATGCGCCAGACCTCGTTCACGTCCACCTTGGCGTAATCGTGGATCAGAACATCGCGCAGCCC
>DAOUAB010000096.1:0-31082 GCA_034434015.1 Anaerolineales bacterium
GCCGCCCAGCAGGCCGTAGTCGCGCGGCGCGCCGGCGGGCAGGGTCTTGCGCCGGCCGGCCAGCGTCGGCAGCAGCGACAGGCCGAAAACGGCCAGCATGACGACGACGACGATGCCGCCCATCACGCCCACCACCCGCAGCGTGGCCGCCTGGCTGTCGGCCGCGCTCAGGAACTCCAGACGGCGCGGCGCCGAGGTCAGCGTGCGCCCGTCGGCGGTCTGGCCGACGGCCGTCATGGCATGCCAGCCGGGGGCGTAGTCGTCGGTGTTGAAGTCGACGCGGAAGGGCGGCTCGGTGTCCGTGCCGACCACGGCCTCGTCAACCCGGAAGGTCACGGAGACCAGGTCCGCCGGGCCCTGGATTTCCATGCGGAAGGAGCCCTGGATCTGGCTGCCGCCGCCATAGCCGAAATTGCGGCGGACGAAGAGGGTCAGCGCGTCCGGCTCGGCGGTCTGCGCGCCGGCGGCCAGGGCGGGCGCGAGCAGGGCGACGACGACGGCCAGGACCGGGGCGAAAGACGACGGCCGAAGGACGAAGGCTCGCTGCCGACCGTTCGTGGACGGCCGGGGGAGCCGGCGGGCAGACGGGGGCATGGGTGTTACTTCCATTTCGTGAGGATCGCTTCGCGCTGGAAGATCTGCGCGCCGAGATACACGGCGCCGACGTCCAGCACGGCCAGGGTGACGGCCACGCCGAGCATCAGTTGCAGGTTGATGACGATCAGGCCCCCGATCTGGCCGAAGATCAGGACCATCAGCGGCACGATCAGCACGCCCGAGATCTGCTCGGCGACGCGCGGGTCGGTGACGCGCGACGAGACCATCACGGCGAAGTTCACGGACAGGATGGCCATCAGCGGCCCGATGACAAACACGGCCATCAGCCAGGTGGGGCTGAAGATGCGGCTGACCACGCCCGGCGTGGCGCCGGCCAGCGGCGCCAGGGCGACGAAGAGCAAGAAGGCGCCCCAGGCGGCGCCGACGGCGGGCAGGGCGGCGGCCAGGCCCTTGCCGGCCAGCAGTTCCTCGGTGGTGATGGGCGTGGCCAGGAGCGGCTCCAGGCTGCGCGTGGTCTTCTCGCCCACGATGCTGTAGGCCGCGATCGAGGTCGGGATGATGAGCGGCATCATCATGAACAGCACCAGGAACTGGTTGATCAGGTAGACCTGGAAGCACTCGTGGGGCGCGGCGTCGCCGCAGGCCTCCAGGAAGGCGGGCGGCAGGTCGGTCACGTCGCCGCCGGCGGCCCCCGCCCCCAGGCTGCGCGTCCCGTACAGGATGCCGAGCGGCAGCAGCGTGAACAGCAGCGGCAGCGCGGCGACGGTGAAGATCACCAGCCGGTTCTTGAAGACCTCGGCCCACTCTTTTTCGATGATCGTGCGGACACGTTGAACGTTCACAGGGCGCCTGCCTTATTATGTCGCTGTTTCATGTGAAACATCAGGCCCGGTCGTCGTTGACCAGGCGCAGATAGACATCTTCCAGGGAATGGCGCAGCTCGCCGACAAACTGCACGTCGGCGCCGGCGGCCACCAGGTGCCGGATGACGGCCGGGTTGTGGGCCTCGGGGTCATCCAGGCGCACCAGCAGCTTGTGGTCAATGGCGCGCGCCTCGCGCACGAACGGCAACGCGGCCACCGACGCGGCCCAGGCCGGGTCGAGCCGGGCCAGATGGAAGACCACCTGGCGGCCGTAGAGCCGCTGACGCAGGGCGGCCGGCGTGTCCACCGTGACCAGGCGCGTCTTGAAGATGGCGATGCGGTCGCACAGCCGGTCGGCCTCGTCCAGGTTGTGCGTGCACATGAAGATCGTGCGTCCCTCGCCCTTCAGGCTCTCGATCGCGTCGCGCACCAGGCGGGCCGCCTCGGGGTCCAGGCCGCTGGTCGGCTCGTCCAGGAACAGCACCTTCGGCTCGTGCAGCAGGGCGCGGGCGATGGCCAGTTTCTGGCGCATGCCCTTGGAGAAGCTCCCGGCCGTGTCCGCGCGCCGCTCCCACAGGCCCAGCATCTTCAGGTAACGCCCCGCCTGCCCGACCGGGTCCGCGACGCCGTACAGCCTGGCGAAGATCACCAGGTTGTGCTCGGCGCTCAGCCGGTCGTACATGCCCGGCGACTCGGTCAGGATGCCCACGCTCTGGCGGATGGCCTGGTCGTCCTGCCCGTTCCGGCCGCCGACCTCGAAGCCGTTGACGCGCGCCCGCCCGCGGCTCGGCCCGATCAGGGCGCACAACATGCGCACCGTGGTCGTCTTCCCGGCCCCGTTCGGGCCCAGGAAGCCGAACACCTCGCCTTCTTCCACAGAAAGCGTCAGGTTATCCACAGCCGTGACCGTGGCGCCCCTGACGGCGCCGGGGAAGACCTTGGTTAAACCCTCTGCCTCGATCATGCGGATTTCCTTTCCAACGGCTGTCGCCATCCATTGTGCGCCCGGACGCCGGCGCGGGCAAGCCCGGCCGCCGTCAGCGGCTGTAGCGTGATTCCCTGACCTGGCGCTCCAGTTCTTCCGCCGTCGGCTCGGACGGCGCGGCGGCCGGCGCCGAGGGGAGGACCGCCGCCGCGTGCGGAGCGACCGGCGCCTGACGGCCGGCCGGGACCGGCGCCGCCGGCGCACGCAGCGCGCCCGGGATGATCAGCAGCGCCAGCGCCAGCGCCGTCCAGGCCGCGCCGCCGATGAGCCCCGTGGGCAGCGGCCCCACCAGCGGGCTGGGTTCGCCCTGCACAAACAGCGCGCCCAACGCCGAGATGCCGTTGATGGCCGCATGCGCGATGACGGCCGGCCAGACGCTGCCGTCGCGCAGCGTGAGCCAGCCCAGGAACACGCTCAACCCCAGCGTGAACCAGACCATGGCCAGCATCCCCAGCCACGGCGCGCCCGGATAGTCCAGGCCGTAATTGTGGCCCAGGGCGATGACGGGCCAGTGCCACACGCCCCAGATCACGCCCAGCACCAGGAGCGCGCGGCGCGGGCCGAGCGGCATGAGCTTGGCCTGCAGGTAGGCGCGCCAGCCGAACTCCTCGCCAAACGTGAAGAAACCGTTGATCAGCGGCGCGATCAGCACGCCCATGAGCGTCTGCGTGACGGCCACGAACCAGGGGTCCAGGGCGGCCTGGCCGGACTGCGCCAGCAGGTCGCGCAGGCGCGTCAGCGCCGGGTCATAGTGCTGCGGGAAGAACACGAAGTAGATCACGCTCCCGGCCACCGTCATCACGGCCGGCAGGACCCAGCCCGCCAGCCAGTAGGGCCAGCCCCGCACGTTCGGGCGCACGCCCGTGTCGCGCCAGCCTTCGCGCGTGACCCACCGGGTGAGCAGGTGCGCCAGCGCCGGCGCCCACATATACGGGCCGGCGATCAACAGCAGGGCCAGGCTCAGGCCGGTGCCCGGCAGCACCGGGCTGTCCGCCAGGCCGCCGGTCCGGGCCACGGCCAGGGCCGTCAGCCAGGCGAGACCGAAGGCGAAGGTCAGGAAGATCAGGATACGGCGGGCGTCGAGTCGGGTCGGCATCGCGTTGTCCTCCGCAGGGTCGGCGCAGCCCGGGCCGGCGAGACGATGAGGCGCGGCCGGCCGGTCGCGCCTCATCCCAGACACCCGGGGGGGAATGGGGGCGGCGTCAGCCGCGCTCGGCGGCCGGCGGCGCGCCGTCCGCTGGCCGGGCGCCCTGGGCCAGCGCCGCCAGCCCCGTCAGCCCGCCCAGGTTCATGGTCTCCACCGCCGACGACGGCACGATCATCAGCGCGCCCTTCTCCTTCAGGCCCTCGAACAGCATGTTCATGGCCCGCAGGTGCAGGGCGGTCGGGTTGTCGGCGTAGGCCCGGGCGGCCTCGGCGAACGAGGCCGCGATCTGCTTCTCGGATTCGCCCAGGATGACGCGCGCCTGGCGCTCGCGCTCGGCCTGCGCCTGGCGGCTCATCGCCACCTCCAGGTCCTGCGGGATGACGATGTCGCGGATCTCGACGCTGGTGACGCTCACCCCCCACGGCGTGGTGCGCTCGTCAATGATCTTCTGCAGCTCGCGGTCGATGGCTTCGCGCCCCACCAGGATCTCGGCCAGCATCATCTTGCCGATGATGTCGCGCAGCGCGGTCTGCGCCGCCCAGGCGATGGCGGTGCGGTAGTCCTCCACCTCCAGCGCCGCCTTCTGCGCGTCCCACACCACCCAGAAGAGGACGGCGTCCACGTTCACGGGCACCGTGTCGCGCGTCAGCGTCTTCTCGGCGCTGAAGGGCGTCACCATCGTGCGGTGGTCGATCCAGTTGGGGATGTAGTCCACGATCGGCACGACCCAGAACAGGCCCGGCCCGTACAGCCCGCGGAACCGGCCGAAGCGCAGCACCACGGCCTTCTCCCACTGGTTGGCGATCTTGAGCGCGAACAGGAAGTACAGGCCGAACAGCGCCGCCAGACTGACGCCCAGCCCGGCGACGAGGTCCGACCAGCCCGCGGCGCTCGCCGCGAGGGCGAACACGACGCCGGCGCTCAGCCAGAGGACAAACACCGTGACCGAAACGGCGTTCACCTGCCGGGCCGCCAGCTGCGCCTTCAGATCTTGCGTGGTGATCTTTGCCATGGGTCCTCTCCTTGGCCGGTCAGGCGGCCGGCTTGTTCCGGTGCGCGCTCAACGCCGCCTGGACGGCCTGCTCGATTTCATCCAGGCTGTAACCCAGCCGCCGGGCTTCGGCGACGCACCCGTCCGCGAGTTCGACCAGCCGCGCCCGGCGCAGCCGGCGCTGGTCCCCGGGGATGGGCCGTTCCAGGATAAAGGTGCCGCGCCCCTGCTGGGTGGAGATCACGCCCTCTTCGTCCAGAAGGCGGTAGGCCCGCGCCACGGTGTTGAAGTTGATGCGCAGGTCGGTCGCCAGCTGGCGCACGGTGGGCAATTGGTCTCCCGGCCGCAAGACGCCCGCGGCCGTCATCTGCTTCACCTGCTCCACGATCTGGACATAGATCGGGTCGCGGCTGCGGAAGTCAAGCTTCATCAACATGGTCCCGCCGGCTTATTGAACTAATTGTATCATTGAACCAATTGTATATCAAAAAGGCGGCGAGTCAAGTGACCGCCGGCTGACAAAACGCCGCATTAACGGGGTCGATATTTATCCCAATTGCCCGCCGTATGTGCGCGTGGTAAAATCTTTAATGAAGAACCGTCCGCATCACAATCGGTTGGGGCCGGACGTCCGTTCGCCGATACGCGCCGTGAACAAAGCGAAATCGTTCCTGGTCAACGAACACCCCAACTACCGCTTCGCCGAGCTGCCCAGGATACCGGAGACGCAGCTGGTGATGCTGGTGCCGCTGCGGTTGTGGCAGCGCCTCCCCGAGTACATCAACGCCTACGAAGCGGTCAGCCTGGCCGGGCGCTTTGGCGCCGATCCGGGCGACTATGAATGGGAGTGGCTGGACAACCCGGAGGCGGTCCGCTGGTGGCGGCGCAACGCCGAGGGCTACGAATCGCTGTTCGGCATGGTGGCCGGCGTGCGCCGGAGCGAGGTCGCGGAGCTGTACGGCATGGTGGACGTCGACGAAAACAGCCCCTTCTGGCCGGAGGTCATCCCGGAAGAGGCCGCCAACGCCATGCCCACCCAGGCCAAGATCATCTCGCGCGAGAAGCGCATCCCGGAGAAAGACGCCCTGGCGATGCTGTACCGCGAGTATTTCCGGGTCAAGGGCATGTTGACCAGCGACGCCCCCGGCGAACCCTGCACCCGGCGCGGCACGATCCGCGAAGTCGAGCGCTTCCAGGCGGCGCTCAAGGCGCTGTTCGAGCGCGCTTCCCGGACGGCGTTGCCGTCGGAGCTTAACCGCCGCGTCCGATGATCCGTCCCTTCGACTGGCGCGATGTCAGCCTCGTCAAGCAGTTGAGCGAGCAGGGGATCTGCCTGGATTCGATCACGCGCCTGACCCGCGACAACCAGCCCCTGACGAACGCCCTGCTGGCCTACCTGATGCCGGGCGCCGGCGCGCCGACCCTGGTCTGGCGCGACGACCGGCAGGCCGCCTTCGGCCAGTTGCGGCATCGCCCCGGCGAGGAGCTGGCGCGCGCGCTGTTCATCGCCCCCGCCTGGTCTGAACAGAACGAGGCCTGGCTGCCCCTGGTGGACCGGCTGGCGGCCGAGGCCGGCGCGCGCGGCGGCCACAACCTGGTGGCGGAGGTGGACGAGGCGAGCGGCGAGTTCGACGCGCTGCGCCGGGCCGGGTTCGCCATCTACGCCCGGCAGACGATCTGGCGCCTGGCGGGCGAGATCCCGGCCACCGCCCCGGCCCTGGCGATCCGGGCGGCGACCCCGGCGGACTCCCTGGCGGTCAGCACGCTGTACACCAACCTGGTGCCGCGCCTGGTGCAGCAGGTGGAGCCGCCGCCCCACCCCGGGCGCGGGTACGTGTTCGAGCGGGACGGCGAGCTGGTGGCGTTCGTGGACGTGAAGCGCGGGCCGGCCGGCCTGTGGGTGGACCCGTACCTGCACCCGGAAGCGTACGACCAGGCCGACGACATGGTCAGCGCCGCGCTGCACATGCTGGGCGGCCACCAGCGCGCCGGGCGCCCGGTGTACGTCTGCGTGCGCCGTTACCAGGACTGGCTGCAGGACGTCCTGCAGACCGCCGGTTTGGAATGCCTGGGCTCGCAGGCCGTGATGGTCAAACGCCTGGCGGTGCGCGTGACGGAGCCCCTGCTCAAGGCCCTCCCGGCGATGGAAGGCAGCGCCACCACCACGCCCGTCGCCGGTGCCAGGATCACGATTTACAAAAACTAATGGCGGCGCCGCGCGGCGCCGCCCTGTGACGGCCCATGCAAAAACGAATCACCGACGACCTGCACGCCCTGATGGCGGTCATCCCGCTGCAGATCGGCAACTCCCTGATCGCCGCCAACCGCACCGACGACCTGCTCGAGATCATCCTGGACCTGGGCCGCGTGCTCACCGCCCGCTACATCGACGGCGAAGTCGTCCTGGCGCCGGACGAGATCACGCGCGCCGACATCGACTACGTGGTGACGCGCATCGGCGCCTTCGACGCCGACAACCGCGCCGGCATGGAGCGCACGCTGCACCGCATCAGCTGCATCCGCAACCGGCGCGGCCAGATCGTGGGGCTGACGTGCCGCGTCGGCCGCGCGGTCTACGGCACCATCGACATCATCCAGGACATCGTCGAGAGCGGCAAGAGCATCCTGATGCTCGGCCGGCCGGGCGTGGGCAAGACGACCATGCTGCGCGAGGCGGCCCGCATCCTGGCCGACAAGAAGCGCGTCGTGATCGTGGACACCTCCAACGAGATCGGCGGCGACGGCGACGTGCCGCACCCGGCCGTGGGGCGCGCGCGGCGCATGCAGGTGGCCCAGCCGTCGCTCCAGCACGAGGTGATGATCGAGGCGGTGGAGAACCACAACCCGGAAGTGATCGTCATCGACGAGATCGGGCGCGAGCTGGAGGCCCAGGCGGCGCGCACCATCGCCGAGCGCGGCGTGCAGCTCATCGGCACCGCCCACGGCAATACGCTCGAGAACCTGCTGCTCAACCCGACGCTGGCCGACCTGGTAGGCGGCATCGAGAGCGTGACGCTCTCCGACGAGGAGGCGCGCCGGCGCGGCACGCAGAAGACCGTGCTGGAGCGCCGCGCCCCGCCGACCTTCGACGTCCTGATCGAGATCCAGGACCGCGAGCGCCTGGCCGTCCACCACGACGTCGCCAGCGCCGTGGACACCTTCCTGCGCAGCCGCCCCAAGGCGCCGGAACTGCGCTACCGCGACGAGACCGGCGAGATCACGATCGAGGCCCCGGCCGAGTGGACGCCGCCGGCCACGGCCATCGGCCGCCGGATGCGCGAGGCCGCGGCGCGGGGCGCCTCCGACCGCGACGGCAACGGCCGGGCGCCGCGCAGCGCCCGCGCCGCCGCGGAGGGCGCCCTCGAGGGCGAGGCGGAGCGCCCGCTGGAGGCGATCCGCATCTACGCCTACGGCATCGCGCGCAACCGCCTGGAGCAGGCCGCCCGCCACCTGCGCGTGCCGGCCGTGCTGGTGGACGAGGTGGACAAAGCCCAGGCGATGGTGACCCTCAAGACCTACTACCGCCAGCGCCAGCGCCCGATCGAGGACGCCGAGGCGCGCGGCCTGCCGATCTACGTCCTGCGCGCCAACACCACCGGCCAGATCGAGAATTTCCTCTCCGACCTGTTCAACCTGCGCCTGATCCCGGCCGAAGCCGAGAGCGCCCTGGATGAGGCCATGGCCGAGACCCGCAACGCGATCGAGGCCGTGATGCGCGGCGAGCAGTCGGCGGACCTGCCCCCGGCCTCGGCCTATATCCGCCGCATGCAGCACGAGCTGGCGCGCAAAGCCAACCTGGTCTCGCATTCGTACGGCAAAGAGCCCCGCCGCTGGGTGCGCATCTTCCGGGATTGAGTCGGCAGCGTGGAGGCGTCTGCGGCGTCGCCACACCGCCTTCCCCATGTTCATCACCTTCGAAGGCCCGGACGGCTCGGGCAAGTCCACCCAGATCAAGCGCCTGGCCGAACGCCTGCGCGCCGCCGGCCGGGCGGTCCTGCTCACCCGCGAGCCGGGCGGCACCGCGATCGGCGAGCAGATCCGGCACGTCCTGCACGATCTGAAGAACCGGGCGATGACGCCTCAGGCCGAGGTCCTGCTGTACTCCGCCGCGCGCGCCCAGCTGGTGGAGCAGGTGATCCGCCCGCACCTGGCGGCCGGCGGCATCGTGCTCAGCGACCGCTTCTACGACAGCACCCTGGCCTACCAGGGCTACGGCCATGGCCTGGACCTGACGGCGCTCCGCCAGATTACGGCCTTCGCCACCGGCGGCCTGAAGCCCGACCTGACGCTGCTGCTCGACCTGGAGCCGGCGGCCGGCCTGGAGCGGCGCAAGGCCAACCAGGCGGAATGGAACCGTCTGGACGATTACGCGCTGGCCTTTCACCAGCGGGTGCGGGCGGGGTATCTGGCGTTGCGGCAGGCGGAGCCGGAACGGTGGGTGTGTCTGGACGCGGCCCAGGAGGTGGACGCGCTCCAGGCGGAGGTCTGGCGGGTGGTGAGTCAGCGGCTTGAGGGGCGCTAGAAAATGGGGCGCGGCCCGGATTCGCCTCAAACTCGCCGGGGCGCCGCGTCCGCCCGGCGCTGAGGCCCCTGTGGACCCCCAGGCGCCGGCGGCTTCATTCGTCGAGATCGCCGCCGGGGCCGCCGTCGCCGGCCAGCTCGGGCATATCCTTCTCGATGGCCTCGGGCGATTCGCCGGACTCCAGCCGGCGCGTCACCTCGTCGAACTCCGGCGGCAGCTCCTCGCCCATCTCCTTCCCCATTTTGCGCATCGCGCGGCCGAGCGAGCGCGGGTCGTTCTCGTCCAGGCCGCCCAGCAGGGCCGGATCGGCCAGGTCGTCCAGGCGCTGCTCGTCGCTCTTCAGCACCCGCACGCGGTTCACCAGGCGCCGCAGTTGCCGGCCCCGGCATTCCGGGCAGACGACCGGCTTGACGCCGTAGTCCTTGTAGCTCTGGAAGATCGAGACGCGCTTCTGGCACGCCGCGCAAAAGTAATCGTAGTAGGGCATAAATTGAATTCCACCGCAAGCCGCCGCGCCGCTCGCGCTCGCGGCTCCCTCTCGCTCGCGGCTCCATTATAATGACCCGCACGCCCTTGCTCAAGGAACCCGCCTGTGCCCGATGACTGGTCCGACCCGCCCCCGCGCCAGCCGCTGCTGGTGGTGATCTCCGGCCCGTCCGGCGTGGGGAAAGACACGGTGCTCCAGCGCATGAAGGAGCGCCGCATGCCGTTCCATTTCGTCGTCACCGCCACCACCCGGCCGCCGCGCCCCGGCGAGGTGAACGGGCGCGACTATTTCTTCATCTCGAACGACGAGTTCGCCGAGATGATCGAGCACCACGAGCTGCTGGAGTGGGCCCGCGTCTACAACGACTACAAGGGCATCCCCAAACAGCAGGTGCGCGACGCGCTGGCCTCCGGCAAAGACGTGATCATGCGCCTGGACGTGCAGGGCGCGGCCACCGTGCGCGCCCTCAGCCCGGACGCCGTCCTGATTTTCCTGGCGCCCGGCTCCGAGGAAGAACTGGTCCACCGCCTGCGCGAACGCAAGACGGAGACGCCGGAGGGCCTCAAACTGCGCATCGCCACCGCGCGCCGCGAGCTGGACCGCATGAAGGAGTTCGACTATTGCGTGGTCAACCGCGACATGTCGCTCGAGGCCACCGTGGACCAGATCATCGCCATCATCGAGGCCGAGCACAGCCGCGTCAACCCGCGCCGGGTGACGCTGTGACGCCGGGACGCTTCCCCTGAACAAACTGGAAAAGCGCTCTGAGCCGCCGGCTCCGCCGGGGCCGTTGACCGGGGTGCGCGGACGGCCTACAATGAACACAGCCGGGCCGGATCGGCCGCGGCTCTCCGTGGAGAGGCTGCGCCCCGCCGCCTTTCGCACCATCCGGCGCCGGCGCCACATGCGCGATATCCGACCTTCCCCCATCGCCGGCCGCTGGTATCCGGGCGACGCCGCGCGCCTGGCTCAGAGCGTGGACCACTATCTCGAGACGGCGGAAGCGCCGGACGACGCCCCGGCGGCCGCCCGCATCGTCGGCCTGCTGACGCCGCACGCCGGCCTGGTCTACTCCGGCCCGGTCGCCGCCTACGCTTTCCGCTGCGTGCGCGGCCTGGCCCTCGACGTCGTCGCCATCCTCTGCCCCAGCCATTTCCACGACGACGCCCCGCTGCTGACCTCCGGCCACGACGCCTACCAGACGCCGCTGGGCGAGGTGGCCGTTGATCAGGAGCTCGCCGCGCGGTTGCGCCGCACGCTGAGCGAGCGCCTCGGCTGGCCCGCGGACGCCGCCCTGCCCGCCCTGCGCCGGGACCGCGAGCACGCCATCGAGATCGAGCTGCCGTTCTTACAGCGCGTCCTGGCGCCGGGCTTCAGGCTCCTGCCGGTGATGCTCCGCGACCAGTCCGAGCCGGTGGCCGCGGCGCTGGGCCGGGCGCTGGCCGAAAGCCTGCCCGGCCGCCGCGCGCTGGTCATCGCCAGCTCCGACCTCTCGCATTATTACCCGCAGGCCGCGGCCCTCGCGCTGGACGGCGAAATGCTCCGGCGCGTGGCGGCCTTTGACCCGGCGGCCGTGCTGGCCGCCCAGGCGGCCGGCCTGGGCTTCGCCTGCGGCGCGGGCGCCCTCGCCGCCGCGCTCTGGGCCGCGCGCGACCTGGGCGCGACCACGGCCCGCGTCCTGCGGCACGCCACCTCCGGCGACGTCAGCGGCGATTACGACCAGGTGGTCGGTTACGCCGCCGCCGTCTTCCTGCGATGAGCGAAACCCTCAACCTGTGGAACGCGCTGGCGCTGGTCGCCCTGCTGGGCGTCAACGCCTTCTTCGTGGCGGCCGAGTACGCCATGGTGCGCGTGCGCAAGACGCGCCTGGACGAACTGATCCAGCAGGGCGCCCCCGGCGCGCGCCAGGCGCGCCGCGTGGTGGAACACCTGGACCGCTACATCGCCACCACCCAGCTCGGCATCACCATGGCCGGCATCGGGCTCGGCTGGGTGGGCGAGCCGGTGCTCACGGCGGCCTTCACGCGCCTGCTGGACCTGCCGCTCCAGGCCGTTGACGAGGCCGTCCGCCGGACGATTTCGGCGGTCGTCTCCTTCCTGCTCGTCACCTTCATCAGCGTCGTGGTCGGCGAGCTGGTGCCCAAGACCGTCACCATCAAATACCCGGAGCGGGTCGCCCTGTCGGTCAGCGGCGTCGTGCTGTTGAGCGGCGCCGTGGCGCGCCCCTTCATCTGGGCCCTCAACGCCTCCGCCGACCTGATCCTGCGCCTGCTCGGCCTGGGGCACCTCAAGGAGAACGAGGGCGCCTACTCGGTGCAGGAGCTCAAGCTGCTGGTGGAAGCCTCCGAGGAGAGCGGCGTCATCGCCGACACCGAGCGCGACATGCTGCACGCCGTGTTCGACTTCGGCGACCTGACCGCGCGCGAGGTGATGGTGCCGCGCACCGAGATGCTGGCCATTGACGCCGACGCGCCCCTGCACGACCTGATCCACCTGGCCATCACCCAGCCGCGCTCCAAGTTCCCGGTCTACGAGGGCGACCTGGACCACATCCTCGGCGTCGTCCACGTCAAGGACCTGGTGCGCGTCCAGCACGACGAGCGGCGCACGGCCACCATCCGCGGCATCCTGCGCGAGGCGCTCTTCGTGCCCGACACCATCCGGCTGGACAACCTGCTCAAGCAGTTCCGGGCCACCAAACAGCACCTGGCCATCGTGCTGGACGAGTACGGCGGCACGGCCGGCCTGGTGACGCTGGACGACCTGATGGAACAGATCGTGGGCGAGGTGCAGGGCCCGTTCGACCGGTCCGCGCCCGAGGTCCAGCGCCTGCCGGACGGCTCGGCGCTGGTGGACGGCCTGACCCTGATCGAGACCGTCAACGAGCAGCTCGGCCTTCACCTGCAGGACGAGTACTACGACACGATCGCGGGTTTCGTCCTCGGCCGGCTCGGGCGCATGGCGCGCGTCGGCGACACGGTGGAGGCGGACGGGGTGCGGCTCAAGGTGGAGGCGCTGGACGGCCTGCGCATCGCGCGGCTGTCGCTGACCGCGCCCAAAACCGGAAACCACGACGGGGCGCGCCCGGCCGGGGACGGATGAGCGGCCGGCCGCCCGCGCCCGGCTCACGCAGAACCGCTCAAAACGCATGTACGCCGAGATCGCCGTCAACGTCGCCCGTCTGAGCGGCACCTTCCACTACGACATCCCGCGCGACCTGCAGGACCGGCTCCAGGCCGGGCATCTGGTCACCGTGCCGTTCGCGGGCCGCGACGCGCAGGGCCTGGTCGTCGGCCTGGCGGACGAGGCGCCGGTGGAGCACGTCAAGCCGATCATCGGCCTGATTGACCCCGACCCGGTGCTGACGCGCGCCCAGCTCGACCTGGCCTACTGGATCGCGCACACCTACCTCGTCCCGCTCATCGACGCGCTCACGCTCATGCTGCCCCCCGGCCTGGCCAAGCAGGCCGAGGCCGTCTACACGCTGGCCGACGCCGCCGCCGCAACCGCCGGGACGCGCCCGGACGGGGCGGGGCCCTCCCCGAACCCCGTCCAGGACCAGTTGCTCGCCCTGCTCAAAGAGCGCGGCGCGCTGCGCGCGCGCCAGATTGACCGGGCGCTGCCCGGGACCCGCTGGCGCCCGGCCGCCGAGGCCCTGGTGCGGCGCGGCCTGATCCGGCGCCACAGCCGCCTGGAGCCGCCGTCGGTGCGCGCCAAGCAGGTCCGCACCGCGCGCCTGACCCCAGAGGGCGCCTCCGCCGGCGCGCGCCCGCCGCTGTCCCGGTCGCCGGCCAAGGCCCGGCGTCTGCAAGCCGCGCTGGACTTCCTGGCGCGCGAGGCCAAACCGGTGGAGGTGAGCTGGGTCTACGCGGCCTCGGGCGCGAACCTGCAGGATTTGAAGGACCTGGCCGAGATGGACCTGGTGGACCTGGGCGAGGCCGAGGTCTGGCGCGACCCGCTGGCCGGCCAGGCCTTCGCGCCGGACACGGCCCCGGCGCTGACCGAAGATCAGGAGCGCGTGTGGGCGGTGATTCGCGAGCGGATCGCCCTCGCCGCCGGAACGGGGGAGGGACGGGGAGGGGCCTTCCTCCTCCACGGCGTCACCGGCTCCGGCAAGACCGAGATCTACCTGCGCGCGCTGGAGGCGACGCTGGCGCAGGGCCGGCGCGCCATTGTCCTGGTGCCGGAGATCGCGCTCACGCCGCAGACCGTGCGCCGGTTCGCGGCCCGCTTCCCGGGCCGGGTGGCGGTCTGGCACAGCCAGCTGGGCGAGGGCGAGCGCTACGATACCTGGCGGCGCGCGCGCCTGGGCCGCGTGGACGTCGTCATCGGCGCGCGCAGCGCGCTCTTCGCGCCCCTGCCCGAGATCGGCCTGATCGTGCTGGACGAGGAGCACGACGAAGCCTACAAGCAGGACCCGCCGCAGTCCGTGCCCTACCACGCCCGCGAGGCCGCGGTGCGCTACGCGCAACAGCTGGGCGCCGTGTGCCTGCTCGGCTCGGCCACGCCGGACGTGGTCACCTTCCACCGCGCCCGGCGCGGCGACTACCAGTTGCTGGAATTGCCCCTGCGCATCATGGGCCACGCGCGCGCGGTCCGGGCGCAGGCCGAGAAGTTCCGCGTCACGCCGCTCTACCGCGCCCTGCCCGCGGCGGCCGGCTCCGAGGCGTACACGATTGACCTGCCGCCGGTGGAGGTGGTGGACATGCGCCACGAGCTGCGCATGGGCAACACCTCCCTGTTCAGCCGCAAACTGCGCGCCGCGCTGGAGGACGCGCTGGCGCGCGGCGAGCAGGCCATCCTGTTCCTCAACCGGCGCGGCACGTCCACGTTTGTGTTCTGCCGCGACTGCGGCGCGGCGCTCAAGTGCCCGCAGTGCGACACGCCGCTGACCTATCACGGCTCCAGCCAGGCGCTCACCTGCCACCACTGCGGCCACCGCCAGCCGCAGCCCGAGCGCTGCCCGGCGTGCGGCAGCGCGCGCGTCAAGTACTTCGGCCTGGGCACCGAGAAACTGGCCGAGACGGTGGCGGCCGAGTTCCCGTCCGCCACGGTCCTGCGCTGGGACCGGGACGTGACGCGGACCAGGGGCGCGCACGATCTCATCCTGCGCCAGTTCAGCACCCACCAGGCCGATGTGCTCGTCGGCACGCAGATGATCGCCAAGGGCCTGGACCTGCCGCTAGTGACGCTGGTGGGCGTGATCTCCGCCGACGTGGGCCTGGGCCTGCCCGACTACCGCGCCGCCGAGCGGACCTTCCAACTGCTCACCCAGGTGGCCGGGCGGGCGGGGCGCGGCCTGCTGGGCGGGCGCGTCGTCCTGCAGACCTACCAGCCCGAGCACTACGCCATCCAGGCCGCCGCCCGGCACGACTACGCCGCCTTCTACGCCCGCGAGATCGAGTACCGCAAGGACCTCGGCTATCCGCCCTTCCGCCGCCTGCTGCGCCTGCTCTACCGCCACCCCGACGCCGAGAAGGCCGAGGCCGAGGCCAACCTCGTCGCCGCGCACATCCGGCTGCGGATCAAGGACGGCCCGGTCCCCTACACCGACCTGGCCGGCCCCGCCCCGTGCTTCTTCGGCAAGATCGCGGGCGAGCACCGCTGGCAGATCATCGTCCGCGGGCCGGACCCGGCCGCCCTGGCCCGCGGCCTCCCCCTCAAGGGCTGGATCGTGGACGTGGATGCGTTGAATACGCTGTGATCCCCATCCCCGGCCCTTCCCGGGCCTCCCGGCGCACTGCGCGCCGGGCGGGCGAATACTCACCTGGCCCCGCGCCCTGCGCCCCCCGGCGTCGGCGCGGGGCCGCCCGTTCCTGACAGAAGTCATCCGAAATCTATACAAATGTCCATTGTCCGAATCTACGGGCGTAGTGTAGATTCGTTGAGCTTTTGGAGGCTTGCGTGGACTTAGTCGCTGCCGATGAGTGGCTGAACCTCAGCGAGGCGGCCGGAATCCTGGGGGTGCACCCGTCAACCGTGCGCCTGTGGGCCGATAAGGGCGAGATCCCCGCGCACCGCACGGCCGGCGGACATCGCCGTTTCCGGCGGGCCGAGATCGAGACCTGGGCCTCGGCGCGCCGCGAGGCCCGCCAGCCGGTCGGCCACGTCATCGTCCAGAACGCCCTGGGCCGGACGCGCCTGCAGATGGCCGAGGGCCGGCTGCGCGACCAGGCCTGGTATGCGCGCCTGGACGAGGCGCGCCGGCTGGAGTTCCGCGAAAGCGGCCGCCGCCTGCTGGGCGCGCTCATGCGCTATCTGGGCGACGACGAGGCGGCCCTGGCCGAAGCGGCGGCGCTCGGGCACGAGTACCAGCGCCTGGGCCGGTCCGCCGGCCTGTCGCTGGGCGAGACCGTGCGCCTGTTCCAGTTCTTCGCCGATTTCCTCTACGACAGCGTGCTCGACGTCTACCAGGCGTCCGGGCTGCGCGCCGCCCGCGAATGGGCGCAGATGCACCGCCGCGTCACCGCCTTCACCAACACCGTGCTCATCGGGCTGGTGGACGCGCAACCGGCGCCGCCGCCGGGCGTCCGCTGAGTCCTCCCGCAGGAGCCGCCATGGACCTCATCCACGCCCTCCCCTTTCTCTCCACGACCGTGACGCTCGCCTTCGCCGGCGCCGTGTTCCACCGTTACCTGAAGGGCCGCCGCCTCCATACGTTACTGTGGAGCCTCGGCCTGCTCTGGTACGCGGCCGGCACGTTCTCCGAGGCTTACCTGGCCGTGGCCTGGAGCCCGTTCGTGCTGCGGCTGTGGTATCTCTCCGGCGCCATGCTCACCGCCGCCTGGCTGGCGCAGGGCTCCTTCTATCTGCTCATCCGCAAGCCGGGCGTCGCCCATGCCCTGCTGGCCGGTCTGCTCATACTGAGCGCCCTGTCCGCCGTCCTGGTGTTCACGGCCCCCGTCGACGGCGCCGCCTTCCGGTTCGGCGCGCCGATCTCCACGCAGTACAAAGACCTCCTGACGCGCGGCGGGTTGACGGTGCCGCTGACTATCTTCCTGAACCTGTACGGCACGGTCGGCCTGGTGGGCGGCGCGGCCTACAGCGCCTGGCTCTTCTGGCGCAAGCGCGTGCTCTTCAACCGCATGCTGGGCAACCTGTTCATCGCCCTCGGCGCGCTGTTCCCGGCCATGGCCGGCGCGCTCATCCGCGCCGGCCTGGGCGACTGGCTGTACGTGAGCGAACTGATCGGCGCGGCCGTGATGTTCGCGGGCTTTACGCTGGCCACCCAGCCGCGGCCGGTGGAGAAGGAGAAGCCGGCCACACTGCCGGCCCGGGCCTGAGCGCCCCCCGCTTCGCTGCCGCGCGCCGCCCCAAATGAACCTTTTGGGGCGGTTTCGTTTTCCGGATTACGATCTGATCTCAGGTAAAATGGCGCCCATGCCGGCCTTTACCATCCGCCGCGTCCTGGGCGGCCTGGTCCTCGTGGCGCTCGCCAACTTCCTCGGCTTCACGTACGCGCACATCGCTCACTTTGTTCAACAACTGCAAAGCCCGTTCGGCACGCGCGCCCAGCCGCCGGAGGTCCTGTCGCTCTACGCCGATTACGTCCGCGGCCTGGCTCGAGGGGACCTGGGGGTGCTGCCCGCGGGCGCCGGCCTGCCGGTCGCCCAGGCGCTGTCCGAAGCCGCCCTGGCCAGCGTCGGCCTGCTGGCCATTACGCTCCTGCTCAGCAGTCTGGGCGGGCTGGCGCTCGGGCTGGCGGCGGTGCGTGTGACCCCGCCCGGGATCGCGCCCTGGCTCGCCCCGGTCGCTACCCTCGGGCTGGCCACGCCCAGCTTCTACGTGGGCACGCTGGCGGTGGCGGCTTCGGTCTTCCTGGCGCTGCGCGGGCTGAGCGCGCCGCCCTTCCCGGTGTCCGGCTTCGGCTGGGACGCGCACCTGATCCTGCCGGTCCTGGCGCTCACCCTGCGGCCCCTGGCCCAGATCGCCCAGGTCT
Organism: Anaerolineales bacterium; assembly: GCA_034434015.1. GTDB lineage: Bacteria > Chloroflexota > Anaerolineae > Anaerolineales > UBA6663 > SpSt-583. The sequence goes on from DAOUAB010000096.1 coordinate 17,493, forward strand.
CGGCCAGCCTGCTGGTCACCGAGGTCCGCAAGCAATACATCGTCACGGCGCGCAGCGTGGGCAATACGTGGCGGCGCATCCGCTGGCGTCACGCCCTGCGCAACATCGTCGCTCCGCTCCTGCTCGTCGTCGCCAGCGCCTTCCGCTTCTTGGTGGGCGAGCTGGTGCTGGTGGAATGGCTCTTCGCCTGGCCGGGGCTGGGCCGCCTGCTGGCCCAGGTGCTGCTCACGCCCGGCTCGGCCTCTCCGGGCGCCCTGTTCGGCGGCGGCCGCTTCTTCCTCAACCCGCCGCTGCTGGCGGCGCTGCTCACGGTCCTGGCCCTGGCCTTCCTGATCGTGGACGGCGTGGCGTCCGGCCTGGCGCGCGCCGTTGACCCGCGCCTGCGGCAGGCCGAGACCGACCAGACCGGGACTTGAAGCCTGTGGCAACCCGCCTCCCCGCCTCCGCGACGGGCAGCGTCAACTGGGCCTTGTGGCTCGGCGGCGCGCTGGCGGCCGCCACGCTGTTCCTGGCCGCGGCCGGGCCGGACCTCGCGCCGGCCGACCCGCTCAAAGAGAACTACATCGTCTTCACCGAGACCGGCTTCGTGAAGCCGCCCTTTGCGCCGTTCGTGGTGGACGGCTTCTGGCTCGGCGCCGACGAGTTCGGCCGCGACCTGTTCAGCCGCCTGCTGTGGGCGGTGCGGCCCACGGTGACCCTGGTGCTGGTGGTCGCGGCCGTGCGCCTCACGCTGGGCCTGGCGCTGGGGCTGGCCGCCGGCTGGTCCGCCGGCCGGACCCTGGACCGCGTGATCCGGGCGGCGCTGTCTATCCCGGTGCTCCTGGCGGCCCTGTTCGTCATCGCCGCCACCGGCCAGCGCTGGGGGCTGTGGGCCTTCATCCTGGGCCTCGCGATCACGGGCTGGGCGGACGTGGCCCGGCTGGTGGCCGAACAGACGCGCCTGGTGAAAGGCCAGCGCTTTGTGGAGGCGGCCCGGGCGCTGGGCGCCTCCGAAGCCCAGATCATCGGCCGGCATGTCCTCCCGCACCTCCTGCCCTTCCTGTGGATCTGGCTGGCGCTCGAAGCCAGCAGCGCGCTGCTGGCCACCGCCGGCCTGGGCTTCCTCGGCTACTTCATCAACGCCATCTGGATCCCGGTCGAAGACTGGGTGGGCGTCCACGCCGCCGGCAACCCGGAGCTGGGCCAGATGTTGAGCTTCTCGGCCACCAGCCGCCAGCCCTGGTCGGCCCTGGCCGCCGGCAGCCTGGTGGTCCTTATCGTCCTGGGCTTCAACCTGCTGAGCGACGGCCTGCGCCGGGCCTTCAGCCCGGAACAGCGCGGGCGCCCCAACCGGCTGGCGCAGGGCCTGGCGGCCCAGGCCGACCGGTTAAGCGACCAGTTCTTCCTGGCGCTGGCGGAGTGGCAGCGCATGGCCAGTTGGGCCGGGGCGGCGTCCGTCCTGCTGGCAGTGATCGCCGGCGGCAGTTGGTGGTTGTGGAGCCAGACCAGCCGCCAGGTGATGGCCGCGCCCGTGGTGACGGTGCCGGGAAATCACCTGTGGGGCATGGCGCGCCACGACGCCTCCGCTACTCTGTACGTTCCCGCGCGCGGCCCGGCGACCGGCGAGACGGTCTGGACCTACACCGACCCCGCCGGCCTTTACCCGCCCGTGGTCGCCGCCGACGGCGTCCTGTACGCGGTTTCGGCGCAGGACGGCGGTTCGTTGCTGGCCCTCAGCCCGGAGGGCGCGCTGCTGTGGCGCTCGCCGATCCCGGACGCCGCCTTCCCGCGCGACCGCGGCGACTTCGACCGGCCGGTGGCGGACTACACCCTGAGCGTGCCCGCCCTGAGCGAGGCCGGCGAGATCATCGTGGCCGACGGCCGGGGGACCGTGCACGCTTTCGCGCCGGCCGGTCATGTGCGCTGGACGCGCCCCAACCCCGCGCCGGCCCGCCTGCTCACCCAGCCCATCATCGGCCTGGACGGCGGCATCTATCTGGCCACGGACAACCACCTCATCGCGCTGGCCGCCAACGGCGCCACGCGCTGGCAGGTGACCCTGCCCACCTACAGCTACTCTTTGCCCGTCCTGCGCCTGAGCGCCGATGGGCGCCTGCTGACGTTCCAGGATTTCGTCGTCGCCGCGGACAGCGGCGACACGCTGGCCAAAGCGCCGACCTCGGTGGACCTGTTCATCTTCGGAGCGGACGGCCAGCTCTACCTCCGCCGGCAGGCGGAGCTGGAGGCCTGGGAGATCGCCGACGGCGATGTGCGCGTGACGCCTCGCGTGCGGCTGGATGCGCGCGGCCTGGCCCTGAGCTTCGGCTTCTCGGGCGACGGCGGCGTGTTGCCCGGCGGCCGGGCCTGGTTCCTGTACAGCTCGCCGTTCGGGGGCTCCAGCAAAGTGGTCTGGGCCGACGCGGCCGGACAGACCACCGAGGTCTTCGACGCCCTGCGGCGCGGCAGCCCCGTGCTAGCCATTGACCAGCAGCGGACGATGTATCTGTGCGACGCGTTCCTGGGCCGGCCGCTCGTCTGCGCCGCCTATGCGCCAGGCGGCGCGCCGGTCTGGGAGACGACGCTGTCGGAGCGCGGCGGCGTGGTCCTGGGCGGCGCGCTGACGCCGGGGCGCCTGTATGTGGTGGACAATCACGCCACGCTGTACGCGCTGGGGGACGCCGCCGGGCCGTAGGATCGCTTTTCGAGTTTTGTGTCATTCCCCGCGGAGCGCATGGCCGTGCGCCCCAACGCGTTGACGCCGAGATCGGGATACGGCCCCGTAAGACGCCGTTTCACGTTCAAGCGCCGAGGCGCCATGCCACGCCGACGCCAGTTCCTATGGATCATCGCCGGCCTGCTGGCCCTGCCGGTCCTGGCCGGTCTGCTGTGGCTGGGCCGCGAGCTGCTGCGCCCGCTCCCCCCCACGCCCACCCCGCGCCCACCTGCGCCGACCGCGCCGCCCACGCCGGTCGGGGGCGGCGGCGGCCTGATCGCCTTTGAGTCCCGGCGCGACGGCAACCCGGAAATTTACGTGATGGCCGGCGACGGCTCCGGCCAGACCAACCTGACGCGCCATTCGGCCGCGGACTACGCGCCGGCCTGGTCGCCGGACGGGCGGCGGCTGGCCTTCCTCTCGGACCGCGCCGACCCGGGCCGGGGCGCCGATCTCTATCTGATGAACGCCGACGGCGGGGCCTTGACCCGGGTGACGAGCGGCGCCGGCCTGGCCGGGCCGGTGGAATGGTCGCCGGACGGCCAGCGGCTGCTGGCGCGCCAGACCGTCAACCTGACCCAGCGCCTGTTCGTCGTCAAGGTTGACGGGTCGGGCGCGCGCGTGCGCACGCTGGACCCGGCCGCGTTCCAGGAACTGGACCTGGAGGCGCACTGGTCGCCGGATGGACAGCAGGTGGCGGCCCTGCGCAGTCGCGCCATGCGCCTGCGGCTGCATGTGCTGGACGCGGCGCTGAACGGGATCGCCAGCGTGGACGAGTCGCCGTCGTCCGACGTCGTGACCTTCGCCTGGTCGCCGGACGGCCGCCGGATCGCGTTCATCGCCGCCCAGCGGGCCGGGCCGGCCCGCAGCGCGCTGCGGATCGCGGACCCCGCCGGCGGTCCGCCCGAGACCGTCCGGCAGTTCGAGGGCCTGACCGGCTTTCACGGGCTGGCCTGGTCGCCGGACGGCCGCCGCCTGGCCCTGGCCTGGGCCGACCCCCGGCAGGAGGGACAGCAGATGCACATTCTGTGGGCCGACGGCTCGGGGCTGGTCGCGGTGACCGCGCCGCCCGGCTCGCATCCCGAGGCGCGCTGGTCGCCCGACAGCCGGCGCCTGCTTTACACCGCCTTCCTGCCGTTCGCGCTCACGCCGACCGAGGCGGCCGAGGGGCCGCACAGCTACATTTACACCGTGGACGTCGAGCACGCCGTCAGCCAGCCGGGCGGCCTCGCGCCTCAACGGCTCACCGCCACGGGCCGGGACTCAAGCCCGGCCTGGCAACCCTGATGGATTGATCAGGTGCCTTCGGGCTTTTTGGCTGACCCGTCCGCCTGTCAGACACCCATCACCCACGTCATGCCGGCTTTCGCCGGCATCCAGGAGCAGAAGCTCATAGAAGAGCGGGAGATCCTGGGCCCCGGCCTTCGCCGGGGCGACGGCGGAAATGTTTGGGCCCAGGCGCGGCGGCCTGGAGATTGACCACCATCAGCGAATGCACCCGATTGACCCGCCTCCCCGCGCCGGGCGCGGGAATTCGCTATAATGCTCCCACCGCCCAAGGAGTCCGAATGGCGAACCCGTTGAGTCAATTGCTTGCAGTCCCGTTCATCGACCGCACGCGCCGCAACCACGGCCTGGAGCACGCCACCATCACGCTGCTGTCGCAGCGCTACCGCGGCCTGAGCTTGGTCGGGCGCTCCACGCCGGCCGGCTTTTATCTGTACGGCGACGTCGCCACCGAGGCCGTGGCCGAGGCCGCGCACACGGCCCTGGCGCGCCTGCGGGCCGGCGAACGGCACCTGGCCATCCACCCCAACTGCGGCACCAACTTCGTCACCGCCGGCTTCGCGGCGGCCCTGGCGGCGTTTCTGGGTTTCGCGGGCGCGCGCGACTGGCGCAGCCGCGCCGAGCGCCTGCCGCTGGTGGCCGCCCTGGCCACCCTGGCCCTGATCGCGGCCCAGCCGCTCGGCCTCGTCCTGCAGCGCGACCTCACCACCTCCGGCGAGGTCGGCGATATGCAGATCGCGGCCGTCGAGCGCCAGGCCGGCCTGCCCGTCCACGTCGTCACCACGCGCGGCTGAGGCGGGGCCCGACGCGCCGAAACCGGGCCGCGCCCCCTGCGTTCCCGCCATGCCGCCCCGCTTCTACCTCCTCCACGGTCCCGACGAGTTCGCCAGCGCCGAATTCGTGGACACGCTCAAAGCGCAGCTGGGCGATCCGAGCCTGGCGTCGCTCAACACCCTGGTCTTCGACGGGCGCACGGTGACCCTGGCCGAGGTGCAGGCGGCCTGCGGCGCCCTGCCCTTCCTCGCCGACCATCGGCTCGTCATCGTCGAGGGCTGGCTGACCCGGCTGCTCAGCCGGGCCGACGAGGACGACGACGCGCCGGCGCGCGGGAGCGCCTCGGCCCGCGACGCGCTCGGCGAATTGGCCGCTTATCTGGAAGCGCAGCCCGACACGGCCTGGCTGGTGCTGGTGGAACAGCGCGAGATCCCCGACCGAAATCCCGTCCTGCGGGCCGCCGCCGGCCGGCCCTGGGCGCTGGTGCGCCAGTTCGCTCTGCCGCAGGGCGAGGCCCTGGTGAAGTGGATCCAGGCCCGGGCGAAGGCGGAGGGTGGGGCGTTTACGCGCGAGGCCGCCCAGGCGCTGGCCCAGGCGGAAACCGACCCGCGCGCCCTGGGGAACGAAATCGTCAAACTGCTCACCTACGCCGCGTTCGAGCGCCCGGTGGAGGCCGCCGACGTCGCCGCGCTGACCTCCGCCTCCCTCCAGGCGCGCGTCTTCGACTTCGTGGACTATCTCGGCCAGCGCCGCGGCCCGCCGGCGCAGCGCGAACTGCACCGCCTGCTGGAGCGCGAAGAACCGCTCTACGTGCTCGCCATGATCGTGCGCCAGTTCCGCCTGATCCTGCAAGCCAGGGAGTTGCTCGAGGCGCGCCGCACGGAGCGCGACGTGGCGCAGACGCTCGGCCTGCACCCCTACCCGGCCGGCAAGGTGTGCGCGCAATCCCAGAACTTCACCCTGCCGGCCCTGGAACGCATCTACCGGCGCCTGCTCGAATGCGACGTGGACATTAAGACCGGCCGGACCGAGCCGGCGGCCGCGCTCGAGGTGCTGCTCGTCGAGCTGAGCGCATAGACGCAACGGCGCGGCTCAGGCGCGGGTCAGGCCGCGCTGAGCTGTAGCCGGGACACTCCGGCGGTGATTACTGTCCGGCGAGTCGCGAGATCAGGCCGGAACATAGGCCAACCGGATCACATTCTCGTCAATTCGGTCATGCGCCCTGAGGCGGAGCGGCGGCCGGGGTCCGGCAAAATAGGGTTTGCCGTGACCAAGCACGACGGGGTGCAGGTAGATTCGATACTCATCGATCAGGTCAAGTTCGGTGAGGCTGCGCGCCAGGTTCGGGCCAGCAACTTCGATCTCCCCGTCGTGCTCGGCCTTCAATTTGCGGATCGCACTCTCCAGATCATCCTCCACCAGCCTGGCGTTGGGACCGACCGACTTCAGCGAGCGCGAGACGACCCATTTCGGCTGGGTCCGCCACGCCGCGGCGAAGGCGTGTTCCTCTGCCTTCCATTCAGGATGATCGTCGTCCCAGTACCGCATGATCTCATACATCCGGCGACCGTAGATACTGCCCGCCTGCCCCTGTGCCTCCTCGATAAAGTGGCGGAAGAGCGCGGGGCCTGGCGAAAACGCTGTATGGTCGACATAGCCGTCCAGGGACTGGTTCATTCCGAACACGAGTTTAGCCATGTCACTCCCTTTCCTCGCGCGGCACAGCTACGCGGTTTTAAGCCTCTTTGATAACTGCGACATTGCGAGTCGTGCGGCCTGACGCGGCGGGTGAGGCGCTCGGCCCAGCGCGTTAGCCGGAGCGCAGCGCAGGCAACGCGAAGGCCGGTCGCCTGCAACCGTGGGCTGGGCGCCACTGCGCTCTCCAATTCAAACCGGGCCGCCGGTGCACACTTTAGAGCTTATCTCTACACCCGCCCGATAGCCGACGGTAGCGCCGTCGGCTATCACGCCTCTGCTGAGGTTTAGAGACAGGTAACTAGACCCTGAGCGCACCCCGGAAGCCTCTCGAGCTATACCAGGAGGGTGCGCTATTGTGGTACACAAAGACCTGGCCGTAGCGGCGGCTTGCAAAGAGGGCGCCGCCGAGTTCTCTAATCTTCGCCGGCGTTCTCACCCAGCTCTCCGTCTTCGTATCGAAATGGCCAAGCTTCTGAAGTTCCCGGTACTCTTCTTCCGTGAGCAGCTCAATGCCCATAGCAGCGGCCATGTCCATCACGTTGCCGCCCGGCGCGGCTCGCTTTTCCGCCGCTTTACGGTCGTAGCACGCCTTCCGGCGGCCGACCGGACTTTCCGCGGAACAATCATAAAAAACGTACTCGCCCGTCTTCTGATCCTGAGCCACCACATCGGGTTCGCCGCCCGTACTTTCCATTTCCTGAAGCGACCACAGCTTCCCGGGGTTCGCCTCCAGCCTGGCCTGTACTTTGGCCCATTCCAGACCCGGATGGCGCTGCCTGTTTTTCTCAAAACGGGCTTGCAGTGTCCTGAGCAGTTCTTCGCGTTGCTTTGCTTTCAGATTTTTGGCTCTTGGCATTTTGGTCGTCGCCTTCCTGCTGGGTTGCCTGGGCCTTTTTGCCTGCCCGCCCTTTGAGCGGCGACCCTCACCGCCTGCTCTGACGCCCAACTAATGTTACAACATGGACGCCTGCCGCGGGCCATATCCCGCTGGCTGTGTCAACGAGTTGGGCGCACGGCCGTGCGCCCAACTCAGCGAAAATCCAGACAAACACAAAAGGCGACCGCGCCGCGAGCCGGCCGGGGAAACCCGCGCCGGTTGTCTCACTCATTCCGCGCCCACACCTGCTCCACCCGCCAATGGCCGCGGGCCAGGTCCTGCGCCAGCTCGAACACGGCCCGGTCCGTCCGCACCCGGAAGACATGCCGGCGCGCCCGGCCCGCGCGCTGCTCCGTGCGGCACGCCTCCACGGCGCGCACATCATGGCGGTCGCCGCGCCACACGAACGCGCTCGGGAAGACGCCGTTACGCATGGCCGCCATCTGCACCGGCTCCCGCACGGCGCGCCGCCGCGGCGCGATCACGGCCGCCAGCCCCCCTCGGCCGCCGGCTCCGCGTCCATGCCCATCACCTCCGCGCCGCCGATGACGTTGAACTGGCGCGGCACCAGCAGGGCCTGGGCCGGCGCGTACAGGCCGCCGGCCGGCATCGGCATGCCGAAACTCGCCGGCTGGGCGTACGCCGCCTGGGGCTGCGGCGAGGTCATGACCACCACACGCGGCTCAGGCGCCGGCGCCGGGGCCGGGCGCGCGGCGACCAGCGACCGCGACGCGAACCAGACCACGATCAGGCTGGTGGGGATGCTGGCGGCCACGCCGGCGACGACGCCGACGACCACGGCCATCGCCTCATCCGACAACCTCTGCCCGATGACGACCGCCAACGAGACCGCGAACACGAGGCCCAGGGTAAACCACACGATCCGCGCCTTCATGACGACGCTCCCTGCCGCGACCGCGCCGGCTTGAGGGGTTTCGCCTGCGGCGCCCCGCCGCGCCCGGCGTTGACGCCGAGCCAGAAGTGGTGGACCGGCACCGTCCGCGCCGCGAGCAGCCGCAGGCCCGCCGCCCGTTCCGCGCCGGGCGGCAGCATGCTCGGATGAACAAAGCAAACCGTCGGCGCCTCACCGTACTTGTGCTCGTAATATTGCGCCGCCTGCGCGACCTTCTCGTCCAGCGAGCGCCGCGCGTCGTCGTCTTTCCACAACATGCCGATGTCCATGTCTTCGTCTCCTGCCAGCCGTCAATACCGCAGCGCCACGGCCTCCCAGTCCCGCGCCGGGAGCCAGGCGGCCTGGAAGCGGATCGTCTGACCGGCCGCGATCGCCAGAAAGTCCCCGCGGCCGAGGAGCCGCTCCGCGCCCGTCGCCGCCAGCCCGGACGCCACCCGCGCATCCTCGGCGCTGGCCACGCGCCCGACCAGCCGCACCGGGAAATTGGCTTTGAGCATCCCGCCGATGGCGGCCGCCGACGGCTTCTGCACGCCCGCCACCAGATGCAGGCCCGCCTCCCGCCCGCGCTGCGCCAGGCGCACCAGGAAGATTTCCACCTCCTTGCCGCCGGTCGTCAGCAGATCGTGCAGCTCGTCAATGGCGATCACGATGTGCGGCGTCGAGACGCCCTCCCGGTCCCGGCGCTCCATCTCGACCACCAGGCGTTCCAGGAGGCGGCGCGCCGCCTCGGGGTCCGCCGCCACATCGCCCAGGGCATGCGGCAGCGCCGCCAGCGGCCCGAAACCGCGCCCCTTCGGATCAATCAGCGCCAGTTGCAGCTTCGATTGCCGGTTGTTGAGCGCCAGCGACACCAGCATCGCGCGCATCAGGTCCGTCTTGCCGGAGCCGGTGGCGCCCGCCACCAGGACGTGCGCCACGTCGGGCGACGGAAGCCGGATCAGCAGCGGGCGGCCGTCCTCGGCCAGGCCGAGGCAGGCCGTGAGCGGCGGCACGTAACCGACGCTCTTGAGCAGCGGCAGCAACCGCACCGGTTCGGCGTCGGGCCGGGGCACCTCGATGGCCAGGGCCTCGCCCTCGCGCGAGACGCGCACATCCGGCGCGCCGAGCGCCAGCGCCAGTTCCTCCGACAGGTTGCGCACGGTGGCAATCCGCGCGCCGAGGGCGGGCGTCATATGAAAGCGAATCCAGCGCGGAGACACTGTGCCGCCGTGCACGCGCGCCGGGACGCGATGCGACGCGAGCACGCGCTCGATGCGGTCGGATTGAAAGTTGAGATAGTCGCGGGAAAGCGTGGCGTCCATAGCAGGCACCCTGTCCGAACCAGGCGGATGGAGCGATCACCGATCGGCTGAAGGAGGACGCACGCTGTGAGAAGATGATCGCGACTCAGAATTTATGTTCTAATAATATAGAACAAAAGTTTGAGAGTCAAGGCGTGAGCCTTAAAGAATAGACTTTTTGTTCTATTTTTGAAATCGCTTCCTCTGTCCAGGCCGCTTTTTATGTTTTGTTGGAGCCGGGGATAGCCGCCGTCAGGCCCGGATGATGCCTTTGCGGATGGCGTACTTGACCAGTTCAGTCCGCGAGTGCAGGTTGAGTTTGCGCATGATGTTCTCGCGGTGGCGGGCGACGGTCTTGGGGCTGATGTGCAGGGCGTCGGCGATGTCCTGATTGGTGGCGCCTTCGGCCAGGTAGGCGAGCACTTCGCCCTCGCGCTCGGTGAGCGCGGTGTCCGGGGCGGCGGCCGCCCGTCCCTCGCGGCCGGCGGCGACGTAGTCGCGCACCAGGAGTTTGGCCAGCGACGGGTACAGGTAGACTTCGCCGGCGGCGGCGGCGCGGACGGCGGTGATCAACTCTTCCGGGGCGGCGCGCTTCGGCACGTAGCCGCTGGCGCCGGCGGCGAGCATCTGGAAGAAATATTCCTCATCCTCGTGGATGGTCAGAGCGACGACCGCCACGGCCGGCCAGGCGCGCTTGATGGCCTCGGTCGCGCCGATGCCGGACATGTCCGGCAGGCCGATGTCCATCAGGACGACGTCGGGGTGGAGCACGCTCACCTGACTGAGCGCCGTGCGCGCATCACCGGCCTCGCCGACGATCTCGAAGTCGGCCTCGTGCTCCAGCAGCATGCGCAGGCCGGTTCGCACGACCGCATGGTCGTCGACCAGAAGGAGCCGGATGGTCACGATTGCGCCTCCATCTCGCGATACGGGATCGTCACGCCGACGCAGGTGCCGCCGCCGACGGCTGATTGAAGATGGAAGCGGCCGCCCAGCAGGCTGGCGCGCTCCTCCATGCCGAGCAGGCCCCAGGCCGGACGACCGCGGCGATCGCGCTCGGAGGTGATAAAGCCGCCGCCGTCATCCTCCACTTCAACGCCGACCTGGTCCTCGTCGTAGCTCAGGCGGATCCAGGCGGTGTGCGCGCCGCTGTGCTTGACTACATTAGTGAGCGCCTCCTGGATGACGCGGAACAACGTGATCTTGGCCGAGGCGTCGAGCGGGCGCTCCTGGCCGTGGACTTCGACGTGGACGGTCAGGCCGCTGCGCGCCTGGACCTGCTTGGCGTACCAGCGCAGCGTGGCGGCCAGGCCCAGGTCGTCCAGGTGGGAGGGCCGCAGGTCGGCGATGAGCTGGCGCAGTTCGTCCAGCGCTTCGGCCGCCATCGTCTCGAGCTTGCGCAACTCCTGCACGGCCCGTTCCGGGTCCTGGCGCGCCGTCGTGGCGACGCCGCGCAGGCCCAGGCCCAGGCCGGTCAGGGTCTGGCCGGTGGCGTCGTGGAGCTCGCGCGCAATGCGCTGGCGTTCGGCCTCCTGCGCGCTCACCACGCGCCGCAGCAACTCGCCGCGCCAGGCCTCGCGCCGCTCGGCTTCGGCGACGCGCACCGCCTGGAGCTGGGCGAGCTGGCGGCGCGTCTCGACCTCGAAGGCGCGCAGGAAGCGGATGACGAAGAACGCAGCGACGACGGCGGTGGCGGCGCGCAGCAGCTGGATCGGGAAGCCGAAGACTTGCAGGAACAGGTCCTGATTGATCAGGTGCGTCGGCGGCAGGCGGCTGGCCTGGACGAAAACCTGGCCGATGAGGCCATAGACGGCGAAGGCCAGGGACGCCCACAGGCTGTCGCGGCCAAAGCTGACCAGCCCGGCGCGGCGGAAATCGCGCTGCTGGGCGACCAGGCCGATGGAGGTGAGCAGCGCGCCGGGGACGGCCAGCAGGTAACGCGTCAGCGCGAAGGCCGCCGGCCAGAAGTCCGCGGGCGCCGGGAGCTGGCTGTAGAGCAGCGCCAGGCTGATGGCCCACACGACGGCCAGCCCGACCGGGATCATCCACCAGCGGCAGCGGATCGCAGGCGGGCAGGGCAGCAGCGCCGCGCCGAAGGTAGCCAGCGCCAGGAACGACACGACCAGCACGCCGAGGCGCGTCGCTTCCCAGGTGAGGAAGGCGCCGGCCTGGCCGGGCAGCATGTTTAGGCCCTGAAACATCTCCACCCATTCGTGCGCGCCATGGACCAGGCCGAAAACAGCCAGCCAGTTCAGGGCCTGGCGCAGGCGCGGGTCCGAGCCCCGGCCGCCTTCCAGCAGGATGGCCACGCCCATCGTGAAGAAGGCCAGCCCGTAGAAGAAGAAGACGTAGGTGAAGTAAATGGGCGACATGCGCTGCTCGGCCGGGGTCCGCCGACATCCCGCTTGGAGCGGCGTCCAGGGCCAACGGTTGGATTATAGATGGGGGGTCCGGAAATGGATATTGACATCATTCACCTGGGCCGGGGCCGAGTCTCACCGTCCGTTGGGTCGTTTTTCGGGGTTTGTGCAATTTTCCACCGGCAGGGGCGCACGGCCGTGCACCCACCCCATGAGCACGGACAGCCAGATTTCGCCGTCAGTTGCCGGGGCCGCCGGGTTTTGATATGTTCTTACTTCACGGGAGACCGAATATTATGTGGAAAACAGCGTGGCGTATCCTGGCGGCGATCCTGGTCCTGATCCTGGCCCTGCTCGGCCTGCTGGCCGGCTCGGTGATTGTTGACGGCTTGGGCGCGGGCGCCCGCCTGGAGGCCGTGACCAACACGCGCCTCCCCGGCGTCGGCGGGCCCGACGTACGCGCCTATGTGGCGCGCCCCGCGACGCCCGGTCCGCATCCGGCCGTGATCCTGATCCACGAGTTCTGGGGCCTGAACGAGTCCATCACGGAGAAGGCCGACCTGCTGGCCGAGGCCGGTTATTTCGTCGTCGCTCCGGACGTCTTCCGGGGCAGCGCCACCGGCTACATTCCGCGCGCCATCTACCAGGTGGTGAGCACACCGGCCGAGCAGGTCAACGCCGACCTGGACACGGTCTTCGCCTGGCTCGCCGCCCAGCCTGACGTGGCCGGCCGCCGGGTGGCGATCGCGGGCTTCTGCTTCGGCGGGCGCACGGCGCTCCTCTACAGCCTGCACAACAACCGGCTGGCCGGGACCGTGATCTTCTATGGCGGCCCGGTGACCGATGTCGAGCGCCTGCGCGCCCTGCCCGGGCCGGTGCTGGGCATCTTCGGCGGCGCCGACAACTCGATCCCGCTGGACGAGGTGCGCGCCTTTGAGGCCGGCCTCGAGCAGGCGGGCGTCCCTCACCAGATCACCGTCTACGACGGGCAGCCGCACGCGTTCGTCAGCAGCGTGGACGGGATCAAGGCCGGCGGCGCGCAGGGCCGGGCGTGGGACGAGATGCTGACGTTTCTGCAGGCGACGCTGAAAGACGACAACGCCGTGCGCCGCGACGTGTCGCCCGTGCGCGCCGACGACGCCTTCGGCTGGGCGGCTGCCCTGCGCCTGGCCTTCTCTCATCTTGACCATCTGCGCTGATAGCGGGCGCTCTCCCGGCCGCGGCCCCGCCTCCGCCATCGGCGGGATTGACTTTCACCTCTCCTAAGGTGATACTGCCCGCGATGAACCTTCTTTCTGCGCTGCGGCCCAGGACCGTGGTGCTGATCCTGTTGCTGGCGATCTCGGCGATCAGCGCCGCGGGGTTGATGAGCGTCCTGGCCTCGGACGGCGAGACGGATGTGGTCGTGCAGGCCCCGGTCTTCACCGTCGCCCCGACGCTCACCGTGGGCGCGCCGCCGCCGGCCGCCTCCAGCGCCGCGACCCCCGTGGTGGCGCCGGCCGCCGGGCCGGACCCCGCCGACAGCGCTGCGGCGCTCTATCCCGAAGCGCCCCTGTTCGAGCCGACGACCGACGACGCGGTGGCCGCGCCCAGCCGCTCGCCCGGGGCAGGCCCGGCCGAGGTCTCTCGTCCGGAGGCCACGCCCGAGGCGGCCCCGACCGGCGCCGTGGGCGCGCTATCCGGTGTCGAGGGCCTGCTGGCCGCGCCGG
>DAOUAB010000097.1:0-30301 GCA_034434015.1 Anaerolineales bacterium
TCGTCGGCGGTGGGCGACAAAACGGTGGGCGTGACGCCGCCCGGCTGGACGACGGCGAGGCGGGTCTGCTCGGCCTGGGTCGCCGTGGCCGCCGCCTGCTGATCCGGGGCGACGACGCCGAAATAGTAAAGGGCGGCGCTGGCGGCCAGCGCCAGGCACAGCACGAGCGCCAGGGGCGGCGCCCAGGCCGGGATCAGCCCGCGGCTCACCAGTTGCCCGTTCAGGGTCGTCGGCGGCGCGCCGGCCCCGGCGATCTGCACGCTGTAGGGATGAAGCTGCTCCGGCCCGAGCCAGCGCGTGCGCCGGGGCCGCAGGCGGAATTGGGCCACGCCGGTGGCGCCGGCCTCCACCCTCACCTGCGCCTGGGCCGGCCGGAAGGCCAACTCGTCGCCGGGGTCCTGCGGGACGACGGTGATCACCGCCGGGGCGTTGCCCTGGTTGGTCACCGTCACCTGGGCCGGCCGGTCCATCTGAAGTTTCTGCGGGCGCAACTCGGCGGCCACCTGCGTGAACGCCCCGACCGTCAGGGTCAGAGGCACCTCCGCCGCCTGACCCGGCTCGTCCTGGCTGACGGCGCGCACGCGCAACTGGCGGCGCCCGGCCCGGCTGGACGACGCGCGCGGCGGCTGGATCGTCAACGGGATTTCGGCCTGCGCCCCGGGCATGAGCTGCACCGGGCCGGGGACGGAGACCCAATCTGGCGGCACGCCGTCGACCGACATCTTGAAGTGGTCCACCACCGCGCCCTGGTTGAGCAGGGTCAGGCGCAGCGTGAAGGGCTTGCCGGGCTCCAAGGATAGCTGCGCCTGCTCCGCAAACAGCCCCACCCGGCCGCCGGCGCTGGTGTGGACGCGGCTGGCATCCACGGAGGTCCGCTCTGTCTTCGGCGGCGTCCTGGGTCCGGCCGCCGACTCCAGGCGCAGATAATACTCGCCGATCTTAAGCGGCTTGTCCGGCGGCCAGACCTCCGGCACGCCGGGCAGGAGTTTAACGCCGCCGAGATAAGTCCCGTTGGTGCTGTTCAAGTCGGTGACGCGGTAGTGCGCGCCGTCGAATTCGACGCGCGCGTGCCGGCTGGAGACTTTCGGGCTGGCCAGCGCCAGATCGTTCTCCAGCGCCCGGCCGATGGTCAACCCGCCGCGTTTCAACGCCGCCGTCTGCACACTGCCGTCCCGCCCCAGCACTTGCACGCGATCGTGGGTCAACGTGCCGGGCGTCGCCGGGAACTGATCGATGACCGAGTCGCCGCGGACGTCAACCAGGCTCTGCTGGTATTGCGTCACCAGACTCACCGCCGGCTCCAAACTTGAAACCGGGCCGGACATCACCGTCGCCGCGTGCGGTTGCTCGGCGGCCAGGGCCTCGGCCAGGGCGCGCGCATCCGGGTAACGCTCGGCCGGCTCCTTCTGCAGCGCCCTCAGGATCACGGCCTCCAGACTCTCAGGCAGGGCCGGGCGCAGGGAGCGCGGCGACGGCGGCGTTTCTTGCAGATGGTAGCGCACGGCGTCGGTGATGGTCTTCACCGGGAACGGCAACTGCCCGACGGCCAGCTCGAAGAGCAGGATACCCAGCGAATACACGTCGCTGCGGGCGTCGGTCTCAGAGCCCATGATCTGCTCGGGGGCCATGTAGGCCGGCGTGCCCATCGAGGTCCCGGTCTGCGTCGCCACGCCGCCTTCGCTCAACTTCGCCAGGCCCAGGTCCGTGATCACGGGCCGGTACGGCAGGCCCTCGGCCGCCTCCGTTTTGAGCATGATGTTGTCCGGCTTGATGTCCCGGTGCAGCACGCCCTGGCCGTGCGCGTAATGCAGGGCCAGCGCCACGTGCCGGATCACGCCCACGCCTTCATCAAGCTTCAGGCCCTGGCCGTCCGCGCGCAGATTGCTCAGCAGCTTGCGCAGGTTGGCGCCGGGGATGAACTCCATCACGATGTACAGCACGTCCTCGCGCTGGCCGAAATCGTAGACCTTGACGATGCCGGGATGGTCCAGGCGCGCCGCCGCCCGCCCCTCCTGCAAAAAACGGTCGCGGAAGGCCGCCTGGCGGCCGAACTGGGCGTGCATCACCTTCACGGCGACGTCGCGCAGCAACATGGTGTCGTGCGCCTTGTAGACGGCGCCCATGCCGCCTTCGCCCAGCAGGGCGGCGATGCGATAGCGATCCAGCGACTGGCCGACGAGGGAAGTCATCGCCGCCTCATTTCAGGGCACGCAAATAAAGCGCCGGTTCAGACCCAGCCAGCCCGGCACAGCCGTTAACATAAGCTCGCTGGCGGCGGTCAAGTAGGGTTGTTTTTCGAATTTTGTGTAATTTCCCACCAGCAGGGGCGCACGGCCGTGCGCCCCAACGCGTTTACACAGGATCGAGACACGGCCTCAAGTACGGTGCCTCCAGGATAAAGGTTAGCAGGCGCGCGCCTCTCAAACGTCTTCCAAAGCGCTCGCGTGGGACGCGCCGACCACGGCGGGGCGTCTCGGCGCCATTATCCGCCCGGCCAACAATCCTGACAAATTGAGTTGGGATTTTAGGCCTTACGGCAGCACGCTGGAATTGTATCGGCAAGCGCCATCGCGCTTCTCAGCCGCGCACGATCTCGAGCGAGTAGGTGGTGTGGACGGGCCGGTTGGCATCGATGATGCGCTCGACGGTGGGCCGATCCACGGACCCGCCGGGCGGCAGGCGCAGGACGACCTCGAAGTGGTGCGGGCGGTCCTCGGGCTCGCGGATCTCCGGTTTGGCGTCGGCGTAGATCTGCAAGTAGCGGGACAAAGCCCAACGCGTGCCGCGCCGGCGGTACAGCTCGGCCGCCTCCGCCACCAGCGCGCGGCGCTTGGCGACGGGCCACTTCTCGTCCAGCGCCAGCCCCAACCATTCGCCCAACTGCTCGAGGAAGTATGCCGGCGCCTGGTAGGCGTCCAGGTACAGATCGAAGTTGTCCACCATCTGCTCCACCGGCGTGAGCACGCCCTCGAACGCCAGAAGGAACTGCCCGAGGAACGGATGCTCGTGATAGATCGGCGGCAGGTGCTGCAGGTAGCGGCTGGCGTACGGCGGCAGGCCGAAGGCGGTGTTGTAGCGCTCGGGATCGCCGGGCACGAACTGCGGCGGCAGCGACGGCGGCGGTTCCTGGGGCGGCTCGGATTTGGGTTCGGCCTCAGCCGCAGCCGGAGCCGCGGGCTCGGCGGCGGGCGGGGCCTCGGCCGCCTCCGGCCCGGCCTCGGCCGGCGGTTCAGGCTCCGCCGGGCGCGGCGGGGCCTCGAGCGTGAGCGTGTAGGGGCCGATGACGAACGATGCGCCGAACGCGATCAACTGCGGCACGTTGGGCGGCAGCGGCACCCCGCCGAAGAACGTGCGGTTGCGGCTGTTCATGTCGATCAGGCTGACGCGGTCGCCCTCGAACAGCAGGCGCACGTGATGGCGCGAGATCTTGGCGTCCGGCAGCACCAGGTTGTTGCTGGCGACGCGGCCGATGTCGAACGTCGTCGTCGTGATGGGCACGACCTGGACGGCGCCGTCCGGGAATTGGATGCGCAGTTGGGCCAGCAGAGCAGGGTTGTCCATACTACTTCATCCGAGCCACCCGGACGCGGTGCTCGCCGGAGGCCACCAGGCCATGGACCGGCACCGGCAGCCGGCCGTCGATCTCGTCGGGCTCGCCGCCGGGCCGCACCAGGCTGAGCTTGAGCGACTCGATAAAGGCGATGCCGCGCACGCGCTGCAGGCAGGCGTACACATCCGACGGGTACAGCGGGCGGCCGAACGGCCAGCCATCGCCGTCCGGCCCGCCGGCCAGCGGGTTGAGGAACCGGTACAGCTCGCGCTCCACGTCGGCGCGCACGCGCTGCGGATCGGCCTCGGGCTCGGCCGTCACCGCCACCTCGGCCGCCACGCGCAGGTACTCGGGCTCGCGGATGTCCAGGCGCACGGTCAGCAGCCGGTAATCGTCCAGGTATCTCGCCACCGCCTCGCGCAGGTCGTCCGGCAGGCGCAACTGCTCCGGCGTCAGCCGGCCCTCCGGCTGGTTGAGGCGCGGGACGAGCAGCAGGAACACCTGGCCGCCGGCCAGTTCCTTGGAGCCGGAGGCGCGCGGCTGAACGCAACGCGCCCGCTTCACGCGCGAATCGGCTTGCAGGGCAAGGGCCTCGAAGTCCGCCGCGGTCACCGCCCGCCCGCGCGAGCGCAAGAGCGACGGGGCGCGCACCTGGGCCAGGTCCACGGTCTCGGCGTCCAGGCCGCCGGTGGCGTCCAGGTGGTTGATCACCCGGTCCACGTACGGGATGGAGGTCTTGAGCACGGTCAGGGTGCCGGCCTGCACATTGCCGACCACGCCGCCGCCGTGGCGGTACGCGCCGAAGCGGATCTGCGCGCCGCGCGGCGGGATGGCGCCATACGAGCACACCGAGCCGTCCGGCTGGCGCAGCGCCGGCCCGAAGCGCACCTCGCCGGTCGTGCTGTCGCAGGTGAAGTGCCGGTCGTCCGGGCCGGAGTCGGCGAAGTCCGGCACCTCACGCCAGGCCTCCCAGGTCTCGGCGCCCGGCGGCAGGACTTCCACGGTCTCGTCGTCAGTGCGGCGCAGCAGGGGCCGGTACTCGGCGCGGAAGACCTGGCCGGGCGTGCCGTCGGAGCGGCCGAGCAATTCCGCCTTCACGACGGAGGCGTGGTTGGCCCAGGCCGTGCCGCCCCAACTGCTCACGCTGACGCGGTTGAGGCGCGGCGAGCGGTCGTAGTTACGGCCTTTCTCCGCCGGCTCGATCACGCGGCAGCGCAACTGGAACCAGCGCTGGCCGCCTTCGTCGCGCAACGCCATGCGCGGCAGGCGCACCAGCACCAGGCCGGTCTGGTTGAAGCCGCCGGTGCCGTCGGATTCGACGACGGCCGGGGTCCAGCGGCTCTCGCCGCCCTCGCTGCCGGCGTACACCTCCCACTGCCACGGCGGGTTGTCCGGATCGATGCCCATGCCGGTGGCCACCGGGCAGACGACGTCGATACCCAGCACATGGTCGCTCAGGTCGTTGGCAAAGTTCAGGTAGAGCGCATCGCCGGCCATCGGCGGCCCGCCGAAGGCCGCAAACTCGTAGCCGCCGACGCCCATCTGGCGCAGGTTGTGCTCGCGCGTGGCGCGCTTGCCGCCCGCCGCGCGCGGCGCTTCGCGGGTCTGGAGCGCGGCCAGCACCGGCGGCCGGATCTCCAGGTCGGCGTCCGTGCTGAAGACCACGGCCGGCTGGGTCTCGGTGCGGACCGTGGCGACCTCGGTGCCGCGCGGGATGACGACGCTCAGCGGCTGGGGGGCTGAGAGGTAGAAGGTCACGGGCGTGCGCGCCGGCTCCGGCTCGCGCAGCGTCAGCCCGATCAGCTCCATCAGCTTGATGTAGTGCTTCTCGGGCACCTGGTTGAGCCGGTAGAGGATCATCTCCGTCATCCAGGCGAACAGCTCCACCAGCGTGACGCCGGGATCGCTGACGTTGTGATCGGTCCAGGCCGGGCAGGAGGCCGCGATGCGCTTCTTGGCCTCGTCCACGATGTCTTGAAACGTGCGGTCGTCCAGGGTCTTAGTCGGCAAAGCCATACGAGGCTCCTAACCAATGTGGGCGCACGGCGGCCGGGCGCCCCTACATGACGGGCGCCCGGGGCTCCTCCGGGATCAGGTAAAACGGGAACACCAGGCTGCGCGGGTTGTGCTTGGTCACCACCTGATAATCGACTTTCACCAGCAGGCGGGATGGGTCCTCCATGTCCGGGCTGACGTCCACGTTGCGGAGCGTGATACGCGGCTCCCAGCGGCCGAGCGCCTCGCTGACGTAGCGGATCGCCAGGCCGGCGGTGGTGGCGTCGTTGGGCGCGAAGACCAGCTCGTGGATGCGGCAGCCGAAATCCGGGCGCATGACGCGCTGGCCGGGCACCGTGCTCAGGATGATGCGGATGGCCTGCTCGATCTCGTCCTCGTCCCCGGTCAGCGCCACCGTGCCGCGCTGGTCCAGGGCCGGCGGGAACTGCCAGCCGCGCCCAATGATGGGGTTGGTCATCGTCCCCTCCCGTCAGTTGATCTTCACCAGCGAACCCTTGACTTCCAGGATGCCGCCGGCTTCCAGCTTGCCCATGCCGCTGGCCTTCAACTCCAGCATTGTGCCCTTGACCGTGACGTTGCCGGACGCTTCCAGGTTGAGGTTGCCGATGCTTTTGCAGGTCAGGTTAGCGCCCGATTCCACGGTCAGGTCCTGCTCGCTCTTGACGGTCACCTTGCCCTTCGACGTCAGCTTGATCTCAGTGCCCTGGTCGTCCAGCACCAGCCTGTGTCCGCCGCTCGTCTCCAGGACCACCTGCTTGTCCTCGTCGGCCAGCGTCAGGCGGTGGCCTTTGGCGGTCTCGAGCGTCACGGCCTGCTTGGGCCCGTCGGTGAAGGTCAGCTTATGGCCCTCGCGGGTGGTGAAGACGCGCTGATGGACCTTGCCGTTGTCCAGCGCCTCGCTCAGCGGCGGCTTGGGCTTGTCCTGGCCGTTCCACAGCCCGCCCAGCACGTAGGGCCGGCGCATATCTCCGTGCTCGAAGGCCACCAGCACTTCGTCGTTGACCTCCGGCAGGCAGTAGAAGCCGCGGTCTTTGCCGGCGCCCGGCGCCACCAGGCGCGCCCAGTCGCTCTCCACGTCGTCGGCCAGCCACGGGAACTTGAGCTTGACGCGCCCGCTCTCCTCCGGGTCTTTGTTGTTGGTGACGATGCCGATCACCGGCCCCGCAAACCGGTCGAAGTCGCCGGCCGCCGGTTGCGGCGCCAGCAGGCCGTACAGCGTGTCCGCGCGCCGGCCGTGGATGCTGAAGCTCGTGGTGTACCCGTCGGCGCCGTAGGTGTGCGTGGCGGCGGTGACGAAATACTCGCCGCTGAAGCGCCGGCCGAGAGCCTTGAGCTTGACGACCTTGCCGGCGCGCACCGCCGGGTTGCCGTGGCACAGCCCGTCGGCCTCGATGAAGGCGCCGCTGATCTCGTCCAGCAGGGACTGCGCCAGCGCGTCGGCCTCGGCCTGGCTGCCGACCACGCGGTCCACCACCACGCGTCTGGCGCGGCTGAAGGCGGACGAGGCCAGCGACGCGCCGCTGCCGTTCACGCCGATCCTGGGCTCCGCCCGGCCGCGGCTGGCCTGACCGGTGAGGGCCTGCTTCTCTTTCGGGTCCCAGCCCTTGACGATGACCTCATCCACCTGCTCGCTCAGCGTCAGACGCGGGCGGAAGCGGCGCAGCTCCCGGCCCCACTCCAGCTCCAGCGCCCCGCCGTTGGCCGACGGCTTGCGGAATTTCAGGGTCTTGTCCTCCACAAACAGCTCGTAGCCGATGTGGCGGGCGCGCTCCAGCAGGAACGCCATGCCGGTCTGGTTGTGCTGGAGGACGTGCGGATAGACCTCGCTGGTGGCTTCCGCCTGGCATTGCAGACCGGCCTGCCGCGCCACCTTCTGCACCAGGTCGCTGTCGGTGACGTTCTGGTAGGCCTGGGTGGTCGTGCCGCGGTGCAGGCGGTGCGACTTGTCGTAGCCGCGCACGGTGAGCGTGATCTGCATGGTCTCGTCGAACTCCGGCTCGACGGCCGTAATCTCGGCTTTGATCAGGGACTGGCTCTGCTGGCCTTCCTCCGGCTCGGCCGCGATCTCCACTTCCTTGCCCAGCTCAAACGGCCCCTCGTCCACCCACTTGAGCTCGTCGTCGTGCAGGCGCAGCACAAACATGTCCGGCAGGTGCAGGCTGGTCTCCACCGTCAGCTCGACCAGATCGTTCATGACCTCGGCGGGCACATCCTGGCCGCCCACTTTGACGTAGATGTGCCCCATCAAGCGCTGTTCAGCCGGCATGCGCGGTCTCCTCTACTCCAGCGCCGGGACCACCAGCGCCTGGCCCTCGCGCAGGCGCAGGGGGTGGAGCAGACCGTTGGCCTGGGCGATGCGCCGCCACTGGGCCGCGTCGCCATAGACCCTGGCCGCGATCAGGTCCAGGCGGTCGCCGGCCTGGACGACGTGCACACGCAAGGGCGGCCCGCCGCCCGAGGTCGGGTTCTGGCGGCCGGGGTCCTGGTCGTCCGCCACCTGCTGGAAAGTGACGTCCACCGTCGTGCGCAGGGGCACGCCTTCTTTGTTGAAGAGCGTGAACTTTTGCGAGAGGTTGGTGATGACGGCCTTGAACGTCAGCCGCCCCCAGCGGAACTCGACCAGCGGCGGCCGGCTCTTGTTGTTGCGCCGCCGTCGGTCGTCCGAGACCATCATCATCTTCCACAGCTCGTCGGTGTGCCGGCGCACGTCCACGTCGGCGCCTTCCGCCCCCTTCTCGGCGTAGGTGTCGAAGAAGAGCTGCAGTTTGAGCTGCTGCGCGCCGCCCTGCTCGAATTCCACCTTGGGCACGTTGCGGCCCTTGGCGTCCTTGCTCTTCCATTGATTCTGCTTGGTCAACGTATAGTCGTTCGGGTTGAACATGCACGTGACCTTTTTGCTCTCGTCGGCCAGGTTGACGATGACGGCCGGCGCCAGGCTGCCACGGGTGTTGGGCATGTCGTCCTCCACTGACCTCAAAGACCGCCGCCGCGCAACCGCTCGCGCTCCACGCGCAGACGGTCGCGCACAAGCTGATATACCTGACGCGCCAGGGTCTCGACATCCGGGGCCTGCGCCCCGGTCGCCGGAGCGGGTCCGCCGGAAGCCGCTGCGCTCGCGGCTGGGGCGGCCGGCGTCTCAGCGCGGGCGGTCTCAACCCGCTGCACGACCGGCGGCGCGCTCGCACTGGCGGCCGTTACCGGCATGGCAGCGCCGCGCGCCGCTGGCTCAGGCGCCGGCGCTGGCGGCGCGGCCCGAAGGCCCTCGGCTCTCGAAATTGGCCGGCGCTGCACGCGCGGCGCCTCAAGACCGGGCGCTGTGTCCGGAAGTTGACGTTCCACCCCGGCCGGGACCGGCGCCTCAAGGCGCTCGCCGGTCGCGCGCCTCGCACGCGGCGGAATGCTCGCCTCGCGGGCGATCTGGCGCTGCACCCGGCGCGGCTCCGGCGCCGGGGTTACAAGCCTGGCCGCCGCCGGCGTCGGGCTCGCTTCGGGCGCAGGCGCCGACGACGCCCGCACGGCCGGGGCCTGCGACGACAATTCGGGGCCGGGAACTTCGCGCGGCGACGGCGCAGGCCGGGGACTCGCCTCCGGCGCGGCGCGGCGTTGCAGCCTGGGCGGCGCGACCGATATAGTCGGCGGCCGCGTAAAGGGCGCGCGCGCGCGAATATCGGCCAGGGGCGCGGCCGCCGGTGCGTGTCCAGCCGGCTCAGGGCGAAAGTCGTGCGCGCCCTCGGGCGCCGACGCGGGCGCAGGCTCAGACGGAAGGAGGGGCGCGGCAGGCGCCGGCGCCGATGTCGCCTCGGGCGCTGGTGCGCGCTGCACGGCCGCCGGGCGCGGTTCGGACTGAGGCGCACTCGCACGCGGCCTGTCCGCGCGCGGCCTGCCCACGGTCGGCGCGGCAGGCGCGGCTTCAGGCCGAGGCTCTTCCCGCGCCGGCTGAGCGGACGGCGCCGGGGGCGGCGTCCTATCCGTGTCCGGCGCGACCGCGACGGCCGGCGGCTGAGGCGCAGTCGTCTCGGCCAGGGCGCGAGGCGTTGCGCGGACAGGCTCCGGCGTTGTTTCACCCTGCTCAGGCGTGACGCCCGCCGGCCGCGCCGGTTGCTCACTCGCCACCCGTTGGACAGGGGGCGCGGCGGGTCCCGACTCCAGCGCCGACGACGGCGGAGCATTGGTGCGGCCAGACGCCGACGGAGGCGTGGTCTCCGGCTTGACGGCGAGCGGCGTAGGCGCCGCCGGCGTTTCGGACGAAGCGGCCGGGCGCAAGCCTTCCGGGGCCGGGGCAGGCTCCGGCCTCAGGGCCTCGCCGACAGGGGAGAGTTGTGCTGGCGGCGAGGGCGCCGAGGGCTGACTCACCGCCGACGCCGGCGCGCGCTGGACGCTGGCGGGCGGCGGCGGCGAGGGCAAGTCTGGCTTGCTCGTTGTCTCGGCGCTGGCGGGCGACGCGGCCGGGGCCGACCCGGCGCCACTCGTCTCAGGCTCAGCGGCGGTGGGCGCGGCCTCCGCCCGCTGTCGGGGCGTCGCCGGCGGCTCTGTCTGACGTTGCACCGCAGGCGCGGGCGTCCCATGCGGCGACTCGACGACGGACGGGCGCCGGATGGCGCGCTCCGGCGCGGCGGCCGGGCTTGGGGCCACAGCCGGGTCGGGGCTGCTCGCCGGCTGCTCCTCGAGCGCGGATTGCGGCGACACGGCGCGGCGGGTCTGGGCGCGCGCCGCGGGGGGTGAAGGCGTCGGGCGCGGCGGCGCGGGAGGCGGCGTATCGGCCCGCGTGATCGGCGGCCTGGGGGGCGGCGGCGCCGGGGCCTCGGCCGGGGCGCGGCTGACGGCCTCGCGCACCTGGGCCAGCGAAATGCGCGGCATGGGCCGCTCCGGCGCGGGCGCGGGCGCGGCCGGGGCCATCGGGCCGGAGGCGCCGCGCCACACGAAGGGCCGCAGACCGTCTGCGTACCCGGCGCGCGGCGGCCGGGTAGTGTTCAGAGGCGGCGCCGGCCGCACCGGCAACCGCTGGACGACGTGCCGGGCGAAGTTGCGGGCGGCCAGCTGCCGGTGCAGGCGGACGCGGGATCGCAGAGGCATGGCGTCACTGCGCGGTCAGGACGTGCCGACCTCCACGTCCGAGAAAGCCAGCTCCAGCGACTCGATGGCGATGGTGCTGTCGGAGGTCTTGAACGTGGGGCCCGTCCACTTGACCGGGTACGCGTTGTTGAACTGCAACGTCATCACCGGTTGGTCGAGCGAGTCGAACAACCTGATGGTGATGTTGCGGCGGGCCTGGTGCGCAGGTCCGTTGAGCACTTCCTTGTACCATTTGAGCAGCTCGGTGTCCTTCGTCAGCCCGCTTTTCAGCGTGACGCGGCCGGCCTTCACCGGCCCGGGCAGCAGGTGGACGCCGGTGAGGTAGCCGCCCTCCTTCTGCTCGAGCACGTCGATCTCGAGGGCCGGCAGGGTACACTCGGTGAAGTGGACATCGCCCAGCCCGCTCACCTGGAAGCGGAAGGCGGGATGGGCTTCAACCGGCGCAGCAGTAGTCGGCATACGAACTCCTGGTCCGTGGGCCGCTCACCACCGGCGGCCGTGGCGTTCGAGGTCGCGCCGCAGGTCGGCGAGCAGCAGCTCGTAGACCCGGCGGGCGACCTGTTCGGCCAGTGCGGGGCTCGTCTCCCGGGCGGGCGTCCCGGCTGCCGGTTCGGGCGCGGCGGATGGTGGCACCCGCGCGTCGCCGTCCCCGGAGGGCGCGGCCGGCCTGGGCGTGAAGGCGCTCACGTCGCAGGCTCCGGCGGCCCGTTCAGCCGCGAGTTGATGGCGGCGATCTCACCGACCCAGCGCTGGCGATCCAGGTGGTTCATGGCCAGGATCTCCGAGTACGGCCAGTGCAGGTGGTAAGCCAGGTACGCCATCTCCTCGTACAGACGCTCGGACGGGTAGACGATCATCCCCCCACCGGCAGCATCTCCGTCTGGAACCGGTGCTGGCAGTTCGGGCAGACGGCCTCCACCGTCGGGACGCCGCCGGTGTTGATGCTCCGGTACAGGTCCTGCAGGTACGCCAGGTCGGCCGAGAACAGGTTCTCGACGACGCCGGTAGTCACCTGCGGCAGCGTCCCCAGGCGGGTGATGACGCGCGCGAGCAGGATGACGGTCAGGTAGGCCTCGTTGGACTTGACGCGCAGGTCGCGCAGCGGCGCGATCTCGTCCATGGCCGTGGCCAGCCGCATCGTGCCCTCGCGGTGGACGTCGCCGTGCTCGTCCACATAGCCTTTGGGCAGAATAAAGTCGAACTCGGTCTGGAGCATCAGCGCACTCCTGCGCCTCGCCTCCTACCCCCGGCCCCTCCCCCTCTCTGCGGCCTCAGCCGTGGCGAGGGGGAGAGGTGGCCGAAGGCCGGGGTGGGGGGCGCGGTCATTTCTCGCGCCAGATGCGCTCGTGGGCGATGACCAGCTCCTCGACGCCGATCTCGTTGGAGTCGGTCTTCAGCGCCGGGCCGCTGACCTTGGTGGGCCAGGCGCGCTCGAAGTTCCAGCGCGCCAGCTCTTTCAGCTCCTGGTCCATCATGATGATCGAGCCGTTCTTGCGCGCGTCCTCGACCTTGCCGTCCTCCACTTGCTTGCGCCAGTTCCAGATATCCAGGCTGTCCGTCAGGCCGCGCTTGAGCGTGATGTTCTCCCACTTCAGGCGGCCCGGGATCTTCATGATCTGGTCGCCGGTCTTGCCGACGACCTTGTGCTCGACGACCTCGTGCTCTGACCCCAGGCCGGAGCACTCGGTGAAATAGCCCTTGACCACGCCCTGGATGTCGATGGCGAAAAGAAAACTAACAGCAGGATCTTGACCGGCCATGGTGATGATCTCCCAAAGGGCGGGTCAGGGACCCGCCTCCAAAAAGGACGGATAGCTACTGCGCGTTCGGACCGGCCCACTGGCTGATGCGGAAGATGACGAACTCCGCCGGCTTGACGGGCGCCAGGCCGATCTCGATGATCAACTGCCCGAGGTCGCGCACTTCGGGCGGGTTGAGCTCCTCGTCGCACTTCACGTAGAAGGCCTGCTCCGGCGTTGCGCCGAACAGGGCGCCGCTGCGCCAGACGTTGCGCAGGAAGGCCGAGACGTCGCGCCGGACGCGCGCCCACAGGTCGGCGTCGTTGGGCTCGAAGACCACCCACTGCGTGCCGCGCTCGATGGAGGCCTCCACGAAGTTGAACAGGCGCCGGACGTTGATGTAGCGCCAGGAGGCGTCGCTGGAAAGCGTGCGCGCGCCCCACACGCGGATGCCGCGACCGGGGAAGAACCGGATGCAGTTGACGCCGATGGGGTTGAGGCCGTCCTGCTCGCCCTTGGTGACGTTCAGCTCCAGGCCGATGGCCCCGGCGACGACCTCGTTGGCCGGCGCCTTGTGCACGCCGCGCTCGCCGTCCGAACGGGCGTAGATGCCGGCCATGTGGCCGCAGGGCGGGATGTACATCGGCGCGCCGGTCGGGCTGAGCGGGTCGGCGACGCTGATCCACGGGTAGTACAGGGCGCCGTACTTGGAATCGTAGCCGGCCTGGTTCAGGCGCCAGTCCGCGATCTGCTGGGCGTTCATGCCGGGCGGCGCGTCCAGGATGGCGAAACGGTATTTCATGCGCTCGCAGTGGTTGAGCAGCGCGGTCTGGACGGCCTTGACGCCCTTCAGGTCGATGTGCCCGGCCTGGTAGGCGCTCATCAGGTCCGGCACGCAGACCATCGTCACGTCTTCCAGGGCCTCCAGGCCGCCGATGCCCTCGCGCCTGGCGGGGCTGCCCTCGAACTGCGGCGGGGTGACGGCCAGGGCCTTGATCTCGCCGCCGGCCAGGGCGTACTTGCCCTCGGCCGGGCGCCGCTCGGTTAGCTTGCCGGTCTTGCGGCCGACGGCCTCCACCTGGATCAGCCGGGACTGGATTTTCACGGCCGTCTCGGCGTTCAGGCCCTCGAAGCGCTCGGCCGGGGCGCCGCCGCGCTGGACGACCAGGGTGAAGGTGTCGCCCTCCTGGGCGGGGCCGGGCGGCTCGCCCTCGGCGGACGGAGGCGGCGCCGGCGGGTTCTCGTGCTGCACCTGGACGGTGATGTCGTTGCCGGCCGGGCCGCCCTCGCGCGCCCGGATCAGCAGCACGTCGGACTTGCCGTCGCCGGCCGCCGGCAGCAAGGCCTGCGCCGCCTTGGCGCGCGCCGGGTCGTCGCTGACGCCCAGCGTCGCCAGGCTGATGATGTAGCAGCGGCCGCCGCCGTTGGCGAAGTAGCCGTAGGCCGCCTGCGGCAGGTACGCGCCGCGCACGAAGCCGCCGAATTTCTGCGTGTACTGCTGCCAGTTGGTCACCAGCACCGCCTGGTTCAGCAGCGATTGAGCCGCCGTGCCGTTGCGGGCCGGCTCCTCGGCGCGCTCGGTGAAGCCGATGAACGCGGCCACCGACGTGCCGACGCCCTCGATGGGCTTGGTGCCGCGATCGACTTCCTCGACGTAGACGCCGGGGGACAGGTACGAAGTAGCCATGTAGGGTCCTCCTAAGTTGGCTCAACGATGACAGAACAGGTCCAGGTCAGTGCGGTGGCGCTTCGATAGCGATCCTCCTCCCCGCCGGGGCTACAACTTGATGTCGTAGTCCGGCGCTGGGACCGTGAGCTTGCGCCGGCGCGGCTTGCGGCCCTCGGCCTGGACTTCGAGCGTGTAGTCGCCGGCTTCCAGGTTGCCAAGGACGAAGCGCCCATCTGGATCAACCGGCACGCTCAGGCCGCGCTCCACCAGGAACAGGCGCACCCCCTCCCTGGACAGGGCCTCGCCGTACAGGGCGCCGCCCACCGACCACAGGCGCTCGGCCCGGGCCGGCTCCGCCAGGCGCTCGCGCCCGGGCAGCTCGGCGGCCTGGCCGAAGCGCAGCTCGCGCGTGCGGACCAGCGGGCCGGTGACCGGCGCGTACGGGTTGAGCGCCAGCGTGATCTGGCAGGCCACGGCGGGGCGCAGCTCGTTGTCCAGCACGCCCCACAGGTCGGCGGCGTTGCGCAGGGCCTCCTGCTCGGCGACCTTGAGCGGGATGGGCACCGGCTGTTGCTTGAGGCTCTCGGGCAGCAGGTCGTCCGGAAGCTGGGGGAAGCGGAAGAGCGCCATCAGCACCCGGCTGAGCAGGCGGTGCTCGTCCTCCGGCTCCGTCGCCCAGGCTGTGATCATGTAGTGCAGGTCCACCCGGACGGCGCTGCGGCGCTTGGTGACAGCGCCGTTGCCGTTGCGTTCCACCTGCCACTCCTGATGGCGCAGGAGCGTGTTCTCGCGCACGTCGTGCAGGAACAGGTTGAGGGTCGGGCGGCTGAGGCGCGCCGACCACTCGCGGCGCGGCTGGTCGAACGCGAGGTCGACCTCGCCGTTCTTGACCGGCAGCTCGCGGATGAGGAGCTCGCGCAGGACGTCGTCTAAATCGCTGATCATGCCGTAAAACGCCCTCCAGGGAGAGCGGCCTCAGGGCGAACGCAAATGGACAGGGCGCCCAGTCCCGTCACGGTTTCATCCCCCGATCAGGACGGTCGGGCAGCCGTTCATGATCGAGTTGGGCGGCCCCGGGCAGAGCGCCGTGTCGCCCATCCGGGCGGCCGGCATCCCGCCGATCAGCACCGTCGCGCTGCCCATGGCGATGGCCCCGCCGACGTGCGGCTGAGGGCCGTTGAACAGCGGGCAGGTGTGCATGTCGCCCATGCGGGCGGCCGGCATCCCGCCGATGAGCACGGTCGGGCAGCCGGGCGGCATGATGACGCCGCCGTGCGCGGTCGGGTCGGCGACGCGGGCGGCCGGTTTGCTCATGGCGCGGACAGCTCCTCTTCCTCCTCCGCCGGCTGCATCTGCACGGCTTCCTCCGGCTCTTCTTCTTCAGTTTGCCGCTGAAGCGTCTCGGCCCCGTCCCCGATCGGCTTCATCCGTATCTCTTCCTCGTCTTCGGCTTGCATTTGGACCTCTTCCTCCTCAGCCGCCATCTGAACGGGCTCTTCCTCCTCGTCCACCTGGCGCTGGACGCCGGCCTGGGCGCCCGCCGCCGGGGCGTTTGTGCCGCTCATCACAGACCGGGCCACGGCGTCGGCCTCCTGCTCGAAGGCGTCGCCGGGGGCATTGACCGTCATCCCGCCCCCGCCCCCGCCCACGGCGCCGCTGCTCTGCTGGACGACGTGGGTCAGCTCGTGGGCCAGCAGTTCCTGGCCGCCGGGCGAGCCGGGGTCATAGGCGCCGTCGCGGAAGAAGACGTCCTGGCCGGTGGTGAAGGCCCTGGCGCCGAGCTGCTCGTTGAGGGCGTGCGACTCCGGGCCGGTGTGGACGCGCACGCCGCTGAAGTCGTGGCCGGTGGCCTCGCCCATTTTGGTCTGGACCGACGCATCCAGCGCCTGCCCCCCGCCCCGCGCGGCGTTAATGCGGCCCGCCGTCTGGTCGTCCAGGTCGAACGCGCCGTCGCCGGCGGCTCCGCCGCTTGCGCGCTGGGCCAGCAGGCGCTGGACGGCGCGGTTGCCCACCTGCTGCTGGAGGCCGTGCAGGGCGGCGACCTCCGGCGGCGCTTCGTGCGCGGGCTCGAGCGCCTCGCCGCGCTCGGGCGGCTTGCGGGTTTTGGTGATCTTGTCCTCAGAAGCGCGTTCTTGGGTCATGGCCATCCATTCCTTTCTGTGAGGGGACCGCTCACCCGCCCGCTTTGACATCGGCGATCTGGCCCACGATCGCCTTCACCTCATCAATGCGGCGCTTGAGCGTCTGCTGTTGAGTCGGCGTGATCACCTTCGGGTCAAGGTGCAGACCGCGTTCCTTAAGTTCCGCGAACACATCCCAGGGCTCGAGCTTCATCCCGGGCTTATTGAAAGCCTCCAGGACCAGCCGGGTTCCCTCATAGCGAGGCGCCGCCGCGCCCGCCTCGTCCCGCCGGGTCCCGCCGTAGATCGACAGCGTCCGCACCGTGAGGGTGAGGTCATATCCCTGCGCCCGCTTTTCTTCGACGAATTCGCGCAACTGAAGCGAGCAGTTGGCGCACGGGCTGCGCGTGATTTCGACGACCAGTTGATGAGGTCGCCCTTTGCGCGCCACCCCCGACCACTCGCCTCTAAGCTCTCGGAGGAGCTGGACCTCCGCATGGCGTTCGACCTTTTCTTCCTCCTCGGGCGTATTTTCGTGTTTGCCGAAATTCACAGGCCGGTCGCCGACCAGCATGTAAGCGGACAGCGAGGTCTTGCCCCACCCGCTCCCGCCCACGAGCGGCAGGATATCGCCCACCTCGATCCCCAATTCGGTGGAGAGATCAGCCACCGGCTCCGTTT
Organism: Anaerolineales bacterium; assembly: GCA_034434015.1. GTDB lineage: Bacteria > Chloroflexota > Anaerolineae > Anaerolineales > UBA6663 > SpSt-583. Next base: position 16,849 of record DAOUAB010000097.1, read on the forward strand.
CGGAAGCCGAAGCCATGACCTTGAAGTGGCCGGGCTGGCGCGCGTCCTCAACGACCTGAAGCGATTTCAGGCCCTCCGGTCTGAGCTGGTTATAGACGGAGGTGATCACCGGGCGGACATCGGCGGCGGTTCGGATAGGCCCTTTCAGGCGCGCCGAAACCTCGCGCCCCGCCCTGGCCTTAACCGCGGCGCTGGCGCCCTCCTCGGGGGTGCCGGGCGCTTTCCTGGCGCCAAATCCCAGCCTGCCCATCACCTTCTGGGCAAACGCCCTGGCCTTGCCCAGCACCCAGCCGATGGCCTTCTGGATCGGCTCCTGGATCTTCTGGATGATGGCCTTGATCCTGGCGCCCAGGTTGCCCAGGCCCAGCAGGCTGGCCAGGAAGCCGATGACGACGGGCACGGTCTTAGCCAGCGCCTGCTCCACAAACCGGGCGGCCACGTCCACGGTCCCGCCGGCGATGGCCCCGAGCGAGTCCACGATGGCGTTGACCAGAGCCATGACGCGGCTGCCGTTGTTGACGAACCACATCACGACGTCGTAGATCATCTTGATGGCCTTGATCACGGCGCCGGCCGGCCCGCCCAACATGCTCAACAGCCACTGGATGCCGGCCTGGATGACCTGGGTGATGACCATGTCCTTGATGCCGTCGAGCACCATCTCTTTCAGATTGCCTAGCTGCTCCTTGATGTACTCCCACAGGCCGCCCAACCCCTGCTCCATGATGATCTTGAAGATCGAGAAAGCGCCCTCCAGCACCCCGACCACGCGTTCGCCCAGGAGCTTCACGGCCTGGGCCCGGATCGCCTGCCAGGTCAGACCCAGCACCTGCAGGACCAGCGTGAGGATGCCCTTCAGGTCGAACGTCTCCGGGAGCTGGATGCCGGTCTGGGCCAGCTCGCCGAAGAGCCACGTCATCAGGCCCTTCTTGAGGTGCATGCCGATGTTGGATACAAAGCCGAGCAGGCCCTGCTTGACGCCGTTGATCAGGTTGCCCAGGAATCCGATCGGGTCCTTGACGATCAGCATAAACGCGGAGCCGGCCCGCTTGAGAAGCGCCAGCACCTGCCCGCCGCCCAGCTTCTCCAGCACCCCTTCGAAGATGAACTCCATCACCTTCTGGCCGATGGAGACGACGAAGTTCTTGATCCGGTTGATCGGCCCCAGGAAGATGGCCTTGAGCTTCTCCCAAGCGCCGAACGGGTTCAGGAGGTCGGTGATGGACAGGGCCTCCCAGGCCCGGCGGAACAGGTCCTTAATGGCCTCCCAGCCCAGGCCGAGCTGCGCGAACTGCTCGTCCAGCCAGGCGAAGGCCTTGTCAATGGCGCCGGATTCATCCAAATTCTGGAAGATCAGGTTGCCGCCCGGGACCAGGCTGAGCACGGCCTGGAAGACGGTCTTGGGCGTGCGCTCGACGGTCTGGTCCGTGATCGGGTCGCGCCCCAGCACCAGGGTCAGCAGGTGATAGCCGGGGACGTTGCGGGCGAAGTTGGCCAGCGCGCCCAGGGCCGCCTGGCGCGGGTTGGCGATAGCGTCGAACAGGCCGCGCTGCACGTGGTTCTGGTCCGGCAAGCCTGAAGGCGCAGCGGGCCCACGATCCGCGCCGGCCGCGCGGCGCTGGACCGTGGCCGAGGCGGCTGGACCGGGCGGCGCTGGCGGCGGCTCACTCGCCGCGGCGGCCGTGGGCGGGCCGCTGACTCCTAGACCATCATCCCCGGCTTCGGTTTGCTCGGCGGCCGGCGCTTCGGCCGGGGCTGGCGGCCTGGCTGTGGCGGGCGCAGGGCCGTGGCCGTTGCCGTTGACGCGCCGGAAGGCGATCACGGTCTGCAGGTGCCGGTTGCCCTGCACCTGGCCGATCTGCGCCGCCATCACCTGGCGCTGGACTACGTGCAGGCGCGGGTCGCCCAGCCGCGCGGCCTGGGACGCCAGCGTGCCGTCGCCGGCCACGCCCAGCGGACCGGAAAGCGCCGCGGCCGGAGGCGCGAACTCCTGCGCCAGATCAAGCGCCGGTGCGGGTTCCGGCGGCTTGTGCCCGTTTTTCTTGTCGGGCTGGGCGGTCTGGTCCGCTTTCACCTACTCCACCCCTCCGCCGCCGCTCCTGGTCAGGTTGGCGACGACGTTGAGTTGATCGGCCCCGAGCCGGTTCACGAAGCCCATCTCGGCCGCCAGGTGCTCGAGCAGGGCGTTCATCTGCCCCACCGGCCTCATCAGGTCCGCCTCCGCGACCTGATCGCCGGCCGGCGCGCCGCCGGCGGCTTCACCCCCGGCCGCGCCGCCCTCGGCGGCGGGCTGGTAGCTGTCCAGGCCCGGCCGCGCGATGAACACGATCTCCTCGACGTCGCCGGGATCGGTCAGGTTGTAGGGCTCGCCGCGCACACGCGAGTCGCTGTTGCCTTCGATGGTGTAGAGCGTGTGGCCGTCCAGCCGCTCGACCATCTGGGTGTGGCTCTGGTAGTTCTCGCTGGCCGCCGTCGCCGGGTTGTCGCGCGTGAAGGAGTTGGGGTTGGCGGTCGACCGGCGCGTGATGAGCAGGTCGCCGGGCTGGGGCCGCGCGTGCGCGGCGAAGAAGGCCTCGACGGCCTCGGGCTTCGTCTGGTCGGCGATGGCGCCGCTGTCGATGCGCTGCAGGGTCTGCCGCAGCTCGGCCCACGGGTTGTAGTTGCCGCCGGCGCTGGCCGACGCGTTCCGGCTGCTGTGTGTGCCGACGAAGGCCCCGCCCCGCGTGGCGTAATTCAGGGAGAGGTTGTGCTCGGCCGGGTTGGCGATCTTGTAGCCGGACCAGGCCACGACATCGCCGCCGGTGATCTCACGCAGCACGGTGGTCGCGAAGCGCGAGCACCACGGCATCTCGTCCGCGTTCTCGCCGGCGTAGAAGCGCAGGATGTCGCCCTGGTTGGAGTCAACGTTTTCCCACGACCCGCCCCGGTGGTAGATGGTGCCGGCCAGGAACTCCATGCGCGCCACGGCGGCGGCCACCGCGCCCAGAATGCGGACCTTCTCGACGTCGCCGGGCGCCGGCTGGTCGATGAAGCGGCGGACCAGGGCCGGGAAACCCTGGATTTCAGCGCGGGCAAAATCGACCAGGTCGCGGGCCGCCGTCTGGAAGGCGGCGGCGTTTCCGGCCGTTTGAGCGGCGCTCAGGCCGCGCCGCGCCTGCTCGACGCGCAGCATGCGGCGATTGCCCTGCCCGGTCAAGGCGGCGGCGCTGTCCGGGTCGAGGGCCGGCAGTTGCGCTTCCAACACCTGCAGGCGGGCCGCGATCTGGTCATCGGAGAGCGTGCGCGCATAATCGGGGTCCAGACACGCGTTCAGGACCTCGTTCGGGTCGTCGTCCCGCTGGATGATGGTCAGCGGCGCGCTGTGGGGGGTTTGGCCCGACCGGCCATGGAGGAGCCGTTGAATGCGCCGGTTGCCCAGTTCCCGCGGCAGGCCCGCGATGGTTTCAACGGGCTCCGCGCCCACCGGCGGCCGCGCGGCGATGTCGCCCGCCGGTTTCACGGTCGGCGGCCGGGTCGGGCGGTCGCGCTGGTGCGGCTGGCGCGGCTGCATGGCAACGTCCTAGAATCGAACCGTCAGCGTTGCGCTGACCGTCACCCCGGCCGGCGTGTCCGCGCCCGGTTTGCTGCCGGGGCCCTCGACCCGGACGCCGAAGCTCACGCGCGGCGCCTCGGCAATGGCCTTGAGCGCCTCAACCGCTTCTTTCACCGGCTTGACGTGCGGACTGATGCGCGCCGTCAGCTCCGGTATCTCGGTCAGGCCCGGGTACTCGGCCGTCGCGCCCAGTATGCCGCGCAGGGCGCTTTCGGCGCGGCTGAAGACCTCGCCCAGTTTGTTCAGGTCCGGCACGGTATCCTCGCCCGGCGTGGAGAGCGTCATCTCCCACTTTTCGCCGGACACTGTCGCGCCCAGGTGGAAGCCGCCCACCGGGATATCCAGCCCCAGGCTGCCGCCCCAACTCACCGTCGCCTTGCCGCGCCCCAACTGCGCGGTCACGCCGCGCACGGCGATGTTCAGCCGCCCGTTCGAGCCGCGCACCAGGTCCACGCCCTCGATCGGGATGGAGAAGGCGCGCTTGACGGCCTCCGGGATGGCGATGGCCGGCGCGGGGCCGGAGGCGGGCAGGACTGAGACGGGCGGGATGGTGATGTTGTGGCGCTGCGCCCACTGCTGGGCCAGGGACGCGATCTCGCCATCGGCCAGGCGCGCGGCCTCCGGCACCTCGCGGCGCACGCGGGCCACCAGGTCCGGCAGGCCAAGCAGCATCAGCCGGTCGGTGTTGGCGTCCAGCCAGGCGCGCACCGGGGCCTCGTTGCGCTCGACGACGGCCGCCGCCGCGCCGCGCAGCACCTCCGGGTCAAGCGGGTTGAACGGCCGCGCGCCGGCTTCACGCTGCACCGTCGGCGCGCCGGCCAGCATCCGCTGCACAAAGGCGTTGCCGTGGGTGTGCTGAATCTGGCGCACGGCCTCGGCCTGCGGCGCGTCGGATGAAGCCTGCGATTCAGGATCGGGCGCGCGCGAACGCGCCGAGGCCGGGAGGCGTTCGGCTTCATCCGGGGATCGGCGGCGCATGAAGCGGCGGTGGCGATAGCCCATGCGTAAGCCTCAGAGCCTGGAAAGCGCCAGGGCCGGGCTTTCGACCCCTCTGGCCTCCTCCCATCGCCGCCCCTCATGCGGCCAGCCGGGCTCTGCGCCTGCCGGCGGCGATGGGGGAACCGTGGGGGGTGAATAGTCGGACGGGAAGAAGCTCTCGGCGACGGCCCGGATGTCGGTCAGGACGCCAGCCCACGGCGCCAGCGCCGGGACATCGACCACCCACGGGCTGACGCCGCGCTGGAGGCCGGCGCTCCACTCTGCGCATAGCGCCGCCCAGCTCTCCGGCCCGAGACGCGCCCGGATCGGCGCCAGGCGCGCGTAGAAGTTCATCACATAGGCCAGATACTGGCCGGCCGACTGCGCCCCGCCCTGCGCGCGGACGTGCGCGTTCCAGCGGGCCACGGCCAGCGCGTACAGGTCGAACTCGACGTACATGGCCTCCAGGCGCTGACGCCAGATCGGATGCGCCAGCGCGTCGCCGCGCCAGGCGTCGTCCGGGCAGAGCACGTCGTCGCGCCGGAGCAACTGGTCCTGGCGCAGGACCGCCGGATAGGTCTGACAGACGTGGGGCCGCACGGCGTAGACGCCGCAACGACCGACGCCGCCCGGCAAGCTCAGCCAGAACACGCACGCCCGCGCCTCGGCCGCCCCGCCAGTCTGCTTGTCGAGCGCCAGGTCGAAAGTCCGCCCGGAGCTATCCAGACAGAAACCACGGCTGTTGGGTGTGTGCTGCGGCGTCACCACCAGAAACTGCTCGGGCGCCAGCCCCAGCGCGCGGCTGATCGCCCAGATGTCGTGACCGGTGACGACCACGGAGTAGTGATGACAGCAGCCCCGAGTGCAGGCCGCGCAGGGGCTGGTCATGGCCGGCCTCCGTAACGGTGGTCGTATTCGGTCACAAGGTAACGACAGAATTCGACGTAACTGCGTTCACCCGAACCAGGCTTCAGGGCCGCATTCCAGGCCGCGGCAATGTCTGCGTACTCGGCGGCTTCGGCCAGGAAGGTCTCGGCCAGGGCCAGCTCGCGGTCCTGGTCCAGGTCGGCCAGCGACCAGCGGCGGCAGGTGCAGCTCGCGCCGTCCACGCACAGCACGCCGTCCAGGAGCAGCGCCGGGTAACTCTGGCAGGCCCGCGGACGCAGCGCGCCCAGCCCGCACTGGGCGTGGCCGTCGGCCAGTTGCCACAAGAAGAGACACGGCGCGCCCTGCGGCCCAACGGGCCCGCGCTTGGCCAGGTAGATTTGGTAGCGCGGGCCGCCCGGCGCCAGTTGAAAACCGTCCGCCGCGTCCTCCACCGCCTCGCCGTAGCGCGTGAAGTCCCACGGCGCCAGCTCCAGCGCGCGCGCGATGCGCCACATATCCAGACCGGTCACGATGACGCGCGTCGTGCGGCAGCACGTCTTTTCGCGGCAGGCCAGCCACAACAGGTCGCGAGCGGCGGGCGCGGCGACGGTTTCAGGCATGTCGGCCTCCAGTGGGGAGGTTGGCGCGCACCCAGGCCAGCGCCCGGTCCACCAGGCGGGCGCGCGCCTCGGGCGCATTGTCGGTCTTATATCCGGCCAGCAGGGCTTCCAGCGCGGACCAGTCCGGGCCGCCTTCGGAGTCGCCGGCCTCGAGGCGGTCGGATACGATCTTGCGCGCGATCCAGCCGGCCTTCTCACGCTTCTCGCGGTCGGCGTCGTTCAGCAGCGGCAGGACCGCCGGCAGGGCCGCCGGCCCCAGGCCGATGAGCGTGTAGGCCGAGCGCGAGAGGTTGATGTGCAGGAGGTCGAGGCTGTCGTTCAGGGTGCGGACCAGGGCGTCCAGGGCGCGCGGGTCGTCCAGGTAGGCCAGCGCCGTGGCCGCCTGCGAGCGCACCTCTTCATCGTCATCGTCCAGGGCCGCCCACAGCGGCTCGACGGCGGTATGGTCGCCGATCAGGCCGAGGCCCTCGGCGGCCAGCGCGCGCACCTGCGGCGCGTCGCCGTTCTGCAGCGCCCGGAGCAGGGCCGGCACGGCTTCCGGGCCGCGGCGCGCCAGCGCCTCCAGCGCCCGGCCATAGACGCCGGGGTCGGGGGACGCCAGTTGTTGGATGAGTTGTTCGATCGTCGCCGTCATCGGCCACCTACTTGGGCAGGATGGAAGCGGTGTGCAGGAAGGTCAGCGTGACGCGCCGGTTGCCGCGGAAATGCGACTCCTTGGCCTCAGGCGCGAACTTGCTGGTGGCGCCGACCGCCTTGGGCGCGTCGATGCGGTCGGCGGGCACGCCCTTGGCGATCAGGGCCTGGGCGATGCTCTCGGCGCGGCGCAGCGCCAGGTCCCGGTTGTAGGCGGCGTTGCCGCGCATATCGGCGAAGCCGGTCAGGTCCAGGCGCACGTCCGGGAAGCGGTCCAGGTAAGCCAGAAACTCGTCGATCTTGTCGGTCTCGCCCGCCATCGGCTGATCCTGGTCGAAATCGAAATAGAACGTGACCGGCTCGTGGACGTAGAAATCGCGGTGCTTCTCGAGCGCGGCCTCAAACGTGGCCGAGGCGCTGTCGTCCACCGACATGGTCTCGTTGGTGACCTTGCCCGCGCGCAGCCCGAACGACCATTTGACCGCCCCGTAGACCGTCTGCGCGTCGTCGGCCTTGGCCACCGTCTCAAAGGAGAAGTCCAGGTTGGCGGTCTTGCTCGTCGTGCCGGGGAAGTCGAAAAGCTCAGCGGCCTGGATGTCGCTGGCCTCATCCGAGCGCTTGAAGCCGAACACCTGGCCGCCGGCGGACGAGAAGGGGTAGTAGGGCGGGAGCGCGTCGCCGGGCTGGTGCTCGGTCGGGGATTTCGGGTTCTTGAAGGGGTCGCGGTGGAGGACGTCGGTGAAGAAGCCGCCCTCGACGCCGGCGGCTTTGTCCTCGGTCGTGCGGACGTGCGGGCCGGTCGTCGCCGGCAGGGAGACCGGGTTGACGTCCGCGCCGCCGGCGTCGGTGAGCTTGACGACCTGCACCAGGCCGATTTTGTTGGAGTATGGGGTGCCCACGCCCGGCTCGAATTTGATGGTGCCGCTCAGCCCGCTCTGGCCGCCGGTCAGCGCCCCCTCTTTAGTCTCCATGCCCATTTCGAAGATGCCGAGCGAGGTCGGGAAACTGCCGGCCAGCGAGCGCTGGATGACCGGCCCTTTACTGCGCAGGGCGCGCAGCGCCGGTTCGGCGCGGTGGCGGTCGGGCGCGGAGGCCTGTTCGACGACGGCCGGCGCCATTACACGCTGCAAATAGCGGTTGCCGTGCACGCGGCCGAGGTCGCGGGCCAGGGCGCGCCGCTGGGCGGCGTGCAGGGGCCCGGTCTGCAGGCGCTCGGTCAGGGCGTCCGGCGCGTCCCTGGCCGGCCGGGCGAGGGCGGCCTCGTCCTGGCCGTCGTCGGTCTTGACCGGACGCGGGTTGCGGGGCCGCCTGGGGCGGACGCCCGGCGAACGGGTTCGGCGGGTTTGTTTCGGCATCAGGTCACATCCTCCTGCCCCACCAGGCGCCCCATCTTCTGCAATTCGCGCCGTGTGCCATGCAGCAGGTGCTGCATGGTGACGCGCCCGCCGTCGGCGGCGGCCAGGTACGCGGCGCTGACGATGACGTTGCGGATGTTGCCGCCGGCCAGCTTGTAGCGCCGCGCCATCCCGGCCAGGTCCAGGCCCGGCGCCGTGGGCAATTCGGCGGGCCAGAGCGCGCGCCAGATGCGCAGCCGGTCCTTCTCGTCCGGGAATGGGAAGTCCACGGCGAAATGCAGGCGGCGCTTGAAGGCCTCGTCCAGATTGGCGCGCAGGTTGGTGGCCAGGATGGTCACGCCGTCGTAGGCCTCCATGCGCTGGAGCAGATAGCTGATCTCGATGTTGGCGTACCGGTCGTGGCTGTCGCGCACTTCGCTGCGCTTGCCGAAGAGCGCGTCGGCTTCGTCGAAGAAGAGGATGGCGTTGCTGCTCTGCGCCTCGGAGAAGATGCGCTCCAGGTTCTTCTCGGTCTCGCCGATGTACTTGCTCACCACGGTCGAGAGGTCGATCTTATACAGGTCCAGGCCGAGCTCGGCCGCGATCACCTCGGCCGCCATGGTTTTGCCGGTGCCGGGCGGCCCGGCGAACAGCGCGGTGACGCCCGCGCTGGCCGCCAGCTTGCGGCCGACGCCCCAGCCTTCCAGCACCTGCGGCCGGCCGCGCACGGTGGCGACCAGTTCACGCAAGATGGCGCGCTGGTCGTCCGGCAGGATGATGTCGTCCCAGGCGTAGCGCGGCGTGATCTTGCGCGCCAGCGCGGCCAGGTTGGGGTTGGAGTGGGCGCGCGCGGCGGCGAACAGGTCGGCGCGCGTCACCGGCTCGCCGCGCTGGGCCGCCAGGTCGCGGGCGCTGGCGCAGGCGTCGCGGATCTGGCCGGTGGTCAGGAGAAACTGGCCGGCGAGGGAGTTGAGGTCCAGACCTGACGGGTCTTCGGAGGAGACGAGTCCGGGGTCTGGCTGAATGTCGAGACCCGTCAGGTCCCTTAAGAAAAAGCCCCACACCGCGCGCCGCTGCGCGTAGGACGGCATCGGCGTCTCCACCCAGGCCAGCCGGCGCTCGCGCTCGACGCCGGCCGCCTGCCAGGCCGCGCGCCCGGCGACGGCCACGCGGTCCGGGTACGCGCACAGCACCGCCAGCAGGTCGGCGGGCGGCGCTCCATCCACCAGGGCCGCGTCCCAGCCCAACAGGCCCGGGATCGCGCCGGTGAGTCGGGCATCGCGCAGGGCCAGATGCAGGGCGCGTCCGGGCGCCAGGCCATCACGCACCAGGAGGTCCAGGGCCACCAGCAGCAGCGGGCGTTCGAGCTGCGCCGCCAGGCGGCGCAACACGGCCTCCTGGGCCGCGCGGTCCGGCCCATGCAGGGCCAGGATGCCGTCATCGTCCAGAGCCAGCGCCAGGTGCGGCCAGACTTCGGCCGTCAACACCGCGGAGTCTTCGTCGGCCTGAGGCCGGAGCAGTTGGGCATGCGCGCCCAGGTCGGCATGCGGCTGGTAACGGCCCAGCAGCCAGGCGGCCACGGCGGGGTCAGGGACGAGCACCTGGCTGAGCAACGGCAACTTGGCGGTTTCAGGGGTGCGCTCGAGCAGATGGTAACGGAAGAGGGGGGCGTCGTCCGCGAAGCGCGGCCAGTGCGCCAGACGGTCCGGGCCGGGTTCGGCCAGCAGATCGAGCGCCAGGTTGATGGTGGGCCGTTTGCGGGTGACGTCGTCCTGGAGGTAGGCGTAAAGCTTCTCGTAACGCAGGTCGAGGACCGGCGCCAGGGCCACCAGAAGGATGTCCAGATCGAAGCGGTCCAGGCCGAAGACGCTGGCCAGACGCCTCAGGCGCAGAGGCTGGCCGGAGCGCCCGGCCTCTTGCGTGATGGCGTCGCAAGCCTGAGCCGCGCGGCGGGCGGCCTCGGCGCTGGCCTGGGCTTCCTCCGGCGAGAGGCTCTGGCTGCCGCCCCAACTGGTGGCCAATGGCCGCGCCAGCAGGGCTTCGGCCTCGGCGTCGGAGACGTACAACCCGCGATAACTGTCGTTGGGGTCCTGGCCGGCCAATTGCCAGCGGCGCACCTCGCGGCGCAGGCGCACGTCCAGGCACGCCAGCTCGGCCTGGAGATGGCGCAGGCTGAGGTCAGGGACGGGCGGTCCGGTGGACATCAGGCGTTAGCGCAACCAATCCATAAAGGCCGACCAGGCCGAACGCCGGGCGTCGGGGTTCAGGCCGGCCTGCTCGCGGATGAAACGCGCGACGCTGTCGATCTCGGTGAAGTACAGTCGGACCCCGGCGCCGACGCGTTCGATGGAGCCACGCCAGGCGCCAGCCTGCCCGCCCGGCCCGGCGGTCTCGCGCCAGATACGCACGATAAAAGCGAGCGTATCGCCGGATGCCTCGGGCTCGAAGGAAACGCCCATCGGGGCGGGGACGTCGCTGGTCATTGCGCCATCAACGTAGCCCCGGGACGTCTGCGGAATGTCTTGAAGGTGTCTTTGGGGATGAAAACGGGCGTCTTCGAGGCGTCAGGGCTCGCTGAGGGCGGCCCCCAGCATTTGTTCCAACTGGCGCAACTCGGCGTGGGTCTCTTCGACGGCGGCCTGCAGCCGGCGGAGCCGGTCCAGGGCATGGCGGGCGAGCGACTGGATAGCCTCGGGGCGCGCGGCGCGGCCGGCCGGGGCGGCGGCCGGCTCGGCCGGGTTGTAGTTGTTGGCCGCCATCTGCTCGTACAGGCGCGTCGTCTCCGGCATGGGCGTCGTGTCCAGCTCCTCGCGCAGGATCTGGGCGCAGCGCCTGTATTGGGCGAGCGCGGCGTTCCGGTCGCCGGCCAGCCAGAGCAGGTGCATCATCTGGCGGTGGACCTTCTCGCGGGTGTTGTCGCAGGCCAGGATGCGCTCGCCATACTGCAGGGCGCGCTCATACTCGCCGCGCCGGCCGTGATAGGCCATCAGCTTCTGAAGGGCAGCCAGGTACAGCAGACCGAGCCGCTCGCGCTCGTGCAGACACCAGTCCGCGTAGACGCCGTCTAACAGTTCACCGGTGTAAAGGTCCACGGCCTCCGCCAGCCGCGCCGCCTGTTCGTCCGACAGCTCGGCGCCGGGCGTGTCCTGGAGGGCAGCCACCGTCGTCTCGAACACCGCGACGTCCAGCCAGACGCCGCTGGAGGCCAGGAACGAAACGCTTTCGTCGCCGATGACCAGGTAATCGTCCGGCTGGGCGCCGACCGATTGCAGGCTCTGGCGCATCCGCCACAGCGCGTTGCGCAGGCTTTTGCGCGCCGTGGCCGCGGGCAGATCGCCCCAGAAGAGGGCGGCCAGCCGCTCGCGCGTCTGAGGATATGCCCGATTGAGCAGCAGATAGCAGAGGAGCAGACAGGCCTGCTGGTTGGGGAAACCAGCCAACGGCTGCCCGGCATAGGTCACGCGCCCGGCGCCAAACAACTGCACTTTCAGCACCGCTTCCTCCGTGCAGAAAACGTGGAGTAAGACGGAATTACTTCAGCCGGCGGCCGAAGCAGAAGCGATACTCGATCATGGCGCAAAACAACACGCCCCTCCGTGATCGAAATTTCGGACAAGGGCACTCTCATTCTTTAGCAGAACAACCTGCCGAGTCAACAACGCTAGCGTTAGCGTTGAGTTTATTTTTAAGGTCAGCTTGGCCGCAAACCCGTCACTTCCTCGGAAAAACGTCCATCTTTTTACGGGCAGGAGCGTCGATAGAAGCCCCACCCGCAGTTGGAAACCGACGGTTTCCCTACGGCCGGCACAAGACTTGCATCTACCGAACAGGCTGAGCCCTCTCTCCGGCTTTTGCCAACGAATGAAGAAGAGCGCGCCCAGGTCTCACGCCCGTGGCTGCCCTGACTCATCCTTCGCTTGACCCAACCCTCGCCCGCTATGCCGCGCCGGAGCTGCTGGCGTGCGGCGCGCGCGCGGCCGCGTTCCGGGCGCGCGCTGTTGATACCGGCGCCGGCGTCGTCGTCCGCGTCCTCCACCCCGAGCTCAACCCGCCGCCCGATCGCTTCCTGCAGACCCTGCGCATGGCCGCCCATCTGCGCCATCCGGGCCTGGTCCCCATCCTGGATTTCGGGCATGTGGACGGGTGCGGTTTCTGGGTGACCCCCTACTATGAAGCCGGCTCGCTCCGCCGCCGCCTGGAATCTGCCGGCCCGGTGACGGCCGAGGCCGCCGCCCGCTGGCTGGGCCAGGTGCGCCAGGCGCTGGATTATCTTCACCGGCGCGGCCTGGCCCATGCCGGCCTCTCCACGCGCCGCCTGTTCCTTGCGCCCGATCCGCAATGGCCGGATGACGGCCGCCTGCTCCTGGACGGCGCCGGGCTCGCGCCGCTTTGGACTCCGCCTGACGCCCCGGCGGCCTCGTTTGCGGACGACATCCGGGCGCTCGCCGCGCTCACCGCCGGACTCGGGGCGGAGACGCTGACGGTCAGGCGGGATGAGGCCGCCCCAGATGTAAATGACGCCGGCCCCTTGCCCGCCGCGGCCCTGGAGGACACCGGCCCGGCGCCGGCGGCGACGCCGGATTGGGTGGACGTGATCACGCCGGGCCAGCGCGCCCAGGCCTTCCCGCTTATGCCGGGCGAGACGGCCATCGGGCGCGACCCGGACAACGACCTGGTCTTCAACCAGGCCGAGGTCTCGCGCCGCCACGTCCGGATCATGGCCGCAGATGGACGGCGCACCGTGATCGACCTGGGCAGCGCCAACGGCACGTTTCTGGACGGCGCGCGCCTGACCCCCCACACGCCGCACGATTGGCCGCCGGGCGTGCCGCTGCAAATTGGCGTCAACGTCCTCCTCTACCGGTCACGCGCAGGACCCACCACGAGGCAAGACCGCGAGCCGGAGGCCGCCGTCCCGGCGCGGGCTACGGCGTCGCGCCGGCGTTACCCGGCGCTGGCGGCGCCTTCGGTCCAGACCGCGGCCGCCCGCCACGGCGCCCCGGCCCCGCGCACGCTGACCGTGTTGTCATCACTCGGCCTAGTGGTCGGGGCGCTGGTGATGGCCGTCGCCTGGCCGGAGATGGCCGGCCTCATCGCGCCGGCCGATCAACGCGCCCAGGCCGCTCAGACGGCGACGGCGCTCTGGTTCGGCGCTGACGACGACCGCGACGGTCTCCCGAACGCGCTGGAAATGACCTACGGTTCGCTGCCGCTCGTGCCGGATTCGGACGGCGACGGGCTGACGGACGGCAACGAAGTGCGGCGCGGCCTGGACCCGATCAGACCCGACAGCGACGGCGACCGCACACCCGACCCGATGGACTTGCCCGTCGCCCTCACGCTGACGGCGCCGCCCGGCGTCACGCCCACGACCGGCGCCGTCGCGCTGGCCGGGCTGGAACCGGGATCGGTCGTCGCGGGCGAGGGCG
>DAOUAB010000098.1:0-6611 GCA_034434015.1 Anaerolineales bacterium
CTTCGACCTGGCCGCGCTGGAGCCGCTGGGCGCGCCGCGCTGGCACCTGCTGATTGAGGCGCTGCGCGCCGCCTTCGCCGATGCGCGCTGGTACGTCTCCGATCCGGCGTTCAACCCGATCCCCCTGGCCGGCCTGCTCTCCAGCGCGTACGCGGCCGAGCGCCGCCGGCTGATCAACCCGGAGCGCGCCACGCTGGATGTGCAGCGCGGCGCGCCGGTGACGGCCTCCGGCACGGTGTACCTGTGCGCCGTGGACGGCCGCGGCAACGCCTGCTCGCTGATCAACAGCAACTACATGGGCTTCGGCACCGGGATCGTGCCGGCCGACAGCGCCGGCCGGCCGTGGGGCTTCACGCTCCAGAACCGCGGCCACAACTTCTCGCTCGACCCGGCCCACCCCAACGCGCTGCAGCCCGGCAAGCGGCCCTATCACACCATCATCCCGGGCCTGCTCACGCGCGCCGACGGGACGCTCTACGGGCCTTTCGGCGTGATGGGCGGCTTCATGCAACCGCAGGGCCACGTGCAGGTGGTGGTGGGGCTGGCCGACGACGGCCTGAACCCGCAGGCCGCGCTCGACCGGCCGCGTTTCTGCATCGAAGACGGCCAGGCGGGCGGCGCGGTCTTGCTGGAGGCCGGCCTGCCCGCGGACCTGGTGGACGGCCTGCGCCGGCGCGGTCATCCGCTGCGCGCCGGGATCGGCGGCTACGCGCGCGCCAACTTCGGGCGCGGCCAGATCATCCGCCGCGACCCGGACGGCGTGCTGTGGGGCGGCAGCGATCCGCGGGCCGACGGCTGCGCGCTGGGGTACTAAACCGGAACGCGCAGCGTTCCGCGTGAGCCGGGCGCAGCGCCGCGACCTGGACGACTCCTACCCCGCTTGTTATAATGAGTTTCCTAATCTCTGACTAGACCCGCGGCTGGTCGAACGACCTGACTCGCCGACGGGCGACCTGCCAAAAGGAGGACAGGCGTCATGTCACTGGACAAGGAATCGAAGCAGCAGATCATCACCGATTATCACCGGCACGACGGCGACACCGGCTCGCCGGAGGTGCAGGTGGCGTTGTTGACCAAGCGCATCACCCAGCTCACCGAGCATCTCAAAATTCACCGCGGCGACGAAGCTTCGCGCCGGGGCCTGCTCAAGATGGTGGGCGCGCGGCGTCGCCACCTCGCCTATCTGAGCCAGCGCAATCCGCAGGCTTACGAAGCCCTGATTGCGCGGCTCGGCCTGCGCCGCAAGTAGGTCACACGGCGACGACGAGTAGCCGGTGAGCATACGCCTCAACCCGTTGTTTTTTTGCCCCAGGCGTGCGGGGCCGCCGATAGACGTGAAGCGGCCCACGCGCGCCCTGACCGACCCCGATTCTGTGCCTCTCAGCCTCAATCCCACCGGTCCGGCCTGCCCAGGGGCGTAGGAGCGACGTCCGCCGACGGCCGGAATTGCCCGGCCCGCCGACCGAACCTATAATCCGCCTAGTTTCCCCGGCCGCTGGCGTCGGGAATTGGATACTGGCATTTTTCAACGGCAGCCGCGGGCCGTGCGCCCCAGCCGTTGATGCCAATCTCCAGTCCCTGACCTGTGCGCCGGGCCATCCGTGAGCGCGCCTGCCCCTCGCCGGGCCGCGCGCCGCGGCGCAAAGGAGTTGCGCACATGTCAGAAGTCAAACAGTTTTCGATTGAGTTTGCCGGCCAGGCGTTAACGCTGGAGACCGGCAAGCTGGCCGGCCTGGCCGGCGGCGCCGTCACCCTGCGGGTCGGCGACACCATGCTGCTGGCGGCGGCCACCATGTCCGCCCAGCCGCGGGAGGGCATCGACTTCTTCCCGCTCAGCGTGGAGTACGAGGAGAAGCTCTACGCCGCCGGCCGCATCCCGGGCTCGTTCTTCCGGCGCGAAGGCCGGCCCGGCGAGGGCGCCATCCTCACCGCCCGCCTGATCGACCGGCCCCTGCGCCCGCTTTTCCCCGGCGATTTCCGCAACGACGTCCAGATCATCGTCACGCCGCTCTCGGTGGACCAGGTCCATCAGCCGGACGTGCTGGCCATCGTCGCCGCCTCGGCCGCGCTGTCGATCTCGGACATCCCCTTCGGCGTCGCGCCCTATGACGGCCCGGTGGGCGCGGTGCGCGTCGGCCTGATCGACGGCGAGTTCGTCATCAATCCGTCCTTTGAAGCCATGGACCGGTCGGACCTGGACCTGCGCCTGGCCGGCACGCGCCACGCCATCGTCATGGTGGAATGCGGGGCCAACGAGGTGCCCGAGGACACGATGGTGCGCGCGCTGGAGTTCGGCCACCAGGCCATCCAGCCGCTGATCGACCTGCAGGAGCGCATGCAGCGCGAGGTCGGCAAGCCCAAGAAGACCGATTACCCCCGGTTCGGCTATCCGGCCGAGGTGGTGGCGAAGGTGCGCGCGATTGTCGGCGACCGCCTGAAGCAGCTGGCCGCGCCGGCCGACAAGACCACGCGCGCCGCCCTGCGCGACGCCATCCAGGCCGACGTCCACGCCGCCTTTGCGGAGACGCCCGAGGTCAAGCCCAGCACGCTCTTCGGCATCCTGCACGACCTGGAGCAGGAGGTCGTCCGCGACGTCATCCTCAACCAGGGGGTGCGCCCGGACGGGCGCACGGCCAAACAGATCCGGCCGCTGTCCGGCGAGGTGGGCCTCAGCCCGCGCGCGCACGGCTCCGGCCTGTTCACGCGCGGCGAGACCCAGGCGCTGAGCATCGCCACGCTCGGCACCCCGCGCGACGCCCAGGAACTGGACACGCTCTCGCCCGAAGACGAAAAGCGCTACATGCACCACTACAACTTCCCGCCGTTCAGCACCGGCGAGGTGCGGCCGCTGCGCGGCCAGAGCCGGCGCGAGGTGGGCCACGGCGCCCTGGCCGAGCGCGCCCTGGTGCCGGTGCTGCCGGACGAGAAGGAGTTCCCGTACACCATCCGCGTCGTCTCCGAGGTGCTCTCGTCCAACGGCTCGACGTCGATGGCGTCCACCTGCGGCTCGACCCTGGCGCTGATGGACGCCGGCGTGCCCATCAAGGCGCCGGTGGCCGGCATCGCCATGGGCCTGGTGACGGACATCTACAACCACACCGGCAAGTACGCCATCCTGACCGATATCCAGGGCATCGAGGACCATCTGGGCGACATGGATTTCAAAGTCGCCGGCACCGCGCTGGGCATCACGGCCCTGCAGATGGACATCAAGATCAAGGGCCTGACGGCCCAGATCCTGGCCGAGGCGCTGGCCCAGGCCCGCGAGGCGCGCGGCGAGATCCTCGAGTTCATGGCCAGCCTCATCCCGGCCCCGCGCCCGGACCTCTCGCCCTTCGCGCCGCGCATCATCACCGTCCATGTGGACCCCGAGAAGATCGGGGCCATCATCGGGCCGGGCGGCAAGAACATCCGCAAGCTGCAGGAGGACACCCACACCAAGATCGACATCGACGACGACGGCACGGTCTACATCGCCAGCACCGACGGCGACGGCGCCCGGCGCGCGCGCGAGACCATCGAGAGCATGACCGAGACCGTCAAGCTCGGCGCCATCTACACCGGCCGCGTCGTGCGCGTCGAGTCGTTCGGGGCCTTCGTCGAGCTGCTGCCCGGCACCGACGGCATGGTGCATATCTCGCAGCTGGCCTCCGAACGCGTGGAGAAGGTGGAGGACATCGCCCAGCTCGGCGACGAGCTGACGGTGATGGTGACCGGCATCGACGACAACGGCAAGATCCGGCTCAGCCGCCAGGCGGTGCTGGAGGGCTGGACCCTTGAAGAAGCCCAGGCCCGCGACCGGAAGGGCGGCGGCGACCGCGGCGGGCGCGGCGGGGAGCGCGGCGGACGCGGCGACCGCGGCGGCGACCGCGGCGGGCGCGGCGGGGACCGGCGCGGCGGCGGCGACCGCGGCGGACGCGGCGGCGGACGGCGATAATCGCATATAACCATCCAACGTCGGGGCGGGTCTGAGACCCGCCCCGACGACCCGCCCCGACGCTACGGACCCGCCCCGACGGACCCGCCCCGATTGCAAAACACGGCCCGGCCGTCGTGTATAATCCTCCCGCCGTATGAGCGCGCTCACGCCTGTGCCACAGCCGGATCCGCCTCTGTCGCCGCGCTGGAACACGCCGACGAAATTCCTGATCTCGCTGGTGGTGTTCGCCCTGATCGGCGGCCTGCTGGTGCAGTTCAGCAACCTGGCCGGCCCCATCATCTTCTGCCTGATCCTCACCTACCTGCTCAGCCCGATCGTCGAGGCGCTCACCACCCGGTTCCACCTGACCTGGGGCGCGGCCGTCAACGTCACTTACCTGTCGCTGGTCCTGATCCTGGTCGGCGTGCTCACCGTGGCCGGCATCGCCATCGAGCAGCAGATCGTCGGCCTGTACAACGCCGTGCTGGAGATCAGCGTCGACCTGCCCGGTTTCCTGGAGACGACCCTGAACCGCACCTGGCAGATCGGGCCGTTCACGCTCGCGCCCGCCAACGTGGATTTGCAGCCCCTCTACGATCAGTTGCTCTCGGCCATTCAGCCTCTGCTCAGCCAGACCGGCGGCCTGGTCGGCTCCGTCGCGTCCGGCACGGCCAGCACCATCGGCTGGTTCCTGCTCATCCTGCTCGTGTCGTACTACCTGATGCACGACGCCCAGCGGCTCATGCCGGCGGCCGAGCGGCTGGCGCCGGTCGGCTACGCCTACGACCTGCGCCGCCTGGCCGCCGAGCTTGGCCCGATCTGGAACGCCTACCTGCGCGGCCAGGTGATCCTGGCGCTCATCATCGGCGGCCTGGTGGGCGTGACGATGACGGCGCTGGGGGTGCGCTACGGGCCGGTGCTCGGCCTGATCTCCGTCGTGCTCGAGTTCATCCCCTATATCGGGCCCACGCTCTCCGCGCTGATCGGGGCGCTGATCGGCCTGTTCCAGGGCGAGAACTGGCTGGGCCTCAGCCCGGTGGTGTATGCCCTGGTGATCCTGGCGGCCTACGCGCTCCTGCAACAAATCCAGGGCAATATCTTCTACCCGCGCATCATGGGCAGCAGCCTCGGCCTGCACCCGGCCATCATCCTGTTCGGCGCGGTGGTGATGGCGCAACTGCTCGGCTTCGTGGGCCTGCTGCTGGCGGCGCCGCTCCTGGCGACCATCAAACTATTCGGGCGTTACATCTACTGCAAGCTGTTCGACCTGGACCCCTGGGCCGAGACCCCGCCGCCGCCGGCCGCGCCCCCGCGCCCCCTGACCTGGCCGGGCTGGTTATCGAACCTGCTGCCGTCGGCCCGCCGCCAGAAGCCCGCCGCCAAGGACCCGGACGGCCCGGGCCGTTAAGGAGATCGCATGTCTGCTCATCCTCACAACGACGAGGCCAAGCTCACCCCGCTGGCCGAGACCGACAACTTCATGATCTACACGCTGGAAAATCCGGACGGCGAGGTGACGTACAACCTGGAGCTGGGCACCGTCACCCTGCACTTCTTCAAAGAGGAATGGGACGAGTTCGTCAAGCTCGTCCGCACGGCGACCAAGAAATAGCGTGTTCGCCAGGCACTTGCCGCCCAGCGCCGGGCTGCCGCGCGTGTTGGCGCTGGATGACCAGGCCGCCGCCGAACTGCCGCCCGAACTGGACCTGACGCGCGACCCGGCTGCGCCTGGCCCGTTGGATGCGATCGTCGGCCGCGCCACGCCGGAGGCCCTCGCCCACTGGCGGCAAAAACTGCGTCCCGGCGGGCGCCTGATCCTGGCCGGGCCGGCCAGCGCCGACGACCCGGACGGCGCCCGCTATCTGCAGGCGCTCACCGACGCCGGCTTCATCCACTGCCTGGTCGAGCGGTCTGACGGCCTCGTGCTCTATCGCGGCGAACGCCCGCCCGCCGGGTCGCCGCTGGACCGGCTGCGGGCCGTGGTCCAGGCGCCGGGCGCCCGGACAGCCTCGCCTTTCCTCTTCCTCCTGGTCCGCCAGACGCCGAATAAGCCGGCCTGGGAGATCGCCTCCGACGAGCCGGTGGAGTGGCACGCCGTGACCGTGATCGACCCGGCCTCCGGCCGGCCGGCCCTGCCCGGTTTCAGCTCCCTCGCGCGGGCGGTGGCTTTCATGCAGCCGGCCGTGCTGGCCGGCTTCCTGAACGGCGTCAACAAGGTGGGCAAGTTCCGGGCCGAGACGGCGGCGACCTGGCCGTGGCCCGTGATCATCGACCCGGAGTTCGAGGCCTGGCGCGGCGCGGCCCTGGGGCCGCCGTGCGTCGTGGAGCCGCGCCTGGCCGTGACCGGCGGCGAATAACCGCGCCCGCGCCGTGGACGTCGCCACGTTCGAGCGCCTGCTCACCCCGACCGGCCAGGCCGCCCTCGCCGCCGCCGCCGAACTGCGGCCCACCGAAGAAACCTTCCTGGCCGGCCTCACCCGGCTGCAAAAACACTACGACGCCGCGCTGGCCAAGGCCGCGCTGGAGACCGTCCTCCTGCGCCGGAAAGCGCGCGTCAAGTTCTCGCGCGCCGACCGGATGTACTTCACGCGCGAGGCCCTGGAACAGGCGTCGGGCGAGCTGGTCTCCACATATCGCGCCGCGCGCTACGCCGGCCGCTCCCGCGTGGCCGACCTGGGCTGTGGGCTGGGGG
>DAOUAB010000099.1:0-6148 GCA_034434015.1 Anaerolineales bacterium
CAGACATGAAACGAAAGCGGATAGCGGCTCAACGTGGGAGAGGGCCAGCGTCAGACCAGTGGGTGGCATCCTCCTTTCCGCAACGGCACGGCGCGCCGCCGCGGCTGGGACCGAAGCGCCTGCCAGACGGAATCCGGCGCTGCGGTTGCAGGCGATATGCATTTCGATCTGCTGTTTGGCTGGGTGCTCTGAAGTGCCAAGGCGAAGCGTCAGACGCTTCGTGCCCGCACCGCCAATGGACGGGGTAGGGCCCGCCTAATCAGCACGATCACCGGCCGACAGAGAGCAGGCTGCCGGCGCTTTGAAGTTGGTGAACCGTTAGAACACTGGCAATACTAACGAGGGTTCAATCGAAAGTCAAGAAAAACCGTAGCCTTTGTATGATTTGGGACCAAAGTACTACGCACCTGACTCCGGCCGTATCCCGATGCCCATGTAAAAGCGTTGGGGCGCACGGCCGTGCGCCCCTGCTGGTGGGGAATGACACAAAATTCGAAAAACGACCCTGACTCACGCACCGCCGAAATAGGGGGACTGGGACAGCAACCAGCGCCGGATGATGGGGCGCGACAGGCGGATGAGCCAGCGGCGCCAGCCGAGGGCGGCGCGCAGGTCGCGCACATAATCGTCCAGGGTGCGGCGCTGGTAGCCCAGCA
The DNA here is from genome assembly GCA_034434015.1 of Anaerolineales bacterium. GTDB lineage: Bacteria > Chloroflexota > Anaerolineae > Anaerolineales > UBA6663 > SpSt-583. Next base: position 657 of record DAOUAB010000099.1, read on the forward strand.
ACTGCTGGCTCTCGGCCGTGTCCAGCCAATCGGTGCTGTAGGGGGTCATAGCGAAGGCTTCGGCCGGGAGCATGCCCACGCCCACCGCCCGCAGCACACGCCGCACGAGATCGCCATAAAAGAATTGACAACGCGGCCCCCCGCCGATGAGCAACAGGCGGCCGCACACGGCTTCGTTCCCCACGGCGTTGGCGAACGCGGTCGCCACATCCCGGCCGTGTGCAAACTCGATGCGGTTGTCCAGCGGCACCTCGAACATGCCCGGGTCCAGGATCGGGCGGATAGGGAGCGTGGCGGGCAGGCGCAGGATCGTCCACCTCAGCCCGGACTGGCGGATCAGGGCCTCGCACTCGACCTTGTCATGGGCATAATGCTCCACGGGCTGGACCGGGTCGGAGGCCGTGCGGGGAGGCCGCCGGTCCTGAGTGCGGCCGAAGACGTGCAGTGACGAGGCGAAGATCAGGCGAGCAGGCCGGGCCTGGGCCTGGAGGGCCTCGACGAGGTTGCGCGTCCCGCCCACATTGACGGCGTGCGCCCAGTCCGGACGCGCCTCGCTGCTGGCGCCGGTGGCCGAGAGGTGCGGGAGGACGAAGGCCAGGTGAATGACGGCGTCCTGGTCCTGCACGGCCGCCGCCACGTCCTCCGGTTGGCGCAGGTCGCCCCAGTGGACCTGGATCCTTTCCCCCCAGGTCTGCGCGGCCCGCCGGTTGGCGCGCGTCGGCACGTCGAAGGCGCGCACCTGATGGCCGCGCTCGGTCAGGGCCTCCAGCGTCAGCGCGCCGATGTTGCCAAAGGCGCCGGTCAACAGAATTTTCATAGTCCCTTTTGATCCGGTTTGAGCCCGTTCAACACGATGTCCAGGCCCGCCTGCGCGACCTTGCCCCAGTCCGCGCCGTGCGGGTCCAGCAAGCTCTGCAGGAGCAGGCCGACCGCCAGCGAGACGATGACATGGGCCACGGTTGACGGGTCGGCCGGGCCGAGGCTGCCTTCCGCCTGGCCGGCCCGCACCCGTTCTGCGAAGTCGTCGCGGTAGCGGTGGTAATGGGCCAGGGCGGCCTGCCGCACCTGGGCGTCGCGGGCGGCCTGGCTCCAGAACTCCAGGAACAACGTCATCTGGCCCTCGCCGCCGTCTCGGAAGACCGGCGCCGCGCTGGCCGCCATCGCCCGCAGCCTGTCCGGCGCCGACGCCGCGCCGGCCTGCGCCGCCGTCATCTGGGCCTCCAGACCCTCCAGCCAGCGGTTGAGCAGTTCCAGGAAGACGGCCTGCTTCGTTGGGAAGTGGTGATAGAAGGCGCCCTTGCTGACGCCGGCCTGGCGGCAGATTTCGGCTGTGCCGGTGGCCTCGTATCCATACTCGGCAAAACAGGCCGCCGCGGCCTGGAGCAGGCGTTCGCGCGTCTCCTCAGACCGAAGTTGTGGCATCAGATGATCTCCAAAAATAATACCGACCGGTCGGTATTATTTTTGTCTGAGACGCTCAGGTTGTCAAATGAGATTTCGATAAGAGGTAATTTGACCGGTTGCATTAATATAAACCGAATGATAAATTACATGCGTCTAAAATATTTATCACGCTTAATATTATGCACGAGACCCAGGAACTCCAAATCGCGCTTAAAGAATGGTCAGAAGCTTTCATGGCCCATTCCATGCGCGCATGGATCCGGTATGTGAAACAGACTGGCCTGTCGATGCCGCAATTCAGCACCTTGATGCGGCTGTATCACCGGGGGGGCTGCGGCCTGTCGGACATCACGGCGGACCTGGGGGTGACGGCGGCCGCCGCCAGCCAGATGGTGGACCGGATGGTGAAGGACGGCTACCTGGAGCGGACGGAGGACCCGCACGACCGGCGCGCCAAACAGATTTCGCTTACCGCCAAGAGCCGGCAGTTGGTGGCCGAGGGCATTGACGTGCGCAACCGCTGGACCGAGCGCCTGGCCGCCCACCTGGACCAGGCCGAGCAAGCCGCCATTTGCCGGATGCTGCAAAAGCTGACGGCGGCGACCCGCCGGCTAGACGAGGATGACGTGAGGGAAGAGCGATGACAACCGCAGTTACACAACCGAAACCGCCCCGCCGCCTGCCGGCGTTGGCGCGGGCGCTGATGCGCTTCCAGGCCTTCCTGTTGCGCCGCAACTGGTTGGGGGCGCTGGGCGATGAACTCATGGTCATCACCGTCGCCGGCCGAAAAACAGGCCGGCGCTATTCCACGCCGATCGGCTTCCTGCGCGATCCGGAAGTGAAGACGGCCGCCGGCCAGGACACGCTCATCGCCCTGACCGGGGGCGACGGCGCTTCCCAGTGGTATCAGAACGTGCTCCACAACCCCGAGGTGACCCTGGAGATCAAAGGCCGGGCGCTGCGGGCGCGCGGCGAGCCCGTGCATGCCGAGACCGAACGGCGCCGGATCTTCGCGCTCTACCAGCGCGAGCGGCGCGCGAACTTCCGCCGGCTCTTCGGCGTGGCGGCCGACGCCCCGACGGAGATGTTGGAGCAGGCGTTGGCCACCCGCGTTTTCATGCGTTTCCACCCCCTTCCGTGAAGCCGCCGGCGGCTTTCTGAGAAAAACACAGGAGCGCTTCTCTGATGATGTCTCCCCATCCACCCACCGGCCGCCGCGGTTCGCGTCCGGACAACCTCGGCCTGCAGCGCGCGCTCCAGTACCTGGGCCGCTACCGCCGGCAGGCCGTGCTGCCTTATCTCTTCCTGATCGTGGCGACGCTCTCGCAGCTGGCCGTGCCGCGCCTGGTGCGCGCCATCATCGACGCCGTCACCGACGGCGCCATCGCCCGCGCGGTGCTGGAAAACCTGGACAAGCTCCCGGCCCAGTTCGCCAGCCTGGCCCTGCCCCAGATCCTGAGCTTCCTGGATTTCCCGGCGGACTGGTCGCTGGAGACGCTCACCGCCGAACTGACCGCCCGCCGCGACGGCGCGCCGCAGGCCCTGCTCACCGCCGCCCTGGCCATCGTCGGCTTCGCGGCGCTGCGCGGCCTGTTCGCCTTCCTGCAGGCCTACTGGGCGGAGAAGAACTCGCAGGCCGTGGCCTTCGACCTGCGCAACGATCTGTTCGCCAAGATCCAGCGCCTGTCCTTCTCCTATCACGACCGGAACCGCACCGGCCAGTTGATGGTCCGCGCCACTGACGACGTGGAGAAGGTGCGCCTGTTCATCGGCCAGGGCCTGGTGCAGCTGCTGGGCGCGCTGATCCTGATCGTCGGCACGCTGATCATCCTGTTTTCCACCAACGTCGCGCTGGCGCTGGCCGCCCTGCCCATCCTGCCGGTGGCCTTCGCCGTCTTCGTCATCTTCGGCACCATCAGCGGCCCGCTCTTCGCCAAAGTCCAGGAGCGCCTCTCGGCCCTGAACACCATCCTGCAGGAGAACCTGGCCGGCATCAAGGTCATCCAGGCCTTCACGCGCGAGGCCCAGGAGCAGCGCAAGTTCCGCGCGGCCGCCGACCGGCTGCTGGAGCAGCAGATCACGGTGACGCGCGTCTTCACCTTCCTGTTCCCCTTCATCTTCCTGATTGCCAACCTGGGCCAGGCCGGCATCCTGTACTTCGGCGGGCGCCTGATCGTGGACGGCTCGCTGACCATCGGCGAGTGGCAGGAGTTCTCGCTCTACCTGATCTACCTGTTCCTGCCCATCGCCCAGTTCGGCATCATCATCACCCAGCTCGGCCAGGCGGCGGCCTCGGCCACGCGCATCTTCGAGATCCTGGACGCCCGGAGCGACGTGACCGACAAACCCGGCGCGCAGCCGCTGCCGCCGGTGCAGGGCCGCGTGGAGTTCGACCGGGTCTCCTTCCGCTATTTCGGCAGCGGCGAGCCGGTGCTGCGCGAGGTGTCGTTCACGGCCGAGCCCGGCCAGACCGTGGCCCTGCTGGGCATGACGGGCTCCGGCAAGACCAGCATCATCAACATGATCCCGCGCTTCTACGACGTGACCGAGGGCGCGGTGCGCCTCGACGGCCATGACGTGCGCGATGTCACGCTCGATTCGCTGCGCGCGCAGATCGGCATCGTGCTGCAGGAGACCACGCTCTTCAGCGGCACCATCCGCGACAACATCGCCTACGGCCGGCCGGACGCCAGCGACGCCGAGATCGAGGCCGCCGCCCGGGCCGCCGCCGCCCACGACTTCATCGTCTCCTTCCCCGAGGGCTACGCCACCCCGGTCGGCGAGCGCGGCGCCACGCTCTCCGGCGGCCAGAAGCAGCGCCTGGCCATCGCCCGCGCCCTGCTGCTGGACCCGCGCATCCTGATCCTGGACGACTCCACCTCGGCCGTGGACGTGCAGACCGAGGCCCAGATCCAGCGCGCGCTGGACCAACTGATGAAGGGACGGACCTCGTTCGTCATCGCCCAGCGCATCAGCACCGTGATGAACGCGGACCAGATCATCGTGCTGGACAAAGGCGCGGTGGCGGCGCGCGGCACCCACGCCGAACTGATGGAGGACAGCCCGCTGTACGCCGAGATCTACCGTTCGCAACTGATCAGCGACGCGCCGGGCATGGCGGTGGACAGCGAACACTCCCCGGTGACGGCCTGAGCCTCTGCCCACTGCTTACCTGAAGTGGAGACCCTCTATGTTTGGTGACGCCAGCCGCATGCGTGAAATGCTGAGCCGCGAGCAGCTCAAGCCCAAGAACGTGGGCGAGACGCTGGCCCGCTTCGGACAATACTTCGGCGCCTACTGGCCGGCGCTGGTCGTGGTGCTGGCCCTGGTGCTGGCCTCCACCTGGATGCAGGTGACCACGCCCGAGATGATCGGCCAGGTGGTGGACTGCTACCTGACCCCGGCCGCGGCGAACGCGTTCGGGGGCGCGGGCGCGGCCTTCGGGGGAGGCGCGGCGGCGGAGAGCGCGGCCCAGTCCAACTGCTGGCTGGCCGCCGACAGCGCGACCCAGGACCTCACCCACCGCTTTCTGCGCCAGGTCGTTTACCTGGGAACCGAGCCGCCGGCCGCGACGGACCTGGCCGCGCTGGACGCCGGCGGGCGGATCGCGGGGCTGACGCGCGTGGTCCTGACCATCGTCGCCCTGTACGTCGGCGGCGCGCTGCTCACCGGCGCCGGCTTCTTCGTGATGACCTGGGCCGGCCAGCACGTGCTGCGCGCCCTGCGCGTGGACGTCTTCCGGCACCTGCACCGGCTCTCGCAGGGCTACTACACCGAGCACGAGGCCGGCGACCTGATGAGCCGCATCACCAACGACGCCACCGCCGTCGAGCAGGCCTTCGGTTTCGCGCTCATCCAGGTCTTCGGCGCCGCCCTGCTGCTGGTCTGGATCGCCTACAACATGCTGGCCCGGAGCGTGCCGTTCGCGCTGTTGAGCATGATCGTCATGCCGGTGATGGTCGTGGCCACCTTCTGGTTCTCGGAGCAGGCCCGGCGCGAGTTCCGCCGGTCGCGGCGCGAGATGGGCAGCGTCAACGCCGAGCTGCAGGAGAGCATCGCGGCGGTGCGCGAGGTGCAGGCCTTCAACC
>DAOUAB010000100.1:0-5299 GCA_034434015.1 Anaerolineales bacterium
GGGTCGGGTGGTAGACGCCCGTCAGCCGGCCGTCGTCAAACTGGTAGAAGGCCGTGTGCCCCTGCGCCCGCATCGTCTCCACCCAGGCGGGCACCGCGATGCCGCGCGCCTTCATCAGCTCCACGCCGTGCGCCGCGCCGATGGCGTCCCACATCTCGAACGGCCCCAGCTCCGCCCCGAAGCCGTGGCGCATGGCCTGGTCCACTTCGTACGGCGTGTCCGCGATCTCGGGCAGGCGGCGCGCGGCGTAGGCCAGCAGAGGCAGGGTGGTGTCAATGATGAACGCCGCCCCGCGGTCGTCCTGCCACCTGGGGTCGTGGAAGATCGCGTGCAGGCGGGCCGGCAGCTCCAGGTCCCTGGTCTCCCCGATGACGTCGAAGCGCGGCCTGGTCGGCGGCTGGTACTCCAGCGTCTGCAGGTCCAGGACGTGGAACTCCTTGCCGCCGTCGGCTTTGCGGACTTCTTTGTAGAAGCCCTGGCCGGTCTTGTTGCCCAGCCACTTGTGGGCCAGCATCTTCTGGACCGGCTCGGGCAGCTGGTACAGCTCGCGGCTTTCGTCGTGCGGAGCCAGCGCGTACAGGTTGGCGGTGACGTGCGCCAGCACGTCCAGGCCCACCAGGTCGCTCAGCCGGAAGGTGCCGGTCTTGGGGTTGCCGATGATTGGGCCGGTGAGCGTGTCCACCTCTTCGACGGTGTAACCGTTATTCAGCGCCGCGATGGTCCGGTACTGCAGGGCGAACACGCCGATGCGGTTGGCGATGAAGTTCGGCGTATCCTTGCACACCACCACCGTCTTGCCCAGCCGGTTCTCGGCGAACGCCGTCAGCCCGGCCACGACCTCCGGGGCGGTGTCGGCGGTGGGGATGATCTCCAGGAGCTTGAGGTAACGCGGCGGATTAAAGAAGTGCGCGCCCAGGAAGTGCCGGCGGAAGTCGTCGCTGCGCCCCTCGGCCATGACCCGGATCGGGATGCCGGAGGTGTTGGACGAGACGATGGCGCCGGGGCGGCGCAGCGCGTCCAGCCGCGCCAGCAGCTCGCGCTTGGGCTCGAGCTGCTCGATGATCGCCTCCACGATCCAGTCCGCGTCCTGGACGAGGTGGAGATCATCCTCGGTGTTGCCCAGCCGCACGCGCCGGGCGAGCTCCGGCGCGAACAGCGCGGCCGGGCGCGCCTTGAGCTGGCGGTCCCACAGGGATTTGACCAGGCCGTTCCGGTCGCCGTCCTGAGACGGGATATCCAGCAGGACGACGTTCAGACCGACGTTGGCGCAATGGGCGGCGATGCCGCCGCCCATGGTCCCGGCGCCGATGACGACAACGGTGTTGATCTTCATGAAACTCTCCGCAGTTTGCGCGAACGCCGGCCGGCCGGTGATCGCGCGGCCGACGACCGGCGTGTTGATCTCGTCAAGGACCGTCTAGACCCACCCGGCGTTGCGCCAGGCGCTTAGCAAATCTTCGACGCCGCGCGCGGCCAGGGCCGCGGCGCGCTTCTTGCCGCCGGGCAGTTGCCGCGCCAGCGCCAGGGCCGCGATGCCGTGCAGGCTGGCCCACAGGATCTGCACTGCGTCGTCCAGGCGGCGGAGCTGGAGGCCCTCCGAGCGGGCCCAGGCCTCCAGCGCCGCGCGGGCCTCGTCCAGCAGGGCCTCGGCCTCGGCCAGGTAGGCGGCGCGCTCCAGCGGCGCTCCGCTCAGGCCGTGCATGACCTCGTACAGCTCGCGGTGCTGCCAGGCGAAGGCGCAGTAGGCCAGGGCGATCTCGCGCGCGCCGGCGGCCGGCGTGTCCGCCCGCTGGCGGGCCGCCCGCAGCGCCGCCAGCAGTTGCCGGTGGCCGGCCCGGTTGAGCTCCTCCAGGACGGCGGCCTTGCTCTTGAAGTGTTCGTAGAGGGTGGGGAGGCTGTACTCGATCTTCTCGGCGATCTTGCGCGTGGTGACCGCGTGCCAGCCTTCGCGCGCGGCGATTTCCAGCGCAGCGTCCAGGATCGACTGCCGCACCTGCTGCCGGGCGCGCTCGCGCCGGGTCAGGGGGGCGCGTTCTTCTAGCATTGTTAGATTTTATAACAGGCGTAAGAAAACCTGTCAATCATTAAATGCGTCTCCGGGCCGGATCGGACGACCTGTGCCGATGTGCGAAAACAGACAGGCGGCCCGGCTGGGCCGCCTGAAGAGGGCGAAGCGGGGACGGCGCGCGGGCGGTTACTTGGCCGCCCGGCGGGTGGCGACGTCGAAGATGACCGCCGCCGCCAGCACCGCGGCCTTGACGATGTACTGGAGCGAGATATCGATGCCCATCAGGTTCATGCCGCTGGAGAGCGAGCCCATCACCAGGGCGCCGACGATGGACCCGATCACCTTGCCGATGCCGCCGGCCGGCGACACGCCGCCGATGAAGGCCGCGGCGATGGCCTCCAGTTCGAACAGGTTGCCGGCCGTCGTCGTGGCCGATTTGAAGCGCGAGGCGTACAGGATGCCGGAGAGGGCCGAGAGCATGCCCATCGAGCAGAAGACCACATACGTGATCGTCTTGATGTTGACGCCGCTCAGCTGGGCGGCTTCCGGGTTGCCGCCGACGGCGTAGATATGGCGGCCGAGCACGGTTTGGGAGGTGACAAAGTCGTAGACGATGACCACGGTCAGCACGATGACGACGGTCCACGACAGGCCGTTGTAGCCGGCCATGATCCAGGTGATGCCGGCGGTCAGGGCCGAGATGAAGATCACTTTGAGGACGAAGATGTCGGTCGACAGCACTTCAAAGCCGTAGGCCTGCTTCTTGCGGCGGTCGTTGATCTGGCCGACGACGATCAGGATGATCGCCAGAGCGCCCAGGATCAGCGTCAGCTTGTGGACGCCGGGCAGCACCGCGGTGTCGGGCGGAAAGATGTCGGGGATAAACCCGTTGCTCAGGGCGTTGAACGCCTCGTCGGTGATGATGATGGTGCCGGTCTTGGCGGTGACCAGCTGCAAGGCGCCGCGGTACCCCAGCCAGCCGGCCAGCGTGGCCACGAAGGCTGGGATGCCCAGGTTGGCGACCAGGAAGGCCGTCAACAGGCCGGCGAGCACCCCCAGGACCAGGATCGCGGGGATGACGGCGAAGGCGGGCAGGTGCAGGCCGCCCTCGATGACCTTGGGGTCGGCCATGGCGATGGCGGCCAGCGCGCCCAGGAAGCCGGAGAGGAAGCCGACCGACAGGTCGATGTGCCGGATGACGATGACCAGCGTCATCCCGACCGCCAGGACGGCGATGTAGCCCGTCTGGTTGATCAGGTTGCTGATGTTGCGCGACGAAATGAAGATGCCGTTGGTGGTGATCGTGAAGATCGCCATGATCACGAACAGCGCCACGAACATGCCGTATTCACGGATGTTCTGCTGCAGCACCTTCTGCACATTGGCGACAAACGACGACGCTCCAGCCTTCGGCAAGTCGGCGACAGACGACATAGGGGCTCTCCTCAATTCGTGGCCAGCTGCATGATGCGCTCCTGCGTGGCTTCTTCGATCGGCAGTTCGCCGGTGATTCGGCCGGAGGAGACGATGTAGACGCGGTCGCTCATTCCCAGAATTTCGGGCAGCTCGGATGAGATCATGATAATGCTCATGCCCTGCTCCACCAGCCGGGTCATGAGGGTGTAGATCTCGTATTTCGCTCCGACGTCAATGCCGCGCGTGGGTTCGTCCAGGATGAGCAGGTCGGGCTTGACGAACAGCCATTTGCCCAGCGAGACCTTCTGCTGGTTGCCGCCGCTCAAATTGCCCACCCGCTGCTCGACGCTCGGCGTCTTGATGTTGAGCGAAGACCGGTAATCCTCCGCCACCTTCACCTCCGCATTGCCGTTGATGACGCCGCGCCGGGCGATCTCGCGCAGGTTGGCCAGGGTGATGTTTTGCTTGACGTCCTGGATCAGGATCAGGCCGTCACCCTTGCGGTCTTCGGTGACGTAGGCGACGCCCGCCGCGATGGCCGACTGCGGATGCCGGAAGTGGCAGGGCCGGCCCTTCAGGGTCAGGCGCCCGTTCACCCGGTAGCCGTCCGGGTTCCCGAAAATGCTCAGGGCCAGCTCGGTGCGCCCGGAGCCCATCAGGCCGGCCAGGCCGACGATCTCGCCCTTCTTCACGTGGAAACTGATGTCCTTGAGGATGGTGCGGCCCAGGCTTGGGTCGTAGGCGCTCCAATGGTCCACTTCCAGGACGACCTCCTCGGAGCGCCGGCGCTCGCGCCGGGGGTAGATGTTGTCGATCTCGCGCCCGACCATGTGCTTGATCAGCATGCCCTCGGTGACCTGGCCAGCGCGGGCGTCCAGCGTGCAGATCGTCTGGCCGTCGCGCAGGACCGTGATCGTGTCCGCGACCGCCAGCACCTCTTTCAGCTTGTGCGAGATCATGATGCAGGTGACGCCGTGCTCGCGCAGCTCGCGCAGCAGCCGCAGGAGGTTCTCGCTGTCGTCCTCGTTCAGGGCCGAGGTGGGCTCGTCCAGGATGAGCAGCTTGACGTCCCGGCTGAGCGCCTTGGCAATCTCGATCAATTGCTGCTTGCCCACGCCCAGGTCTTTGACCTTGGTCGCCGGGTTGACGTCCAGCCGCACCTTCTGGAGGGCCTGGGTGGCGCGCTTGATCGTCTCGTTCCAGTCGATCGTCAGGCCGCGCTTGATCTCGTTGCCCAGGAAGATGTTCTCGTAGACCGTCATCTCCGGGATGAGCGCCAGCTCCTGATAGATGATGGCGATGCCGACGCGTTCGCTGTCGCGGATGCTCCGGAAGGTCTGCACCTGGCCGCCAAAGAGGATCTCGCCCGAATATGAGCCGTGCGGGTAGACGCCGCTCAGGACTTTCATCAGGGTCGACTTGCCGGCGCCATTCTCCCCCACCAGGCAGTGGATCTCGCCGGCGGCGACGCGAAAGCTGACATTGTTCAGAGCTTTGACGCCGGGGAACTCCTTGGTGATGTTGCGCATCTCCAGGATCGGGGTGCTCATGTCGCCTCTGGCTCCAGGATGTATGGGCGGTTGGGGCGGGAGAGCGGCGGTGCGGCCGCCGCTCTCCCGATTATTGTACGAGGGGCGCTGACTTAGGGCAAGCCGGTGAAGTCGGAGGCCGGGTAGTAGCCGGAGTCGATGATCGCGGCCTTGACGTTGTCTTTGGTGACGGTGACGATGGCCGAGGGCTTGGCCGGGACTTCAATCTTGCCGTTGTTGTAGGTGGTGGTCTTCTCGGGGGTGCGACCTTCGAGGAAGGCCACGGCGGCGGTGATGGCGTCGGCGACCAGGGTGCGGACGTCCTTGAGGACGGTCATGGACTGCT
>DAOUAB010000101.1:0-18517 GCA_034434015.1 Anaerolineales bacterium
GCCGGGGCGGTTATGCCGGGCCGGGCCGGAGCCCAGGAGCCGGAAGGGCCGGCGTACACCGGGTGTAATGCCGAGATCGCGCCAATCGTCAACGCCGCCTACGAACAGCAGGTGGTGGAACTGGTGAACCAGGAACGGCTGAACAACGGCGGCCTGCCGCCGCTCAAACGGGTGACCGAACTGGACCAGGCGGCGCGGTATCATGCCGAGGATATGCGCGTCGACGGCTACTTCCAACACGACTCGTATGACGGCCCTGCAGGAGCCACGTTTGCTTGCGCCTGGAGCACGCGCATCGGCAGGTTCTACACCGGGGCCTCGTCGATGGCCGAGAACATCGCCTGGGGCTATGGGTCACCGGCCAATGTGATGAGCGGCTGGATGGGAAGTTCCGGCCACCGCAACAATATCCTGACCACGAGCCGGTGGGAGATTGGCGTAGGTTACGCCAGCGGCAACATCTGGGTGCAGGACTTCGGCCGCAAGAGCGGGCGCTACCCGCTAGTAATCAACCGGGAAGCGGGTGAGACGACCACACGCGCGGTGTCGCTTTACATCTATTCTGGCGCTGGCTCGGCGGCCTGGACCCACATGCGCCTGAAGAACGACACGGACGCCGGTTTTGGGCCCTGGCAGCCGTTCCAGAACTCGTTCAACTGGACGCTCGGGCCGGGCAATGGCGCGCGCTCGGTCACGGTTGAGCTGAGCAGCAACGGCGGCAGTACGGTCGGCGCCACGTCCCTGGACACAATTACGCTCAATGCGGCCAACAGGCTCGGCGATCTGCCGGACCAGGTTTTCTTCTTGCATGACCTGGGCACAGGCGAGACTTCGCCCGCGGCTAACACACTCAACCTGGACAATGTGGGCAGCGGCAGCGCCCTGACTTGGAGCGCAGCTTCTCAGGGCAGTTGGTTTGATCTGTCCGGCGCCGGCGGCGTGACACCGTCCGCGTTGACCATCACCCCGACCACATTCGGCGGCTCCCCGCAAACGTACACCGGCGCCGTTACGGTGACGGTGACCAGCCCGGGCGGCGCCGAGAACTCCCCGCAGCGCGTGGACCTGACCCTGATCGTGGTCCCGCAGGTGGCACACGTCTACCTGCCCGTCATCCGGCGCTGAGAATAAATCTGGCTGTAGTACAATTTGGTTCTCCACGAAGAGCACGAAAGGGCACGAAGCAGGCGGGATTAAGCGCCTTCGTGTAACTTCGTGCCCTTCGTGGAGATGTTGTCTAGGGCAGGCAGAGAAGAGCACGAAAGGGCGCGAAGCAGGCGGGATTAAGCGCCTTCGTGTAACTTCGTGCCCTTCGTGGAGATGTTGTCTGGGGCAGGCAGAGCATGGCAACGGTGAAAATCAAGTATCGCGACAAAGAATATGAAGTGAACGCCGGGATGACGGTGCGGGACGCGATCAAAAAGGTCGGCCTGCAGCCGGAGGCGGTGCTGGCGGTGAGCGACGGCAAGCTGATCACGGACGACACGATCATCACGGACGGCATGCGGATCAAGCTGGTGGCGGTGGTGTCGGGAGGGGCGCCAGGTCCCCGCGCCGCCGCAGGCGGCGCCGTAAGCATCACCGCAGGTGGTGCGACATGAAATGCCGGAAGTGCGGCGAGACGGCCGTCATCAACATGCGCCAGCACAAGCTGGGGCTGTGCGCCGGGCATTACCTGGAGTGGCTGCCGGAGCAGGTGGAGCGCTTCGTCGAGAAATACCGGATGTTCACGCGCCAGGAGAAGGTGCTGGTGGCCGTCTCCGGCGGCAAGGACTCGCTCGGCCTGTGGGACATCCTGCACCGGCTCGGCTACCGGACCGAGGGGCTGTACATCGGCCTGGGAATCGGCGCGCCGCAAAGCGGCGCGGGCGGGGACTATTCCGGCGAGTCGCTCCGCTTGAGCGAGGCGTTTGCGGTCGAACGCGGGCTGACGCTGCACGTGGTCGATGTCGAGGAGCGCTTCGGGGCCACGATCCCGGAGCTGGCGGTCATCAGCAACCGCGGGCATGGCAAGCCCTGCTCGGTGTGCGGCCTGAACAAGCGCTACATCATGAACCGCGCGGCGCTGGAGGGCGGCTTCGACGCGCTGGCCACCGGCCACAACCTGGACGACGAGGTGGCGGTGCTGATGCAGAACACGTTCAACTGGGCGGCGGGTTACCTGGCCCGGCAGGCGCCGGTGCTGCCGGCGGCCGGCGGCCTGACGCGCAAGGTCAAGCCGCTCTGCCGCATCTACGAGCGTGAGATGACGGCTTACTGCCTGGTGCGCGGCATCGAGTACATCTACGACGAATGCCCGCACGCCGAGGGTTCGACGACCATCTATTACAAGGACATCCTGAACCGGATGGAGGCGGACCGGCCGGGCGCCAAGCTGCAGTTCTACCTGAGTTTTCTGCAGGCCAAGGAGCAGGGGTTGTTCGCCCAGGCCGAGGACAAGGTGGATCTGCACCCGTGCGACCGGTGCGGCCAGCCGACCTCGGCGCCCGGCGATTGCTCGTTCTGCCGGCTGTGGGACAAAGTGCGGCTGGTGAAGCAGACGGTGGGGGCGCGGCCCCAGGCGGCGCCGCTGCTGGCGAGGTGAGGGGATGCGCGCCTACCGTCATCTCGCCACGCTCACCGCCCTTTTTGTCGCCGTGCTCATCCTGTCCAACGTCGCGTCCACGAAGGTTGTGGAGCTGGGCCCGTTCACGTTCGACGGCGGCACGCTGCTATTCCCGCTGGCTTACATCTTCGGCGACGTGCTGACCGAGGTGTACGGATACCGGGCCAGCCGGCGCGTGATCTGGACCGGTTTCGCGTGCCTGGCCCTGATGGTGGTGACGCTGGCCGTCGTGGACGCGCTGCCGCCGCGCTCGGACGCGTTCAGCGCCGTGCTCGGCCAGGCGCCGCGCCTCGCGGTCGCCAGCCTGGTGGCCTACTGGGCCGGCGAGTTCGTCAACGCTTTCGTGCTGGCCAAGCTCAAGGTCCGCACGGCCGGGCGCTGGCTGTGGACGCGCACTCTCAGCTCCACGCTGGTCGGGCAGCTGGTGGACACAGCCGTCTTCCTGCTGGCCGCTTTCTACGGCGCCTGGCCCAACGACCTGCTCTGGACGGTGTTCGTCTCCAACTATGTCTTCAAGGTCGGGGTGGAGGCGCTGTTCACGCCCGTGACTTATCAGGTGGTGGGGTTCCTCAAACGGACCGAGCGCGAGGATTACTTTGACCGGGAGACAGACTTTAATCCGTTGGTATTGGGATGAGGCCTTAAGGCAGAAGGCACAAGGCGTAATGCAAAACTGCGGCGCTGGCAATTGTGCCCTGTGCCTTGAGAACCCCCATGACCTCTGATAACTCGAGCCCCCACAAATCCGGCTTCGTCGCCGTGGTCGGCCGACCCAACGTCGGCAAATCGTCGCTGATGAACGCCTACCTGGGCGAGAAGATCGCCATCGTCTCGCCCAAGCCGCAGACCACGCGCCATGTCCAGTTGGGCATCCTGACCGCGCCGGGCTACCAGGTGGTGTTCGTGGACACGCCCGGCCTGCACGAACCGCGCAACGCGCTGGGCCAGTACATGGTCGAGGCGGCGGCGCGCGCCATCCTGGACGCCGACGTGATCCTGTTTATCGTGGACGCCAGCCAGCCGCCCGGCGCCGAGGACGCGAACTGCGCGGCGCGCCTCCGGGCCGCCCCGGGCCGTCTCCCTGTGGTGCTGGCGCTGAACAAGAGCGACCTGCTCGAGCCCAGGCACGTCCTCGGCCACACCGACGCCTATCGCGCGCTGGTCCCCGAAGCGCAGTGGATGCTGATCTCGGCCACGCGCGGCGACAACCTGGACAGGCTGCTGGAGCTGATCGTGGCCGCGCTGCCGGAGGGACCCGCGCTGTACCCGGAAGACGAGCTGACGCAGACCCATCTGCGCGACCTGGCGGCCGAACGGGTGCGCGAGGCGGCCCTGAACGTGCTGGAGCAGGAAGTGCCGTATGGGATCGCCGTGGAGGTCGAGGCGTTCGACGAGAGTAAGCCGGGCCTGACGCGCATCATGGCCACGATCTACGTAGAGCGCGAGTCGCACAAACCGATCGTCATCGGCAAAGGCGCGAGCAAGCTGAAGGAAATCGGGTCGCGGGCGCGGCTGGAGATCGAGCGGCTGCTCGACGGCAAGGTCTACCTGGAACTGCACGTGAAGGTGCGCGCCGACTGGCGCAAGGACGAGCGCGAGGTAAGGCGATTAGGCTATCGGACCCAGCACTGATCACTGATCGCGGATCGCTGAACAGAAAGCATGACCAAAGAACTCGATTTTCCCTTCGCGGCGCGCTACGGCTCGGACGAGATGCGTGCGCTCTGGTCGGATGACCACAAGCGCCGGACCTGGCGCCGCATCTGGGTGGCGTTGGCCGAGGCCCAGGCTCAGGCCGGGCTGGCCACGCCCGGGCAGGTGCGCGACCTGCGCGCCCACGCGGACCGGCTGAACACCCGGCGCGCGCTGGAGATCGAAAAGGAGATCGGCCACGACGTGATGGCCGAGGTGCGCGCCTTCGCCGAGCAATGCCCGGCGGGCGGCGGCCTGATCCACTGGGGCGCCACCAGCGCGGACGTGACCGACAATGCCGACGTGCTGCGGCTGCGCGACGCGCTGCGCCTGCTGCGCGGACGCCTGCGCGAGCTGCTGGCGGTCTTCGCGGACCAGGTCGCCCTGCACCGCGGGCTGGCCTGTATGGCGTACACGCACCTGCAGCCGGCCGAACCGACCACGCTCGGCTACCGGCTGGCGGTTTACGCCCAGGACCTGCTCCATCATCTTTATCTGCTGGATACGCTGATCGACAGCCTGCGCGGCAAGGGCCTGAAGGGCGCGGTCGGCACGCAGGCCTCCTACGCCGAGCTGCTGGCCGGGACGGGCACGTCGCCGGCCGAGCTGGAGGCGGTCGTGATGCGCGGGCTGGATCTGCCTGCCTTCCCGGTCGCCACACAGACCTATCCCCGGGTGCAGGATTACCAGGCGCTGGCGGCCCTGGCCGGGCTGGCCGCGTCGCTGCACAAGTTCGCGTTCGACCTGCGCGTGCTGCAATCGGTGGGTTTCGGGGAGATGGCCGAGCCGTTCGGCGAGAAGCAGGTCGGCTCGAGCGCGATGCCGTTCAAGCGCAACCCGGTCCAGGCCGAAAAGATCTGCTCGCTGGCCCGCTATGTGGCCGCCCTGCCGGCGGTGGCCTGGGAGAACGCGGCCGGGTCGCTGCTGGAGCGCACCCTGGACGACTCCGCCAACCGGCGCGTGGCGCTGCCCGAGGCCTGCCTGGCGTTGGACGAGATGCTGCTCACGGCGCTGAAGATTATGCGCGGCCTGCAGGTTGACGCCGCCGCGTGCCGCGCCAACTTAGAGAAGTTTGGGCCGTTCGCGGCGACCGAGCGCGTGCTGATGGCGCTGGTGCGGGCCGGGGCGGACCGGCAGAAAATGCATGAGCGACTGCGCGAGCACAGCCTGCGGGCCTGGGAGGCGCTGAAGAAAGGCAAGGCCAACCCGCTGGCCCACAACCTGGCCGCCGATCCTGAATTGCTGCGTCACCTGCAGCCGGCGCGCCTGACCGAGCTGATGAAGGCCGAGGCCTACCTGGGCACGGCCGTGGAGCGGGCGGAGGCGCTGGTGACGGAGATCAGGCGAGTAGTGGGTGGCGGATAGTGAGTAGGGGGAGTGGAGTGCTGAGAGCCCAATGCGGACCGCGTCGTGGGTATCGCGCATCGGGCTAGCTTTCAGCGCCTGATGAGCGTCCACAAGAGCACGACGCCGGCTAACCCCCAACTCCCATAACCCAGCTCCGGCTGGCCGTTGAGATAGAGCACGACGCCGACGCCGGCCAGGCCGGTGAAAATCAGGCCCCCGGTCAGCCGGTTGACGGCCGCCGCGAGCCGGTCCGGCGCCTGCGGGCCGCGCCCATTGACGTGCCCGCCGGCCAGGAGCTCCCCGCGCTCCAGGCGCGTCAACACGCGATCCAGGCGGCCGGGCACGGCCAGCAGCCGGCGCCCCAGGTCGGCCAGCTCGTTCAGCCAGTCATCGAGATTGCGCTGATCCCTCTCCTGATCGATCAGTTCCCGCGCGAACGGCGCCAGCGCCGCAAAGATGTTGAAGTTGGGGTCCAGCCCGGTGCACATGCCGGAGAGGATCGCCAGCGTGCGCCCCAGGTAGATCAGGTTTTCGGGCACCTGGAAGGGCATCTCGAAGAGCACGTCGCGGAACTGGCGCGAGAACGCCTCCACTTCGCGGTAGTTCGTCTGGCGCAGCTCGTGCATGCTCTTGCCCCAGAAGCGGTCGAAGACGGCCGTCTCCGCGGCGATGATGCGCCCGACGTCGGCTTCCGGCAGGATGGCGCCGAGGTCCACCGCCGCCTGGACCAGGCGGGCCGGGTTGCGCGAGGCCAGGGCGATGGCGCCCTCGCGCAGGGCGGCGCGGATGCCGGGCGTGACCGCGCCGACCATGCCGAAATCCACAAACACCAGGCGCCAGCCGGGCCGGTCGGCCAGCGGTTCGACGAACAGGTTGCCCGGATGCGGGTCGGCGTGGAAGAAACCGTAGTCGAAGATCTGGATCATGTACGCGCGGAACAGCCGGCGCGCGACGTGGGCGCGGCTGATCCCGGCCGCGGTGATGGCGTCGTAGTCGGTGACCTTGATCGCGCCGACGTCTTCCAGGGTGAGCACGCGCTGCGTGCTGGTTTCCGGGTAGACGCGCGGAATGCGGATCCCCGGGCTGTCCGCGAAGAGGTCGGCGAAACGGGCGGCGTGCCGGGCCTCCAGCCCGTAGTCCAGCTCGTCGCGCAGCGTGAAGCTGAACTCGCGCAACAGCCCGTCGACGTCGGCGCGGCGCCGGATGGGCGGATAACGCTTGATCCAGCGGGCCACGGTGCGCAGGGCGGCCAGGTCGATCTCGACGATGGCCTCGATGCGCGGGCGCAGGACTTTGACGACGACGCGCTCGCCGGTCGGGAGCCGGGCGCGATGAGCCTGGCCGAGCGAGGCCGCGGCCAGGGCCTGCGGCTCGAACTCGGCGAAGGCGGCCGAGAGCGGCCGGCCCAGCTCGCGCTCGACGACGGCGCGGATGTCGGCGAACGGCTCCGGCGGCACCTCGTCTTGCAGGCCGGCCAGCTCGGACGTGACGTACTCCGGCAGGACGTCCACGCGCGCCGACAGGAACTGGCCGACCTTGATCATGACGCCGCCCAGCTGCACGGCCAATCCCCGGAAGCGCGCCGCCCAGCGCGAGTAGCGGGCGCGGGCGGTCCGGTTCGCCCAGCCGCCCAGGCCCAGGCGCCGGGCGACGATCTCCCAGGCGATGATGTGCAGGATCAGCCGGCCGAAGAAGACGATGATGCGGAGGTAACGAAGGTTGAGGGGCATGGGTGTCTGGCGGGAATCTCACCTGACCCCACCCGCCGCCGCCGCACTCACTGCGCGCATGCTGGGGCGCCGCCTTCTCCTTTCCTCTCCAGCGGGCGCGCAGCGCCAGCGGCGGGAGGGGGGAGGGCCGGGGCGGGGAGGGGTGAGGTCACCACCCCATCACGGCGCAAACGGCGGGCGCGAGGTCCACGAGGCCGGGGCGGCGGCCGGCCTCGGCCCGGCATCGGTCGGCGATGGCGCCCTGCGCGGCCAGGCGCAGCGCCGCGACCTGCGCCGGCGAGCCGGTCGGCCAGCCGAACGACAGCACGGCCTCCGAGTCGTCCGGGTGCAGGCCGCCGTGCGTGCCCTTGAGCGGGGCGCCGAAGTAAAAGCCGTCCGCGTAGTTGGCGGCCAGGACGAGGTCCCCGCTGACCGGCGACGCCAGGTGCTTGAGACGATTGACGGCCTCCACCGTCTTGATCTCCGGGTGCAGGGACAGGAAGCGTTCGATGGGCAGCAGGCGGCCGTCGGGCGTGAGCGCCTGGTAGTCGGCGTCCCAGCCGTCACGCTCGACGTCGCGCACCAGCACCATGGACAGCGCGCCGAGCAGATCGGTGGCGTAATGCCTGGTCTCATGAGCGTCCCAAAAGGCGCGGGCCACAGGCAGGACATCGTCCCGGAAGCGCGGCTTGTCGCGCCAGTGGCCGGCGCGGTTCTGGAGGTAGACGTGCGCCAGGCCGCCGTTGCAGGCCACCACCGCGTCGCAATGGGGGTCTTCGCCCGGCAGGTCGTGGACGTCCAGGCCGAGCGCGTCGAAAAGATAGCCCATTTCGCGGTCGAACGGGAAGCTCAGCCGCAGGGAGTGCCGGTCGTCCGGGATCACGCCGATCTGGCCGTGGTCGGAGACGACGGCGAAGACCGTGTCCTGGTACAGGCCGCGCGCCTGGAGCTCGGCGGCCAACCGGGCGACCTGGGGATCGACGACGCGCGCCAGGTAGTCCAGCTGGTGGTCCGGGCCGTGGTGGTGTGAGTGATGATCCAGGCCCATGAAGTAGGCCGTCAGCAGGTCCGGCTGGACGCCGCCGCGCAGGTGGGCCAGGATGGCGTCCAGCATGCGGCCGTCGTACTGCTCGGCCGAGAGGCCCAGCAGGCCGCCGCCCTTGGTGAAGCGCGCGATGTCCACCAGGTCCGGCTTGAGCCAGTGCGTGGCGCCGCGCGCGATCATGTTGTAGGCCACGGTCGAGGTCAGGCCGCGCGCCGCCGCGCGCTCGTACAGGGTGGGCGTGTCCGGCGCGAGCAGGTCGCCGATCAGGCCGTGGCGGCCGCTGAAGACCAGGACGGCGTCGTCCACCGCCAGGGTGTCGCCGACGTCGAAGGCGTAGTGGCGCGGCCGGCCATTGGTCTGCCGCCCGAAGCGGTCGAAGAACTGGTTGCCCATGATCCCGTGCTGTTCGGGATGAGCGCCGGTGAAGAGCGAGCTCTGGCAACCGAAGGTGATGGACGGCGCATTGCTCACCGGCTCGACGTGCAGGCCCTGCGCCGCGTCCGCGCCGCCGAGCAGGGCCGCCAGCGCCGGGGCCTGGCCGTCGGCCAGGGCGCTGAAAAAGACATCGCGGCGCAGGCCGTCAATGTCGAGGATGACGAGGCGTTGGGGGCGCATGGCGGCTCTCCGGTAAGATCAGGCCTGATTATAATTCCGATAGTCGCAGTTCGACCGAGGCCGAATTGGAAGACCTGACCCTGGCTCAACCCGTCATCGTCACCGGCGCCACCGGTTTCATCGGTCGCTGGCTGGTGCGCCGGCTGCTTGCGGAGGGTTGCTATGTGCGCGCCCTTGTCCTGCCGGGCGAGGAGACTCGCGGCGTGTGGGAGGGGCCGGTGGAGGTGGCGCGCGCCGACATCGCCGATGCGGCGGCGGTGGCGAAAGCCGTGCAGCACGCCGGGACGATCTTTCACCTGGCGGCGCTCGTCGGCGACTGGGGGGCGGAAGCGCAGTTCCAGCGGGTGGCCGTCGGCGGCACCGAGCACGTGTTGTCGTCGTCCGGGGCCGGGCATGCGCGCATTGTGGTCGTGTCCAGCAGCGTGGTGTACGGCGACCGGATCGGGCGGGAGGTGTGTGGCGAGGACAGCGGGTTCGGCCGGCCGCAGGGCCCGTACAGCCGCGCCAAGCAGGCGCAGGAGACCATCGCCTGGCGCATTGCCCGGGAGCGTCGCCTGCAAGTGACGGTGGTGCGCCCGGCGAACGTCTTCGGGCACGGCTCCCGGCCGTGGGTGAAGGAGGCCGCCGCTATCCTCCAACGCCGGCTGCCGATTTTGATAGGCGATGGCGGGCAGAACGCCGGCCTGTGCTACGTCGAGAACCTGGTTGATCTGTTGATCCTGGCGGCGGCGCACCCGCTGGCGCCCGGCCGGACCTACAACGCCTGCGACGGGTGGGATGTCACCTGGCGGCAGTATTTCACCGATCTGGCGCGGCTGGTGGACGCCCGGCCGCCGCGCGCGCTGCCCGCGCCCCTGGCGCGCGGCATGGCGGGCATGCTGGAGACGATCTGGCGCTGGCGCGGCAGCGCGACCCGGCCGCTGCTCACGCGGGAGGCCGTCAACCTGGTCGGCGCGCATCACCGCCTGCCGATGGATCGCGCCCGGCAGGAGCTGGGCTTTGCGCCGCGCGTGGGGTATGCGGAGGCGATGGCGAAGTTAGGAGAGCAGATTCGGCGGCATGGATGGTGAGTTTGGTTTGTGACTGGAGGTTGGAGACGGAGGCCTGTTTGGGCCGCGGATTACGCGGATTACCCCGGATTGACACGTGATCAATTGAGATCCGTGATAATCCGCGCAATCTGTGGCTGACCCCATTTCGCTTAGTGAAGGCTGACCTCATGGGCATCGAGATCGAACGCAAATTCCTGGTGACGGGCGGCGGCTGGCGGGCGGGCGCGGAGGCTTTTGCCGTCCGGCAGGGGTTCCTGTGCACGGAGCCGGGCCGCACGGTGCGCGCGCGGGTGGCGGCCGGGCGCGGTTATCTGACCATTAAGGGCCGGCACGCCGGCCTGACACGCGCCGAGTTCGAGTACGAGATCCCGGTCGAGGACGCGGCCTTCATCCTGGACAAGATCTGCCAGCCGACGTTGATCGAGAAAACCCGCCACCGCGTGGTCTACGGCGGGCTGACCTGGGAGGTGGACGAATTCGCGGGGCTGAACGCGGGCCTGATCCTGGCCGAGGTCGAGCTGGAGAGCGAGGCACAGCCTGTGGACCTGCCGCCGTGGGTGGGGCGGGAGGTTTCAGCGGATTTCCGCTACACGAACGCCTACCTGTCCCAACATCCCTACACGACCTGGAGCGAGACGCCATGAAACTGGCGGTGAGCAGCGACGAGGCGACCGAGCTGACCGCGGCCCTGATCGCCGAGCTGGAGAAACGCGGGCACGAGGTGATGTTGTTTGGGGCGCTGGCCGGGGAGGCGCCGCCCGAGGCGGATTGGCCGGTGGCCTCGAGCCGCGCGGCCGAGGCCGTGGCGCGCGGCCAGGCCGAGCAGGGGATCGTGTGCTGCTGGACGGGCACCGGCGCCAGCATCGCGGCCAACAAAGTGCCGGGCGTGCGCGCGGCTCTGGTGGGCGACGCCGAGACGGCGCGCGGCGCCCGAATCTGGAACCACGCCAACGTGCTGGCGCTGAGTCTGCGCGCGACCCCGGTCCCGATCCTGCGCGAGATTCTGGACGCCTGGTTCAGCACGCCGGTTGATCAAGGCGAGGCGCAGAGTGAGTGGAACCGGCGGCAAATTGAGAGGCTGCGGCAACTGGAGATCAAATACAGACGCGGTCCGGCGCGCTGAGTCCGGGCTGAAGGCCCCGGCAGGCGCGCCCCGGCCAGAAGCGGGATACCTGTTTGGGGGAGGCGTTGCGGCCGGCCAGGCCGGCGCGCGCACATGACAAACGACACTGACCGGGCGCGGCGACTCGTGCTATTTGAAGGGGAACGTTGACCCTTTAACATGAACTCTGTTATGATGACACCGGCCACGTCATGGTGCCCCTAACACGCATTCGTCAGGTTCTGGCGCGGTTGCGGCGCGAGCGGTTGTGGCTGGTGCCCGGCATGGGCGTGAAGCGCTGGCTCGGCCTGTTGCTGGCCGGCGCGACGTTGGCCGGCCTGGGGTTAGCCTATCTGCTCATCGACATCTATCGCAGCGACCCGATGCCGCCGATTGCCAGCGCGCTGACCCTGCAATTTCTGCCGCGGCTGCTGCGGGCGCTGGTGTTCGGGGTGATCGGGCTGGCGCTGTTGCTGGTGGCGGTGGCGCAGATCAACCGGACTCTGCTCGCGCCGTTTGTGCGCCCCGGCCAGAACGTGGCCGACGTCGTCAGCGAGCATCGTCGGCGCGGGCGCGGCCCGAAGGTCGTGGCGATCGGCGGCGGGACCGGGCTGGCGACGCTCCTGCGCGGCCTGAAGAAGCGGACATCCAACATCACCGCCATCGTCACCGTGGCCGACGACGGCGGCTCGTCCGGGCGGCTGCGGCAGACGCTGGGCGTGCTGCCGCCGGGCGATTTCCGCAACTGCCTGGCGGCCCTGGCTGACGACGAGTCGCTTATCACGCAGTTGTTCCAATACCGGTTCGGGGGCGAGAGCCAGGACCTGGGCGGCCATTCGTTCGGCAACCTGTTTATCACGGCGCTGGCCGAAGTGACCGGCAGTTTCGAGCGCGCGCTGCTGGTCTCGAGCCATGTCCTGAATATCCGCGGCCGCGTCTTGCCGTCGACGTTGAAGGATGTCACCCTGGTTGGCGAACTGGTAGGCGAGGGGCGGCTGGTGAACGTGGTGGAGGGCGAGTCCCGCATCACGGCCGCGCCCGGCGCTATCCAGCGCGTGTCGCTGCGCCCCGACGATGCGCCGGCCTATCCCGGGGCCATCCGCGCTATCCTGGAGGCCGACCTGATCGTGCTCGGGCCGGGCAGCCTGTATACCAGCCTGATGCCCAATCTGCTGGTGCCGGACCTGGCGGCCGCGATCCGCGCCAGCCGCGCGCTGAAGGTCTACGTCTGCAACACCGCCACCCAGCCGGGCGAGACCGACGGCTACTCCGTCCTGGACCATGTGCGGGCCATCGAGCGGCACACCGGGCCGGGCCTGTTCGCCACCGTGCTGGTCAATACCAGCCGGCGCGGCGAGTTGCTGGCGGGGCTGACCTGGGTGCCCCTGGATGCCGGCGACGACAGGAAGGGCGCGCCCCGCCTGGCGCCGGCCGACCTGATTGACGAGCAGCGCCCGTGGCGCCACGACGCCGAGAAGCTGGCGCAGGCGCTCTTTGATCTTTTGGCGAATGAACAGGTGTCCGCACCTGCTTTCGAGACCACGCTGAACTGACACAAGGAGATTTCCGCATGGCAACCAAGATCGGCATCAACGGCTTCGGCCGCATCGGGCGGCAGGTGTTCAAAGCCATCCGCGACAAGTACGCCGGATCGCTGGAGGTCGTCGCCTTCAACGACATCGGCGACCTGAAGACGATGGCGCACCTGCTCAAGTACGACTCGAACTACGGCCGCTTCGACGGCACGGTCGAGGTCGGCGACGGCGCCCTGGTGGTGGATGGCAAACCCATCAAGCTGTTTCAGGAGACCGACCCGGCCAACATCCCGTGGGGCAGCCTGGGCGTCGACATCGTCGTCGAGAGCACCGGCCTGTTCACCATCAAGGAGGACGGCGTCAACAAGAAGGGCAAGGTGGTGAAGGGCGCGGCCAACCACATCACCAAGGGCGGCGCCAAGAAGGTCATCATCTCCGCTCCGGCCGAGGGCGAAGACCTGACCATCGTCATGGGCGTCAACGACGACAAGTACGACACGACCAGGCACCACGTCGTCTCCAACGCCTCCTGCACCACCAACTGCCTGGCGCCGGCGGCCAAGGTCGTCCACGACAAGTACAAGATCGTGCGCGGCCTGATGACCACCATCCACGCCTATACCAACGACCAGAAGATCCTCGACCTGCCGCACTCCGACCTGCGCCGCGCCCGCGCCGCCGCTCTGAGCATCATCCCCACCACCACCGGCGCGGCCAAGGCCGTCGCGCTGGTGATCCCGGACCTGAAGGGCAAATTCGACGGTTACGCCCTGCGCGTGCCGACCTCGACGGTCTCGGTGGTGGACTTCACGGCCCAGATCGAGACGCCGACCACGACCGAGGCGCTGCGCCAGGCCTTCCGTGATGCGGCCGCCGGCCCGCTCAAGGGCATCCTGGCCGCCGTGGACGAGCCGCTGGTCAGCATCGACTTCAAGGGCGACCCGCACAGCTCGTCCGTGGACCTGCCGTTCACCTCGGTGCTCGGCAAGGACAAGAGCGACTTCATCAAGGTCGTCACCTGGTACGACAACGAGTGGGGCTACTCGGTCCGCACCGCGGACCTGGCGAACCTGATCGCGAGCAAGCTCTAGCGCCGCCGGCGCGGCGCGCCGGCGCGGGTCTCAGACCCGCGCCGGCAAGGGAAATGGGACTCTATGAATAAAAAAACCATCCGTGACGTCGACTTCAAAAAGAAACGCGTCTTTGTGCGCGTGGACTTCAATGTCCCCCTCAAGGATGGGAAGGTCGCCGACGACACGCGCATCCGGGCGTCGCTGCCGACGATCAAGTATCTGCTGGATGCGGGCGCGGCCGTGATCCTGGCGTCGCACCTGGGCCGGCCCAAGGGCGGGCCGGACCCGAAGTACAGCCTGGCCCCGGCCGCCGAACGCCTGGGCGAACTGCTCGGCAAGCCCGTCAAGCTGGTGCCGGACTGCGTCGGCACGGTGGCCGAGGAGGCCGCGGCCGTGATGACGCCCGGCGACGTGGTCCTGCTGGAGAACGTGCGCTTCCACCCGGAGGAGGAGAAGAACGACCCGACCTTCGCCAAGAAGCTCTCCGTGCTGGCCGACGTCTACGTCAACGACGCCTTCGGCTCGGCCCACCGCGCGCACGCCTCCACCGAGGGCATCGCCCACCACCTGCCGGCCGTCGCCGGTTTCCTGATGGAGAAGGAGATCGAATACCTGGGCCAGGCGGTGGAGAACCCCAGGCGCCCGTACGTCGCCATCCTGGGCGGCGCCAAAATCTCGGACAAGATCGGCGTCATCGAGAACTTGCTGGCCAAGGCCGATAAGGTCCTGATCGGCGGCGGCATGGCCAACACCTTCTTCAAAGCCCAGGGGATCGAGATGGGGGACTCGCTGGTGGAGGACGCGGCGCTCGAGACCGCGAAAGCAATCCTGGCCAAAGCCGGCGGCAAGCTGCTGCTGCCCGTGGACGCGGTGCTCGGCGACAAGTTCGACGCCGCCGCCCAGTCGCGGACGATCGAGGTGGCGACGGGCGTGCCGGCCGGCTGGCGCATCCTGGACATCGGCCCGAAGACCGTGGCGGCCTACGCCGCGGCGCTGAAGGGCGCGGCGCTGGTGGTCTGGAACGGCCCGATGGGGGTGTTCGAGTTCCCGGCCTTCGCCCGGGGCACCAACGCCGTGGCCCAGGCTGTGGCCGAGTGCGGGGCCGTGACCGTGGTGGGCGGCGGCGATTCCGTGGCCGCCATCGAGCAGGCCGGCCTGGCGAGTAAGATCACGCACATCTCCACCGGCGGCGGTGCCAGCCTGGAGATGCTGGAGGGGCGGGTGTTGCCGGGGCTGGCGGCGTTGCAGGATCGGTAGGGGCGCCGGCCCGGACGCCTCACGCGGGTTGCGCGTTTACAGCGCTATAACACCTCGCGGCTTGCGCCGTTTACCTTCCTGGCGCATACTCACAGACGCTGGACGGCCTTGTCCGGCGTCTGTGTTGTCTCTGGAGCGGATGGCATGACCCTCGTTGTCGGCGAAAACGTCGGTCCATATCGCATCGTGGAGCAGCTCGGCCAGGGCGGCATGGCCACGGTCTTCAAGGCTTACCACGCCGCGCTGGACCGCTACGTCGCCATCAAGGTTCTGCACCCGGCCTTCAAAGAAGACAACACCTTTCTGGCGCGTTTCCAGCGCGAGGCGCGCGTGGTCGCCCGGCTGGAACATCCGAACATCGTCCCGGTCTACGACTATAACGAACACAACGGCGCGCCCTACCTGGTGATGAAGTTTGTGGAGGGCGAGACGCTCAAAGCGCGCCTGCAGCGGGAGCGGCTGACGCTCAAGGAGACGCTGCGCGTCCTGGAGGCGGTAGGCGCCGGTCTGGATTACGCCCACAAGCAGGGCATCCTGCACCGCGACATCAAATCGTCCAACATCCTGCTCGCGGCCGATGGCAGCGTGTACCTGGCCGATTTCGGGCTGGCGCGCATCGCCGTGGCCGGCGAGAGCACGCTCTCGATGGACTCGATGATCGGCACGCCGCACTACATGAGCCCCGAGCAGGCCCGCGGCGTCCGCGACCTGGATGCCGGCACCGATATCTACTCGCTGGGCGTGGTCTTGTACGAGTTGGTGGTCGGCCGGCTGCCGTACAGCGCGGACACGCCCTTCGCCATCATCCACGACCACATCTATACGCCGCTGCCGCCGCCGCGCTCCACCAACCCCAACGTGCCCGCGGCCATCGAACGGGTGTTGCTCAAGGCGCTGGCCAAAGAACGCGCCGACCGCTTCGCCGACGTGGCGGCCATGGTAGCCGCCTTTCGTGAAGCTGTGGCGGGGGCCGAGTCCGGCGTGATTGC
This sequence comes from Anaerolineales bacterium, assembly GCA_034434015.1. Taxonomy (GTDB): domain Bacteria; phylum Chloroflexota; class Anaerolineae; order Anaerolineales; family UBA6663; genus SpSt-583. Next base: position 16,022 of record DAOUAB010000101.1, read on the forward strand.
GCTGCCCAACGCCGTGCCGGTCTCGCCCGTGGCCCCGACCGCGCCCGGCGCGGCGACCACGACGGCGCCGGCGGCGGGCGTCACGCAGGTGTCGGCCGGCGCTGAAGCGGCGCTGGGTGCAGCCCCGGCCGGCCAGAAGGCGCGCGGCTATCGCTTCCGCTGGTGGCACGCCGTGGTCGGCCTCGGGGTGGTGGGCTGTGTGTGCCTGGGATTGGCCGGCGCCGCCAACAGCGCGCGCCAGCGTCAGCAGGCCGCCACCCAGACCGCCCAGGCGCTGGCGGCCGCGATCACGGCGCCGGCCGCGACCCTGCCTCCGACGCGCCCGGCGGCCGGCGGCGAGACCGCCCGGCCCCCGACGCCCGCGCCGGGCGTCGTCCCGGCCTGGCAACCGGCTGTGGAAGAGGCCGGGCAGGCGCTGCGGGCCGGGCAGGCCGACCAGGGTTTTGCCCTGCTCGACCAGGCGATAACCGCTTATCCCGACGATCCCGGCCTGCGGCTGGCGGCCGGCGACCAGACGTTGCTGAATGCCGGCCCGGTGGCGGCGCTGGAGCGTTACTATCTGCCCGGCCTGACGCTGAACCCGGAGTCGCGCGAGCCGGTCTTTGTGCAGCTGCGCGAGCACACGGCCCTGGCTTTCTATGTCGCCGCCGCCGACCCGGGCGCGGAAGCGTTTATCCGGGAAGCCGTACCCCGGAGCGCCGACGGCTCCGCCAACCTGGCGCTTCAGCGCTGGCGGCTTTTTCACGGTGATCCGGAGGCGGCCCGGGCGGAGATCGAAGACCTGGCCCGGTCGGCCCCGGCGGCTGACGGCCCGCAGTTGATGCTGGGCGACTATTTCCTGCGCGCCGGCCAGCCGCTTGAAGCAGCGGCCCGCTATGAGGCGGCCACCCGCAACCCGGCCGGCCAGCGGGCGCCGACGCCCTGGGTCGTCCAGGAGGCCCAATGCCGGCAGCGGCAGTTGCGCGAGGAGCGGGCCGAGGCCAGGCTCACACCGACCTGCGCGCCGCTGGAGCAACTTCTTCGGCCGGAGCAGCCTCCGGCCCAGCCCTGATGCTGACAAAGGCCGGCGGCGGGAGGCGGCCGGCCACTAAGGAGACAAGATGCGCACCCCTGTGATTGCCGGAAACTGGAAGATGAACAAGACGCCGGCCGAGGCCGCCGAACTGGCCCGGGCCGTCATCGCCGAGATCGGGTCGCTCGGGACCGTGGAGCGGATCCTGTGTCCGCCGTTCCTGGCGCTGCCGGGCCTGGCCGCCATCGTGGCCGGCACCGGGATCGGCCTGGGCGCCCAGAACATGCACTGGGAAAAGTTCGGAGCGTTCACGGGCGAGATCTCGGCCCCGATGCTGGTCGGTTTGTGCCAGTATGTGATCATCGGCCACTCCGAGCGCCGCCAGTACTTCGGCGAGACCGACGACACGGTGAACAGGAAGGTCAAGGCCGCGCTGGCTCACGGCCTGACGCCCATCATCTGCGTGGGCGAGAACCTGGTGGAGAACGAGGCCGGCCAGACCGGCGAGGTGGTCACGCGCCAGGTGCGCGGGGCGTACGCCGGCCTGACCGGCGACGAGGCCCTCAGGACCATCGTCGCCTACGAGCCGGTCTGGGCGATCGGGACCGGTAAGGCCGCCACGCCGGAGCAGGCCAACGCCGTGATGGGGCAATACATCCGCGAGGTGCTGGGCTACATGTACACCGACGCGGTCGCCAGCGCGCTGCGCCTCCAGTACGGCGGCTCGGTGACGGCCGCCAACGCCCAGGCCCTGATGGCCCAGCCCGAGATCGACGGCGCGTTGGTGGGCGGCGCCAGCCTGAAGCCCGCCGACTTCGCCGCCATCGTGAAAGCGGCGGCGGGTTAGGAGAGCGCGCCGGCGGACAGCGGATAGCCGATGGCGGATGGCGCAAATCGGTTATCGGTTACCCGCCATCCGCGAATGGCTATCCTCGTCCCCTGGCTCTGGCTCCTGGCGGCGTTCGTGCCGCTGGTGCTGCTGGAGCGCTGGATCCATCGGCACCTGCAGGGGCTGTGGCTGCTGATCTTCCGCAGCCCGGACATCGCCACGGTCCTGTACGCCACGGTGATGTTGCCGGGCGTGGTGATCCATGAAGCCAGCCACTGGCTGATGGCGACGCTGCTCGGCGCGCGCACCGGCCGTTTCTCGGTTATCCCGGAACGCTTGCCGGACGGCACGCTGCGGCTGGGCTTTGTGGAGACGGAGCGGACCGATTTCTTTCGCGAGGCCCTGATCGGGGCGGCGCCGCTGATCGCGGGCTCGGCGGCGGTGCTCGGCATCGGCTACGGCCTGTTGGGCCTGGAGCCGGCCGGGCAGGCGCTGGCCGCCGGCGACCTGGGCGGCGTGGCACAGAATTTGCTGGCAGTCACGGCGGCCCCGGACGCCTGGATCTGGCTGTATGTGCTGTTCGCGGTGAGCAACTCGATGCTGCCTTCGGCCTCCGACCGGCGCGCCTGGCTGCCGCTGCTGGCCTTTGGACTGC
>DAOUAB010000102.1:0-5969 GCA_034434015.1 Anaerolineales bacterium
TGGTCGGGTAGTCGCCGCCGAAGATGGTGATCTTGTCCAGCTTGCCGAGCGCCACGGACAGCACGCGCGGGATCAGGTGCAGCTCCGGCTCGTGGTGCTCGCCGCGGTCGGGCGTGTCGCCGGCGGCGTTGAAGTAGCGCAGGCACGCGTACTTCAGGCCGTGGATGCGGTGGAACCAGTACAGCGTCCGCTCCAGGAAGTACTTGGACTCGCCGTACGGCGAGCCGGGCACGATGCGCTCGTCCGGCTCGATGGGGATGCGCTCGGGGTCGTCGAACAGGTTGGCCGTGGACGACAGGATGAAGCGGCCGACGCCGTGCTGGACGGCCTGCTCCAGCAGGTTGGCGCCCGCCACCAGGTTCTCGCGCAGGTACTTGAGCGGCTGCTGCATGCTCTCGCCCACCAGCGTGAACGAGGCGAAGTGCAGGATGCCGTCGAAGCCGCGGTGCTCCTGGAACAGCCGGCCCACGGCGTCCTGGTCGCGCAGGTCGCCCTGCACGAAGGCCGCCCCGGGCGGCACAGCCTCGCGGTGCCCCTGGTAGAGGTTATCGAACACGACCACTTCGTGGCCGGCCTGGAGCAGTTCGGCGGCCGTGATGCTGCCGATGTAGCCGGCGCCGCCGGTGACAAGGACTTTCAAGGATGACCTCCTATGGCTGAAGACGCGGACCAGTCGCGCCCCATTGTAAGGCCAGTCAGGTTGGGCGCGAGTAGGAGATTCGGGCCGCCCGGCGAGCGCGAGACCGACAGCGGCCGGGCGCCTCAGCGAGCCGGGCGCGCGGCCAGGGCCTGCAGGACGGCGCGCGTCAACTCGGCGTCGGCGCGCGCGCGATGCGTGGCCGGGATGGGGAGGCGGCACTGCCGCGCCGCCGCCTCCAACGTCTGCCAACGACCGGAGACATGATATTGCGCGTACAACCGCATGAGGCACACAAAGTCCTCGGCCGGCGACTGCCAGCGCAGCCGGTGGCGGGCGTGCGACTGTTGCATCATCTGCACGTCGAACGGGGCGTTGTAGATGGCCACGCGCCGGCCTTCCAGCGCCGCCTGGACCTCCGGCCAGATGTCGGCCCAGGACGGCGCGCGGGCGACCATGGCGGCGGTGATGTGGTGCACGGCCTGGGCGCCCGGCGTGATGCGGCCGATGGGTTTCACCAGCGTGTCCACCAGGGGCCGGCCGTCGTGCTCCAGGATACAGATCTCGACGATCTCGGCCGTCGGCCCGAGGTCGGTCGTCTCGGTGTCCAGGAACACGGGCCGGGCGTCGATCAGGGCTTGGGCCGCGCGGATGGCGTGGCGGCGCATGTCGCTGGTCATGGCGGGGGTGTCTCTTGAGCCTTCATTATAACGGCTGGCCGCCGCCCGGCATCCCCCGAGTCGCCGATCACGCTGCAAGGCGCGCGTCGGCTCGGCGGCGCGTCAGGCGCGGCCGGAGCGCCGGCCACGGCGCTGGCGCGGCCGGGAGGCCTGCTCCGCCTGGCCCGCCAGCCACTCCACCGCGCCCGGCGTGCGCCGCCAGAAATTGAGATAGCGCGCGGCGTAGTGCTGGGCCTCGGTCTCATCGCCCCAGCCCATCGTCGGCGGCAGGCGGTTGGGGATGAGCTTGCGGCCGGTGAGGTAGGCGGGCACATGCGGGTTGAACTGGAGCGCGCCGGCCAGGCGCCGGGCGGCTTCCCCCTGCGGCCCGCCCCGGCGGAACGCCAGCAGCGCGCGCGTGTACTGCCACTCCGCCAGGCCGTCGTCGTGCTGATCCAGCAGGGTCTGCGCGCCGGCGTCGTCGCCCATCTCCAGCAACAGGTTGAGGAGCGAATAGCGCAGCCCCTGGTTGTCGCTCGGGTTGAGGCGCAGCATCTCCCGGTAATGGGCCGCCGCCTCGGCGCGCCGGCCCAGGGACCACAACAGGTTGGCCAGGCCCTCCCGGGCGCGCATGTACGGCCGCGTCTCCAGGAGGCCCCAGAAATGCCCGGCGTTCTCGTCGAAATAGCCCGCGCCCAAAGCGCGCTCGCCGGCGGCGACCCCCTGCTGATAGAAGTCCAGCGCCCGGGCGGCGGTGTCCGCCTCCTCTTCCGCCAGGAGCACGTAGGCGTCGGCGCAGTCCGGCGAAAGCGCCAGGGCCTCGTGCGCCAGAGTCAGGCGCCGCGCCGGGTTGCGCTCCTCCCAGGCCCGGTACATCAACTGCTGAGCCTCGCGCAGCTTCGGGTCCGACGGCCCGCCCACGGCCCCCAGCGCTGCGCCCAGCCCGGCCATGGCGCTCTCCATCATCCGCCGGTCGAAGACGACCGCGTCGTCGGCCTCATCCGCTTCCCACTCGGCCCCCACCACCGAACGCCGTTCCAGGGCGAGCTTCCCGGCCGGGTACGTCACCCGCACCGGCGTCTCGCCCGCGTGCGTGGGCACGCTCAGCGTCACGTCGAACGGCGCGTAATCGCCCTGCCCGTCCGGCTGCAGGCGCTCGCGCGCCACGCGGGCCACGGCGCGCAAAGCCGCCTCCAGCCAGCGCAGCTCATCCGGGCCGGGGCGCGTGAGGCCCGCCTCCGGGTGGATGACGATGGGCAGCGGGTAGGCGCGCTCATCCGCCACCTCCCAGCCGTGGGCCTGCGCCGCGTCCAGGTCGTCGAACGGCACCGCCGTGACGCTATCGAACCACAACACCAGGTTGCCCTCCGGCCCGATCATGGCCTGCCTCTCATCGCCGCCCAGGAAGACTCTCTCGAAATCGCTCCAGCGCTCGTAGACCCCCAGCCCGTACTGCACGCCGGCGTTGCCCAGGGTGGTGACGATGCGCGGCGACTCGCGGTCCGGCGGGATGCGCACCGCCAGCGCCTGGGCGTTGGTGAGCGCCACCCACGGCGCCGCCCGGTAGTAGTCGGCCGCCGCCGCGAACACGCCGCCGGCCAGCGCCGGCGTCACGCCCGCCACCGACAGCAGGCCCGGGTTCTCAGGCTGGCCGCCGCGCATGTGCGCCTCCAGCCCGCGGATGGCGTCGCGCAGTTCCGGCAGATCATGGACGCGGCCCACGATCCCGACCTGCGCCAGCGCGGGCGCAAGGGCCCTGGCCAGCGCCGGGTCGGCGAAGACGATCTCGGCCGGGCGGCGCGGCTTGCCGGCGCCGCGGCCTGGTTTGGTGATGGCGTCCGCCAGCACCGCCTCGGTTTCCTCGGCCGTCGGCGGCCCCGGGAACAACTGCATCGCCATCAGCTTGTCATGGGTCAGGTCCAGGACGAGCAGGCCGTAAGGCCGGTAAGGGGCTCCCTCTTCGGGCGCGATCCAGGTGCGGAGCTGGGCGACCAGGGCGCCCCAGGTCTCGTTGGTCTGGGGCTGTTCGGAGGGTTTCTTAGCGGAGCGTTTGCGCGCAGCGGGCATGGCGTCATCCTGAAAGGTCCCGGGCGGAGCGGCCGCGGCGTCGCCCGGGCAAGCTTATGGCCGGCTGGTCGGGCGGCGCGTCAGCCAACCCGGCGGACCGCCGACCACGCGGGCGCGGAAGTGATCAATCAGATGGTCGGCAGGGTAAGCCGACTCCCAGATCTCCAGCCGCTGGCGCGCCGCGGTCCTGTTCTTCTCGGCCAGCAGCGTCTCAACCTGCGCGCTGCAACAGGAATACTCGCTACCTATTGTAACGGACTTTTGCTCCACCGCACGGTAGCGGGCGCCGCCGGGTGGGCGTCAGGATTTTGGGGACTCCCGCTTCATAAGTTGACGGCCGCTCCCGGTCGGGCGGCGTCAGTTGATAGCGATCATACCGCCCGGCAGGACTTGCGGTTACAATTCGGGCTGTTATGGGCCGATTAATCCGGGGCAGTGTGATAGGGCTGTCGGCTTTTCTGGCCGCCTACCTCTGGCTGGCTCAGCCGGGCCTGTGTCCCTACTGGCTGGTGGGCGACGTCGCCCGCCTGTCGGCGGAGCCAGCTGACACGCTGCACCATCCCCATCACCACCACGACCACAACCAGCGGCGGCAGTTGTTCGTCACGACGATGGCGCCGGCTTTGCCGCAACCCCTCCTGGCGCTGGCCGACCTGCTGGCCTGGCTGGCGGCCACCGCGCCCCGGCTGTGTCTGGCCGAGCGCCGTCTGGTCTTCGCCAGCGTGAGCCTTGCGCCGCCGCTGCCTCCCCCGCGCCTCCCGGCCTGACCCTCATCCCGGGCCGTCTCCGCGGCCTGCGCCGCCAGCCCTTCGTCCTCATCCGGCCGCCGCTCGCCGACGGCCGGAGAAGCGTTCGTTTAACATTCATCGTTCACGCCCATAAGGAGTTTTGCGATGCGCCTCCGTCTCGCTGTTCCAATTGTGAGCCTCATCTTGTTCCTGGCCGCCTGCACGCCGGCCGCCACCCCGGCGCCGGGCGGCTCCGCCAGCGTCGGCGACCTGCGCCTCTCCGGCGCCTGGGCGCGCGCCGCCAGCCTGATAGCCGCCGAAGCCACGCCGATGGCGATGAGCACGCCCGAAAGCGGCATGGGGATGGAGATGGCGGGCACCAACAGCGCCGCCTACCTGGTCATCCGCAACGAGGGCCGCCAGGCCGACCGGCTGATCAAGGCTGAGTCCGATGTGGCCAGGGCCGTGGAACTCCACAACGTCAAGATGGAAAACAACGTGATGGAGATGTTCCAGGTGGATGGCATCGACATCCCGGCCAACGGCCAGGCAGAGCTCAAGCCGGGCAGCTATCATGTGATGCTCATCGGCCTGACGCGCGACCTGAAAGCCGGCGAGAAGGTGAAGCTCACGCTCACCTTCGAGAAGGCCGGGGCCGTGACCCTGGAGGCCGAGGTCCGCGAGCCGTAACCCGTCCATCCCCGCGCCTGGGCCGGGTCGCTGATCCGGCTCAGGCGCCAGGCAGGTCCTGATGTCTCGAGTCCGTCTCTTAATCCTGGGGGTCGTCGTCGGGTTGGCGCTGGTGGGCGCCGGGGCCGCCGCGGCGCGCCTGCTGGCGCCGCCGGAGTATCACGGCCTGGTCCTCGAGCCGAACGCGCCGGCCGCGGACTTCACGCTGACCACGGCCGGCGGTCAGCGGGTCCGCCTGAGCGACTTCCGGGGCAAGATCGTGCTGCTGTTCTTCGGCTACCGGTTCTGCCCGGATGTCTGCCCGGTGTCGTTGACCATGATGAAGCGCGCGCTGGAGGCGCTGGGCGCCCAGGCCGACCGGGTCCAGGTGATCATGGTCAGCGTGGACCCCGAACGCGACACGCCCGACCTGATCGCCGAGCACGTGCGCCGGTTCGATCCGCGTTTTCTGGGGCTGAGCGGCACGCCGGACGAGGTCGCCGAGGCCGCCACGCCGTTCGGGATCTACTACGAGCGCGTCGCCGGTTCAGCGGCCACGCAGTATCTGGTGAACCACACCGCCACGATCACGGCGCTCGACGGCGACGGCTACGTCCGCGTCGTCTATCCACACGGCACGGCCGGCGAGGCTATCGCCGCCGACATTCGGCACATGCTGGCCGGGCGCTACCCGTGACGCCGCCCGGCGCGCAGGCCGCACCCCCCGGAGGAGATTGACGATGAAAGTGGCCTACGTCTTCGCCACGCCGCGCGCGGCCAGCTACAAGCTCGGGCAGATGATCCTGCCCCAACTGGAGGCGGGCACCCACCGCGTCCAGGTGGTGGGCATGTTCTTCTTCGACGACAACGTGTTCGTCCTGCGGCGCGGCGACCCGCTCGGCGAGCGCCTGGCCCGGCTGGCGCAGGCGCAGGGCACCTTGCTGATGATATGCGACATGTGCGCGCTGGAGCGCGGCCTGGCGGAGGGTGAGCCGCGCTGGTGCGACCCGTCCGGCCAGGGCCGCACCGAGCCGGCCGAGTGCCGCGGGCGGGACACGGTCGCCGGCGTGCAGGTGGGGTGCTTCCCGGACTTGTACGACGCCCTGGCCGGGAACCCGCCGGATCAGGTCATCACACTGTAGCCGTCAGGGCGTCTTCCACGCCGCCGGTTTTCCGTCACAGCGGCCGGCGACGCGGGTGCGCTCGCCG
>DAOUAB010000103.1:0-38805 GCA_034434015.1 Anaerolineales bacterium
CTTTAGCCGGCGTCTTGTTTCGGCCGGCGGCGCCCAGCGCGGCGGCGCCCCCGGCCGCCGCACTGCAAGACACTGACTGGGGCACCATCACGGCCGGCCTGGACGCTAACGGCCGCTGGGAAGTCGTCCTGGAGAACAGCCAGATCCGCGTGCGATACGGATACTATCAGGAAGGCTCCGCCCCACCGCAGACGGCCATCCTGGATTTCATCCTGAAGCAGAACCGCAACGGCAACCCGATCTCAATCGACCAGGCCGGCAATCAGGCCGGGCGGTACCTGGACGCCACCACCAGCTCCCAGCGCGGCCTGATGGTCAACGCCTGGGTCAAGTACGACGGCCCGGACCGCAAAACGGTGCGCCTGTTCTGGGACAACCTCGACAGCGTTGATGTCATGGTCCAGGATGTCTCCATCTACCCGGACAGCCGCTACCTGCGCATCGACTATCTGAAGTACGGCGTCAACATCGTGGACAAGGGCATGCCGGGCGGACAGTCCACCGGCACGTATGAGATCTACGGCAACGCGTGCTGGCTGGATTGCGCCGCGCCGCTCGGTTACCTCCTCTATCCTGAAAGCTACTACAACCGCGCCGAGGTGCGCCCCTCCACCGGCCAGCCTGATCCGTCCAACGGTGGCTCGCTGCGCTACAACGCCTTCAACACGAGCATCGGCTATTTCATTGCCAGCATCTACCGGCCCAGCAGCGGCATCGGCTATGGGCGCGTGATGCCGGTGTCGGCCATTGATATCATCAAATTGCTCCAGATCACCAGCCAGGGCGCCACGGTCCCGCACGGCTTCGAGTGGTTCCCGTATTACCCCAAGATCCACCAGTCGTACACCGGCTACCTGTTCGCCCTCAACGATGCGCCGGCTGAGCTCGCGCCCTACGGCCAGGAGCTGGCCGACATTGACGGCCAGAACAAGTACACGCTGCGCGTGCCCGTCGTCGGCCAGGGGATGGTCACCAAGAGCTTCGACACGCAGGATTACGCCTACGGCACCGTCGTCACGCTGACCGCGGCGCCGGCGCCGGGCTACAGCTTCGCCAACTGGAGCGGCGGCCTGAACAGCACCAACAATCCGGCGGCCGTGACCCTGAATGGCAGCCGGGTGGTGACCGCCACCTTCACCCTTAACCCGTACACGCTGACGACCAACGTGGTCGGCAACGGCGCCGTGGCCGCCAGCCCGGACCTGCCGCGCTACAAGTCCGGCCAGACCGTCACGCTGACGGCGACCGCCGGGCCGGGCTACACCTTCGCCGGCTGGAGCGGCGACGTCACCGGCTCGGCTAACCCGGTGGTCGTGACCATGACGGCCGACCGGATTGTGACGGCGACGTTTACGCAAGACGCGCCGCCCTCGCCGGCGCCCGCGAACTGGTGGGCCGGCGGCCGGCGTTTCCGCGTGACGGTGCAGGCCGGCGCCGCCGGCACCGAGCGCTACGACAAACCGGCCGAGGCCCGTCTGGACTTCACGGCCCTGCTGGCTGCGCTGGGGCGGTCCGGGCCGCTGGACCTGAATTCGCTGCGCGTGGTCGAGGTAGACGCGCTGGGCGCCATCCTCGACGACGCCGTGCCGTTTCAGTTTGACCCGGACGCGGACTTCGACGCGGCGACCAAGGCGCGCGGGACGCTGGTCTTCCTGCTGACGGGCGTCACGCCCGCTGACGCCACGCGCACCTTCCACGTCTACTTCGACATGGTCGGCAACGGGCCGTTCACGCCTCTGGCCGTCCCGGCCCAGGTCGTCGCCACGGCCGGGCTGACGTACGACCTCGAGCACACGCTGCGCGTCCAGACACGCGCCGGCACGTACTACTACCACACCGTGGGCGCAGCCTTTACGGGCCTGGAGGACGTCGAGGGCATCGACTGGATCAGCTACCGGCCGCTCGGCGGCGCGTCCGGCGAGTACCGCGGTATCCCCAACTTCAGCGACGACGTGGCCCACCCCGGCGGCGCCGGCGCCGCCACCACGCTCGCCAGCCAGGGCCCGCTCAAGACTGTCCTCAGCTCGACGTCCAAGGATGGGCAATGGGCGTTCCAGTGGGCGATCTACCCGACCTACGCCACGTTGACCGTCAACCAGATCGGCGGCGGTTACTGGTTCCTGTATGAAGGCACGCCCTACGGCCAGCTCAACAAGAACCGGGATTACTTCGTCCTGTCGGACGGCGTGAAACGCTACGTCGGCGACGCGAGCGTACGCACCTGGAACGCCGACATCCCGAACGAAGAGTGGGTGTACTTCGGCGATGACGCGACCCCGCGCGTCCTCTTCGCGGTGCAGCACACCGATGACAACCTGGCCGATACCTTCTGGCAGATGAACAACGCCATGACCGTCTTCGGCTTCGGGCGCAGCGGCAACGATCCCTGCACGCCCTGCCAGCCGCTTTTGAGCCAGACCCCCAACCGTTTCACCATCGGGCTGGTCGAGGACGCCGCCCAGGCGCCGCAGACCCTCCGCTCGGCCTATCGCGACCTCACGCTGGCCGTCGGCGCGCCTGAGACCATGCTCGTCAATCAGCCGCCGGTGCTGACCCCGATCGGAAACAAGGAGGTCTTCAACGGGTCCACGCTGAGTTTCACCCTCAGCGCGACGGATGGCGATGGGCAGACCCTGACTTACAGCGCCAGCGGCCTGCCCGCCGGCGCATCTCTGGACCCCACGACCGGCGCCTTCAGTTGGACGCCGACCCTGGCCCAGGTGGGCGCGCACCCGGTGACCTTCTCGGTCTCGGACAGCCTGGAGACCGACTCGGAAATCGTCACCCTCACTGTGGGCAACCGCCCGCCGGTGCTGAGCCCGGTCGGCAACCAGACGATCACACTGGGGCAGACGCTGGAATTCCAACTGGCGGCCAGCGACGCGGACAACAACCCCCTGACGTACCTGACCGCCGGCCTGCCTGCCGGGGCAACCCTAAATCCGACGACCGGCGCCTTCAGTTGGACGCCGTCCGCCGGTCAGGTCGGCCAGCACACCGTCTCGTTCACGGTCTCCGACAGCCTGTTGACGGACGGTGAGACGATCCAGATCACAGTCGTCGCAGTGCCGGTCACGGGCGACAACAAGGTCTTCTTACCGGTGGTGACGCGCGGGCCGTAGCCGCACGCCCAGACCTCGACCGTATCTACACACGGCCGCACCGTCGAGATTACCGACAGTGCGGCCGTCTTGTCTGGCAGAAGGGCGGCGTCCGATTTTACTATAAAATCTCGATGAAACCGCACTCTTTAAACCGCCGAAGCTGGCATGAATAGCCTGGTAGGGTCCTGCTCCTATTTACGAGCAAGATGAGGATCGTCTATGCTGGGAGTGAGGATAAGTTTATGCAACGTTTCTTTCGGCAGTTACTCGCCCTTGTGATACTGCTGGCCGTATTGGCAGCCCCGCAGTCTTCGACTCAGGCTCAGGCGTCAGATTGGGGCTCGGTCCTCATCCGCTACGACTCGAATGGTCGTCTCCAGGTGACGCTGGAGAACCCTGATTTGCGCGTGCGCTACGCCTATGTCGCCGGGCCGCCCGAACAAACGCCCATCATCGATTTCGTCTTGAAGAGCGTCAACGAGGACCAGGCCGGCAACTACCTGGATGGTTCCGGGGGCCGCGGGGTGATGACCGCGGCCGTCCTCAAGTATTCCGGCCCGGACAAGAAGACGGTCCACCTGGAGTGGGACAACGGCGCCATCGCTCAGGATGTCAGCATTTTCTCCGAAGGCGCTTACTTACAAATCGACTATCTCAAGCACAGCGTCGACGTCCTGGACCTGGGGGCGCCCGGCCGGACGCGCAGCGGCTACTACGTCTTCTCCGGCGGCGCCGATTGGCGCCGGAGCTACGTCCTGAACCCGGCGAGTTACTACAACCGTCATCCCGGCGAAGGCTACAACGATCCGGCCGACGGCGGCTCGCTCAACAGCAACGGTTATTTCGTCGGCGCGCTCTACGAACCCGTGAGCGGCCACGGCTACGGGCGCGTGATGCCTATCGGCGCGGTCGACATCATCAAGCTGATCGGCAATTACGGCTTCCAGCACCTGCCTTATTACCGCCAGTCCAAGCTGCCCTACACCGGCTATCTGTTCGGCATGACCGGCGGCCCGGAGGCGGCCCTGGCGCTGGGCGAGCAACTCGCCGCCCGCCGGCCCCTGCCGCCCTTCAAGCTCAAGACCGGCGTGGTCGGCCAGGGCAGCGTGTCGATCAACCCGGAGAAGCTCAGCTATGCCGCCGGCGAGACCGTGACGCTGACCGCCGCGCCGGGCGCCGGCTACCGGTTCTCGGGCTGGAGCGGCGACCTGACCGGCGCCGCCAACCCGGCCCAGATCACGATGACCAGCGCCAAGACCGTCACCGCCACCTTCACGCTGGCGCCCCCCAACCAGGCGCCGGTCCTCGACCCGATCGGCGACCGGACCGTGGCGCTGGGGACCACCCTGGCCTTCACCCTCACCGCCAGCGACGCGGACGCGGACCCGCTGCTCTTCTCGGCCACGGGCCTGCCCGCGGGCGCCGCCCTCGATGGGACCTCGGGCCGCTTTATCTGGACGCCGGCGGCCGGCGACCTGGGCAGCCGGCTGATGACGTTCAGCGTGTCGGATGGTCAGCTCAGCGACAACGAGACCGTGGCCATCACCGTCATCCCCGGGATCCCCATCACCGGCAATTTCAAGGTGTACGCCCCCCTCATCATCAAGTGACGCACGCCTGAAGATCCGCCGCGCGCGGCCGGCGACACGGCGCGACCGCCCCGGGCGGCGCGCCTGCGCCGGGTTATTCCGAGAGGAGCTTGCTGAACCAATCATGTCCGTGCGCAATACCTGCCCCAGCTGCGGCGCTTCGGCTCGCAGCATCTTCTACAAAATGGAGAACGCTCCGGCGCACAGCGTGCTGCTGCTGGAGACGCGCCAGGCGGCCCTGGAGTATCCCCAGGGCCGGATCGCGCTCGGCCTGTGCCAGGCCTGCGGCTTTATCTGGAACACCGCCTTCGACCCGGCGCTGCATGAATATTCAGCCCGCTATGAGGCCACGCAGGCCTATTCAGCCACTTTCAATGCCTTCCACCGCCGCCTGGCCGAGCGCCTGATCGAACGCTACGACCTGCACGGCAAGGACCTAATCGAGATCGGCTGCGGGCAGGGCGAGTTCCTGTCCCTCCTGTGTGAGCTGGGCGGCAACCGCGGCGTCGGCTTCGATCCGGCCTACGTGGACGGCCGGCTCGACGGGCCTGCCCGTGACCAGTTGCGCTTCATCGCCGACTTTTATTCTGAGAAATATGTCACCTATCAGGGCGATTTTGTCTGCTGTAAGATGACGCTCGAACACATCCAGCCGGTTGCCGAATTCATGGGCACGGTGCGCCGCTCGGTGGGCGACCGGCCCGAGACCGTGGTCTTCTTCCAGATCCCGAACGCCACACGCCTCCTCCGCGACGCCGCTTTCTGGGACGTGTACTACGAGCACTGTTCTTACTTCAGCCCCGGCGCGCTCGCGCGCCTCTTCCGGCGCTCCGGCTTCGACGTGCTCGACCTGTGGACGGATTACGAGGACCAGTACTTGATGATCGAGGCCCGGCCGCGCGTGGGCAAGGCTCAGCGCCCGGCCCCGCCCGCCCTGGCGCAGGAGGAGACGCCGGAGGTCATCGCCGCCGAGGTGGCGCTCTTTACCGAAAACGTCCGGCGCGCGCTGCGCGAGTGGCGCCGGAAGATGGACCGCCTGCGCGCCGACGGCCGGCGGGCCGTGATCTGGGGCGGCGGCTCCAAGGGCGTGGCCTTCCTCACGACCCTCGGCCTGCGGGACGAAATCCCGTACGTGGTCGATATCAACCCGCGCAAGCACGGCACCTTCATGGCCGGGACCGGGCAGGAGATCGTCGGCCCGGAGCGCCTGGCGGCGGACCGGCCGGACGTGGTCATCGTCATGAACCCCGTGTACTGCCGCGAGATCCAGGTGGAGCTGGACCGGCTGGGCGTGGCGGCCGAGCTGTGGCCGGTCGGATAGTACTGGGCGATGAGCGCAGCATCGTCTGACTGCCCGGTGTGCGGGTCGGCCGAGACGCAGGACGTGGTGACGATCCGGTCGGTGCCCGTGTACTGCAACGTGCTCTGGCCGAGCCGCGCGGCGGCCCGGGAGGCGGCGCGCGGCGACCTGGCCCTGCGCGTCTGCCGGACGTGCGCGCACGTCTACAACGCCGCGTTCGACCCGGCCCGCATGGCGTACACCCCGGCTTACGAGAACTCGCTGCACTTCTCGCCGCGCTTCCAGGCCTATGCGGAAGCCCTGGCCGACGACCTGATCACGCGCCACGGCCTGCGCGGCAAGACCATCGTGGAGATCGGCAGCGGCCAGGGCGACTTCCTGGCCCTGCTGTGCGAGCGCGGCGGCAACACCGGCCTGGGCTTCGACCCCAGTTACCGCCCGGGGCCGGACGGCGCGGCGGAGGGACGGCCGTTCACCATCATCCCCGACTATTACTCCGAGCGTTACGCCCATCATCCGGCCGACCTGGTGTGCAGCCGGCACGTCCTAGAACATATCCCGGCGCCGCGCGAGTTTTTGGCCCGCATCCGGCGCGCCGTCGGCGACCGGCCCGGCACCGTGATCTTCTGCGAAGTGCCGAACGTGCGCTACACCCTGCGCGATCTGGGCATCTGGGACCTGATCTACGAGCATTGCTCGTATTTCAGCGCCAGCTCGCTGGCCGGCTTGTTTGCAGATTGCGGCTTCGCCGTGGACGCCGTCGCCGAGGCCTACGCCGGGCAGTTCCTGACGCTGGAGGCGCGGCCGGGCGTAGCCGCCAGCCCCCCGCCCGATCCGACGCGCGCCGCCGTCCTGGCCGAAGCCGGGGCCTTCGCCGACCACTACCGCGCCAAGCGGGCGCATTGGGAGGCCGAGCTGCGGCGCTGGGAGGCGGCCGGCCGCCGGGCCGCGCTCTGGGGCGCCGGGTCCAAGGGCGTCACGTTCCTGAACACTTTCGCCGATCAGAGCAGCGTCGAGTACGTGGTGGATATTAACCCGCGCAAACAGGGCCGGTACGTGGCCGGGACCGGCCAGCCGATTGTGGCGCCGGAGGCCCTGGCGCAATATCGACCGGACGTGGTCGTCGTCATGAACCCGGTCTACCGAGATGAGATCCGGCAGGCGCTGGCCGGCCTCGGCCTGTCGCCGGAAGTGCTGTGCGCCTGAGCGGCGCCGTGGAGGAGCAACGGGATGAGCGCGGCTAAACCCCGGGTGAGCATCGGCCTGCCGGTCTACAACGGCGAGCGCTATTTGAGGCAGGCCGTCGACTCCATCCTGGCGCAGACCTTTACGGACTTCGAGCTGATCATCTCCGACAACGCCTCCACCGACGCCACGGCCGAGATCGGCCAGACGTATGCCGCCCGGGATGCGCGCGTCCGCTACCGCCGCAACGCCGTCAACCTGGGCGCCGCGCGCAACTACAACCTGGCGTTTGAAATGGCGGCCGCGCCCTATTTCAAGTGGGCGGCGCACGACGACGTCTGCGCGCCGGACTTCCTGCAGCGCTGCGTGGAGGCGCTCGACCGCGACCCCGGCGTGGTCCTGGCGCATCCGCGCACGATGCACATCGACGAGAACGGGCTGGCGCAGGGCCGCGATGAAATCCGCCTGGCGACCGCCGCGCCGCGCCCATCGGAGCGATTCCGCGATCTGATCCTCGTGGACCACTGGTGTTTTCAGGTGTTCGGCGTAATGCGGACCGAGGTGCTGGCCCGCACCCCGCTGATTGCCGCGCACGCCGCCGCCGACCGAACCCTGCTGGCGCGTCTGGGCCTGCTCGGGCGTTTCCATGAAGTGCCGGATTACCTCTTCCTGCGCCGCAAACACCCCGGCCAACTGACAGCCGTGCCTAACCGGCTGCGGCATTTGCACACGGCCTGGTACGACCCCCGGCGGCGCGGCCAGATCACCTTGCCGCAGTGGCGTCTGTTGCGCGAGTACCTCCGGGCGATTTTGGAAAACCCTCTGCCGGCGTCCGAGCGGCTGGCCTGCCTCCAGCACCTGGCGCGCTGGGTCCGCCGGCACCGTCGCCTGTTGTGGCGCGATCTGGCGCGGGCCGGGCGGGAACTGTTGCTGCCGCCGCACGTCCGCCTCGCGCAGCACGAAGAGACACTCACCAAATCCGCCCCGCAGTAAGCGGCCCGAGCCCCCGGTCAGTCGCCATGCACGTCACGTTGTTCGCGCACGTCACACCGCAAGCCAATCCCTACGTCGGCCGGCTGCTGCGATCCATCGAGCCGCACTGCGCCGGGCCGGTGAAACTGCTGCCCTACTTCACGCTGGGCTGGACTCTGGCGCACGGCGGGCCGGGCCGGATTGCCCACCTCCACTGGATTGACGGCCACGTCAACCCCCGGCCCTGGGCGCGGCCAAACGCGCACGGCGCAGGCCGGGTCCTGTACAAGCTGGGCAGCAACCGGGTGGCGCGCCCGGTGCGCGCCGTCTGGCTCTACGCGCAGTTGTGGTTGGCCCTGCAGGTCGCCCGGCGGCAGGGCGTCCGCTTCGTCTACACGGTCCACGAGTTGCGCTCCAACCTGGCGCATGACCGGTTCCACCATCAGTTGACCGACCGCGCGCACAACCTGATTTTCCGCGTGGCCGACGCCGTACACGTCCACAGCCATTCATCGGCGGCCGAAGTCGCCCGGCGTTACGGCCGCACGCGCGCTGTCTTCCGCGTGCCGCTAGGCAATTACATCGGGCAATACCCGGACACGATCTCCCGGGCCGCAGCGCGCGCCGAACTCGGCCTGCCGGAGGACGCCTTCGTCTGCCTGTTCCTGGGCCAGATTGCGCCGTACAAGGGTCTGGAGCGGCTGCTCGAGACGGTGAAGGCCCAGGACGACCCGCGCCTCCGGCTGGTGATCGCCGGCAAAGAGGCGCTGCCGACGTATGGCGCTCGGATCGCGGCCCAGGCCCAGCATCCCGGCATCCTCTACCGCCCAGGGTTCGTGCCCGACGAGCGGATCCAGGTCTTCTGCAACGCCGCCGACGTCATGACGCTGCCCTTCGAACAGATCACCACCTCCAGCTCCATCATGCTCGCCTACTCCTTTGGCCTGCCCGTGGTGGCGCCGGCCCTGCCGTACCTGCAGGAATTTGTGACGCCCGAAGTCGGCGTGCTGTATGCGCCCGAGGCGCCGGGCGCGCTGGCCGCCGCGTTGCGCCTGGCGCAACACGCCGCCTGGTCCCGCCCGGCGGTGCTGGATTACGCCCACCAGTTCGACTGGTCCGTGATTGGCGCCCAGCTGGCCGATGTGTATCGAGTGGCGCTGGGCGAGCCGGTGATAGCGATGGCCAGGTGAGAGGCCCATGACGACGTCCCGCAACGGCGCCGGACGCCCGCTGACCGGCGCCCAGATCGTGCATTTTGCCATCGGGCCGTGGCATGACCTGTGGCGCAACCGCCAGCACATCTTTTCACGCCTGGCCCGCGAGAACCTGGTGGTCTACGTGGAGCCGAAGGTCCCGCACCTGCGCGACGTACGCCGGGGCCGGGTGACGCCGGAGGCCTGGCGCCGCCCTCGCCTGGAACACCTCGCCGAGGTCGCGGACGGGCTGTGGGTCTACCGTCATCCGGTCTGGGCGCCGCGCACGGAGAAAGCGGGGCTGCGCGAGTTGTTGCGCGGCCTGCGCGGGCTGGCGCTGCGCCAGGCGTTGGCCCGCCTGGGCGTCCGCCGGCCGATCAGCTGGGTGCATCAGCCGCGCGACGCCGAACTCGTCGGCCGCTTCGGCGAACGCCTGGTGATCTTCCAGGTCGTCGACGAATACTCGGCCTATCGGCACCAGACGGCGAAGGAACAGCAAGCGGTCCAGGCCGAGGAGCAACGGCTGCTGCCCCGCGCCGACCTGGTGATCGTGACCTCGCCGGCCCTGCTGGAATCCAAGCGGCGCCTCAATCCACAGACGGTGCTGGTGCCGAACGCCGTGGACTACGCCGCCTATGAACGCCTGCGGGCCGCCGGCCAGGCGGCGCCGGACGATATCCGCCGCCTGCCGCGCCCGATCGTGGGTTACGTCGGCCACACCAGCCTCCGGCTCGACCTGCGGCTGCTGGACCAGGTGGCGGAACACCGGCCGGACTGGTCCCTCGCGCTGGTGGGCTCCGTCTGGGACAAGGGGTGCGAAGCCGACCTGGCGCGGCTGCGCGCCCGGCCCAATGTCCATTTCCTGGGCCAGAAGCCGGCCGATCAGGTCCCGGCCTACGTGAGCGCCTTTGACGTCGGCCTGATCCCCTACCGGCCAGGCGAGGAAGCGCGCAATATCAGCCCGCTCAAACTGTATGAGTACCTGGCGGCCGGGAAGCCGGTCGTGACGATCGATATGCCGGCGCTGGAGGGTTTCCGGCATGCCGTCTATATCGCCGACACAGCCGAGGCCTTCTTGTCCATGCTGGACCGGGCCATCGCCGAGGACGGACCGGCCCAGGCTGGCGAGCGCCGCCGGCTCGCGGCGGAAAACACCTGGGATCAGCGCGTCGATCTGATCTCGCGGCTGGTGCAGGCCCGGTTGGAGGCTCTGGCCGCCGCCGGCCAGGGGTCGGCCTGGTTCCGGCCGAAGTCACCATAAGTCGCATGCGCCATACACAAGTACTATGGAGGATTCCAACCATTTCCTTGATACTTCGTACGGCATATAAACCTTGAGAAGTGAATTGGCCTCTCCCCAATTACGGGCGTGTCCCGGCGTTCATATCTATCTCTTTCCCGGGGTGATCGAGCACTTGAGATGCGGCCAGCCAGTATGCGCTGACCGGAGGCGGAACAAGAATGAGCCTTCATGAACTGCAGACCTATGTGCGTGTAATCCGTAGGCGGCTCTGGCTGATCATCCTGGTCGTGGCAGCGGCCGTCGGCACGATGCTGTTGATCTCCTATCTGGCCAAACCAAGCTATCGCGCCACGGCGCAGTTCCAGGTGACCGCCCCGCTGCCGGCCGAGGTGCGGTTATTCGAGGACTTCCGCACCTCGAGCACCCGGGATGAATTGACCTACACCAAGAACAACTTCATGACCGTGATCAAGAGCGAGGCGGTCGCCTGGAAGGTGATCGAGAAGCTTGATCTGGACATGAGCGCCGCCGAGTTGATCGCCGCCGTGACGCTGGAGCCGGATGACACCAGCGACTTTATCAAACTGACGACGACCGCCAGCGATGCGCGCATGGCGGCGGCGATCTCCAACACCTTGCTGGAAGTCGCCGCCCAATACTTTGGCGAGCTGAATGCCGGCACCCTGACCTCCAACCGGCAGTTCATCCAGCAGCAACTCGACCAGACCAAACGAGCGCGCGACGCCGCCGAAAGCCAGATGCTCCAATTCCAACTGGACAACCGCATCGGCACGCGGGATGGGATGCTCAACTCTCAGGAGGATCTCATCAACGCCGCCAAGGCGAATCGGGACCAGGCTCTGGCGGAAGGCAGGACAGCCGTCGCGCAGGCGTATGACCAGATCATCGCGACGCGCGAGGCGGAACTCCAGGAGCGCATTGTTCTCAACGCGCAGTTGGCGGCGTTGCAGCAGGAAGTGAAGCGCATCGACGACGTGTACAGCGCGCTGATGAACACAGAAACCGAAGCCGCTTTGAAAGAAAACGAGGTCATCAGCGCGCGTTACATTCAGGTGATGCCAGCTTACGAGCCGAACCGACCTTTGCCGCGCGTGAGCCTCCCCCAATTGGCCCTGGTAGTGGTCGCCAGCCTGGCAGTTGGCGTGGCGCTGGCCTTCCTGCTGGAGGCCCTGGCCGGGATAGCAACAACGGCGCCCAAGATGGCGGCCGCGGTCGTCGAGGACGGCGGGCTGCTGGGCGAAAAGGCGCTGGGCTAGAAGGCGCTGCACACCTGAGGCTGGCGTGGATCGGCCATGGGACCGCGCAATGTCTTATTCGTGGCGAACACCGCCAAAGGCGGCGTCGCCTTCAGCCTGTACCGGCTGATCAAGGGCCTGGACCCGGAACGTTACCGGCCGATCGTCCTGTTCCGCAACCTCAACGACCTCCATATCCACGACCGCCTGGTCGCGGCCGGCGTCCGGGTCATCAGCCCTCGCTCGTCCGCGCCGACCGGCGCCGAACGACGGTCTGACGCGCGGCGTGATATCGCTTCCCAACTCGCGGCCCGCTTCGGCCAGCCCGCGGCCCAGGTCTATCGTTCCCTGAAATCCGCCTATCAATTTACCCGCTACGATCTGCGTCAGGTCTATCCGGTCTGGCGCCTGATACACGCGGAGCGGATCGATCTGGTCCACAGCCACAATGGGCTGCGCGGCGGCAAGGCCGAGATCCTGGCCGCCCGGCTGGCCGGCGTGCCCTGTGTCTGTCACACTCATATGTTCGCCGAACTGACCGGTTTCGAGCGGGTGTTCGCCCGCTCGGTGGCGGCGTTCCTGTACATCTCCCAGGCGATTGCCGCCGACGGCGTGCGCCAGGGTCTCCCGCCGGCCAGGGGTTTTGTGGTCCCCAACGCCATCGACCCGGACGAGTTCGCGCCTCAACCGGAAGCCCAGACCGTGCGGCGCGAGTTCGGCTGGCCGCCCGAAACGCCGCTGATCGGAGTGGTCGGCCGGCTGGATTGGTGGAAGGGGCATGACGATTTCCTGGAGGCGTTCGCGGCTATCGCGCGCCAGAAGCCGCAAGCGCGCGCGCTGATCATCGGGGCGCCGGAGCCCTCGCCGCGGGGGCGTGCTTACCTGGCCCAGCTTCAGAGGCGGGCCGGGCAACCGGACCTGGTCGGTCGGGTTGTGTTCACCGGTTTCCGCCGCGATATCCCGCGACTCATGGCGGCCCTGGACGTGGTCGTGATGCCATCGTCTGAGCCTGAGCCGTTCGGACTGGTAATGCTGGAGGGCATGGCGGCCGGCCGGCCAGTGGTCGCGACGGCCGCCGGAGGCGCCCTAGACGTGATTGAAGACGGCGTGACCGGCCTGCTAACGCCGCGCCGGGACCCCCACCGCCTGGGCGACACGATCCTGGCGCTGCTCCATGACCCCGATCGGGCGCAACGGATCGGCCAGGCCGCCGCCCGGCGCGTCGCCGAGAAATTCACCCTGCACCACCAGGCCGCCGTTGCCCAGGCCATCTATGCCGCCATCCTGGCCGGATCGGCCGACGCGGCGCAGGCCCGGTCGGTCAAGACGCTGAAGGTATCGCTCTGAAGGAGGCGGCCATGGACCTGGCTCTCAAAGCCCCCTTGCCCGCTGATCGGAGCCTGGCTCAGGTGCGCCAGCATTATCTGGTAGAGAAGGCGATTGCAGACCGATTGCGGGCCGCCTCACGCGAAGAACGCCAGGCGCTCTATGCCGTCATGTACACCGAACTGTTCGCACAGGTGCCCGACCATCCACGCTTGAGGCGGCGTGAGAGCGCCGTGCTGACCCGGTCCGCCAACATTTCCAAGTTGCGCGTCGTTGCCCGTTTCCTTCACCCCGAAGCCGTGTTCGTAGAATTCGGCCCCGGCGACTGCCGGTTTGCGGTCGAAGCGGCGCGGCGCGTCCGGCGAGTGATCGGGGTGGATATTTCCGATCAGAGCGGCTCTCTGGACCAGCGGCCGGACAACTTGCAACTGGTTGTCTATGACGGTTACAACCTCGACCTGCCCGCCGCTTGCGCGGATGTCGTCTTTAGTGATCAGCTCATCGAGCATTTTCACCCCGAGGACACACGGTTGCACTTCGAATTGGCGCATCGCCTCCTGCGGCCCGGAGGCCGCTATGTCTTTCGGACGCCGCACGCCTTCACCGGCCCACATGATGTGTCCCGGTATTTCTGCGACGAGCCACAAGGGTTCCACCTCAAGGAATGGACTTACCGCGAGCTGGGCGACCTGCTCCGCGAAGTGGGGTATGCGGACCGCTACGGGTTGTGGCGCCTGAGGGGGCGCTACTTCCGGCTGCCGTTCGCCTACTACGCAACGGTGGAACGTGTGCTCGCCGGGCGGCCCAAAGCTCAGAAACGGCTGCTGGCGCGCTACCTGATCCGCGAGCTGTGTATGGTGGCCGAGCGATGACCCACGCTCTCCGGGTCGACCCGCCTGCCGTTCTTGAGGTGGCATGAACGTCCAGATCTGGAACCTCCCGCGGTTGACGTTGCCGCGCCGGTGGCTGGCGCCGCTCTTCGCCATCGCCGCCGTCATCCTGGGCGTCACGTTGGGGCATTTGCTGACGTCGCCAGCGGCTGCCCTGACGGTCTCGGCGGTCGTCATCGTACTCTTCCTGCCCCTGGCGTTCCAGAATCCCCTGGGGGCGCTTCTGCTCTGGCTCGTCCTGCAGCCCATCGCCGACAAGTACATCAACTTCGCGCTGGGCGCCGGCATCCCGGACCTCTCCCCGACCCGCCTCGGCATCCTGTTCCTGACAATCCTGACGCTGGCCCGCATCTCCACCGGGCTGCGCGATCTAGCGCCTCTCACGTGGGTCGACGGCGCAGCGGTCCTGTACGTTCTGGGCCTGTCGATCTCGGCGCTGGCCTCGTCGAACGGCTTCCGCAGCTTGCAGGTGGCGTTCGATCAACAAATCGCCCCCCTGCTGGTCTTTTTTCTCGTCCGGAACCTGATCCGGGACCGCGCTGATGTCCAGCGTGTGCTGTTCGCACTGCTGATCTTGGGCACCTATGTGGGCGCTTACGCCTTGTATGAGCAGATCACGGGGAAGGTGCTCATCCCGGTGGGCGCCGGCGGCGCCACCGTGTACGGCGACTCCGGCCTGCGCATCCTGCGCGGATTGCTCGGCCATCCGCATCACTTCGGGCGCATCCTGGGCATCACTTTGCCGGTGACGTTCTATCTCCTGCTGCGGGAAAAGAGAACGGCGAAGCGGGTGCTCTACGTGCTAGCCCTGGCGATCATGTTCGGCGGTCTGTATATGACCTTCCGACGCACAGCCTGGATCGCGGGCCTCGCGGGCCTGGTCGTGATCCAGTTTTTCTACCCGCGTTTCCGCCGGCTTTTCCTGGTGCTGTTGGCGGGCGCCGCCGCCGTGCTGTATATCAACTGGAACAGGCTCGAGGACAGCGCGGTGGGGACGCGCGTGCAGTCCGGCGACACCAATACTCTGAACGGACGCACCGAAGGCTGGGAATACGCGTGGGAACTATGGCAGCGTCAGCCCCTGATGGGCTATGGCTACGGCCAGTTCAGCCGCATCGCCCGCGCCGAAGGCCGGCGCGACACCGCCGTCGAGAGCCAGTACTTTAACATCCTGGTCTCGTCCGGCCTGATCGGTTTTGTGCCCTATATGGCCTTACTGACGCTCCTGCCGCTTGGCCTGGCGGGTATCTTAATCAAGAGCCGCGACCCGTTCATGCGCTGGCTGGTGGTGATCTATTGGGGCGCTCACGCCAGTTACCTGATCAATGCCTACACCGGTGATGTCAACCACGTGCTGCCAACCGCGGTCCTGCTGGTGCTGGCCGGCGCCACCTACCGGCTGGGGTCGCTCAAACCCGCCTGACCCCGGGCGACCTCCGGCTCCCGGCACACAAACATGAGCGCCGAGCAGAAACGGCCGATCCGGGTCTTGATGGTGGTGCGCCAATACCACCCGTGGATCGGCGGCACTGAGCGGCAGGCGCACAAGCTCTCCACCAAGCTGATTGAACTGGGCGTGGACGTCCGCGTGGCCACCGGCTGGTGGTATCGCGGCACGCCGCGCCACGAGGTCATCGGCTCGGTCCCGGTGGACCGCAATTTCGCGCTGTGGGCCATGTTCGGCGTGCGCGGCCTGCGCAAACTAGGCAGTTATCTATATCTGGCATCCTTGACCTGGTACCTCTGGCGCCGCCGGCGCGAGTACGACCTCATCCACGTCCATCTGCTCAACCACCACGCCTTCCCGGCTGTGCTGGCTGGGCGTTGGTGGGGCAAAAAGACGGTCGTCAAACTGGCGAACAGCGGCCGGCACAGCGACTTCACCCAGATCAACAGTAACGAACTGCCGGGCCAGCGCTGGATGCTGCCCACGATCCTCCAGGCGGACCGCTTCATTGCCCTGAGCGCCGAAAGCGCCGAGGAATTGCGCGGCGCCGGGGTGCCGGATGACCGCATCGTGCGCCTCCCGAACGGCGTCGACCTCCCTCCGCCGGTCCGCCGGGACAAGGCTCAGCCGCAGGCGTTGACCGTCACCTTTATCGGTCGGATGCATCCGCAGAAGGGCGTCGATGTGCTGCTGGCCGCCTGGCCCCAGGTGCTCCGGCGGCAGCCGGCCTTGCCCTGGCAGCTCTGGATTGTGGGCGACGGCAAGCTCAGGCCGGAGATGGAGGCCCTGGCCCGCCGGCTGGGGATCACCGAGCGCGTCAGGTTTTGGGGCCAGGTCGCGAAGGTTGACGAGCTCCTGGCGCAGTCGGACCTGTTTGTCCTGCCGTCGCGCTCGGAGGGGATGTCCAACGCCCTGCTGGAGGCCATGGCCCACGGCCTGCCCTGCGTGGTGTCCGACCTGGGCGGCACGCGTGACGTGATTGAGCCGGACGCCAACGGTCTGCTGGTGACGCCCGATGACCCGGACCGGCTGGCGGAAGCCCTGGCCCGCCTGGGCGGCGACCCGGCGCTGCGCGCGCGGCTGGGCGCAGCGGCGCGCGCCACCATCGAGGCCCGCTACAGCCTGGACAGCGTCGCGCGGCGTTACATCGAGTTGTACCGCGGGCTCCTCCAACAGCCGGAGCCGGCCGCCGACGCATCGCCGCGGCTGCGCCCGCAAGCGTGAGGCCAGCCATGCGCCTCCGGGGCCGCCCCCTCACGCCTCAACGCCTGCGCGGGATCGTGTCTAAAGGGCCGCGCCATCTATGGCGGGTGGGGCGGCGCTATCTCTCCCGCTATCTACAGCGGGTGGGCGGCGCCTGGTCACCCGAGGCGGTCACCGAGGTCGCCTTCCTCAGGCAACTGGCCCTGCCCGAGGTCCACGCGGCCCTGCAGGCCGGCCGCCTCGTGCAGGCCCGCCGCCTGGCCGCCGCCCATTTCCGCCAGCGCACTCAGCCCGCGTTCTGCTTCAACCCCCGCGAGCTGCCCGCCGCCGCCGCCCTCCTGAACATCCCGGCGCGCGCCGCGACGCTGGCCGCCGCCGACGAGGTCTGCCGGCGCACGTTCCGTTTGCGCGGCCAGCCGCCGGTGACCTTCACCGGCCAGATCGATTGGCTGCACCGCCCGGGGAACAACCGGGATTGGACCTGGGAACTCAACCGCCACGCGTACTTCGTCACGCTGGGGCGCGCTTTCGCCTACACCGGCGAGGCGCGCTATGCGCAGGCTTTCCGCGACCTGATGCTGGACTGGCTGGCGCGCAACCCGCCGGGTGTGGACCACCGCAACTGGGATTACGTGCTGGAAGTCGCCTACCGGCTGAATGTCTGGCTGTGGGCCTATCACTATTTCCTGACGGCGCTGGACGACGATGCGCTGCTGGCGTGTGTGCGCGGGCTGTGGCTGCACGGCAGCTTTCTGCTGGCCAACCTGGAATACCAATCGCCCAACAACCATTTGCTGCTGGAGAGCAAGGCCCTGGCCATGGCCGGCCTCCTTTTCCCTGAGTTTGCAGCCGCCCGACGCTGGCGCGACGACGGTCTGGCGCTGTTCTGGAGACAATTGCAGGAACAGGTCCGGCCGGACGGCGTCCACTCCGAGCAGGCGACGATGTACCACCAGATCATCGCCAGCGAACTGCTGGAGTTGCTGGTCCTGCTGGACGCCAATGGCCAGACCGCTCCCCCCGCCGCCCAGGCCGTCTTCCAGCGCATGGTGGAGTTTGAAGCCCACGTCACCAAACCGGATGGCGAAGCGCCGTTGCTGGGCGACTCGTCCCTGGGCGACAGCTACGTCCGCTTCATGGCCGTGGCGGGCGGCGCCGCCTGGCTCGGCCGCGATGATCTGCCCGTCGCCGGCCTGGACGAGCCCACGGCCTGGCTCCTGGGGCCGGAGCGCGCCCGCCGGGCCCCGGCGCGCGACGCGCAGCCCGGCCTCGCCTCGCGGGCGTTCCCGCACAGCGGCCACTTCATCATGCGGCACGGCTCGGGCCGGTCGGCTGCCTATCTGGTCTTCGACTGCGGCCCCTTCTGCGACGAGCGCGTGCCCAGCCACGGCCACGCCGACGCCCTGAGTTTCGAGCTGTACGCCGCCGGGCGGACCCTGGTGGTTGATCCCGGCGCCTTCGCCTATTTCCTGGGCGATCAGTGGCGCAACTACTTCCGGGGCACGGCCGCCCACAACACCGTCACCGTTGACGGCCTGGATCAATCCGAGCTGGCCGGCGCCTGGCACGTGGTGCGCCCGGCCCGCGCGGCGCTCCAGGAGTGGGTCAGCCAGGCGCGCTTCGATTTTGTCGACGGCTGGCACGACGGCTATCAGCGCCTGCGCGAGCCGGTGACGCATCGGCGTCAGATTTTTTTTCTGAAGCCCGAATATTGGGTCGTCCTCGATCAGCTCACCGGCCAGGGGCAGCACCATTTCGACCTCCGCTATCACTTCCCTGCTGACGCCGTGGTCACACTCGATCAGGATACGCCGACGGCCCGGGTGCAGTTGGAGGCCGGGCCGGGCCTGGTGGTCTGCCCTCTGCCCGACCCGGCGCTCACGGCTCGCGTGATGTCCGGGAATGTTGACCCGATCTTGGGCTGGGTCTCCCGTTACTCCGGCGAGAAAACGCCGGCTCCCACTCTGCAATACTCCCTATCCGCTCCCGCCCCGGCGCGCTTCATCACCCTGCTCTATCCATGCCCACGGCCCGGCGAAGCGCGGGTGACCGTCACCGGCCTGCCGGTGCGGGACGCGGTCGGCCAGCCGCTGGCCCCCCACGAGGCGACCGGCCTGAGGATTGAAGCGGACGGGACAACGGACCTGTTGATCGTGGACCACCGCGCGGCGCCAGGCGAGAAGCAGTGCGACGGGTGGGTGACCAATGTCCGGCTAGCCCATCGCCGGGTCCAGGCCGACAATAAGGCTGGGGCAGCGCCGATCCTGCATGGCGGCGCCCGGTTCGAGCGCGCACCCACGACGGCCTCGCACGGCTGAAGTCTCCCGCGGAAACCGGCCAATGGTTACCGTCGCCTATTTTTCGCAACGCTTCCCGTCTCAGACGATGACGTTTACGTATCGCGAGGTCATGGCCCTGCGCCGCCGCGGCGTGACGGTCCGGACTATCGCCACCTGGCGGCCGGACCAGGACGCCCTGGCGGCCGAAGCTCAGCCCCTGATCGGCGAGACCTTCTACATTTTCCCGGCCGCCTGGCCGCAACTGGCGGCGCTGCACCTGCGCTACCTGTTCACGCGCCCGGCCGCCTATTTGAGCACGCTGGCGCGCGTGCTGATCTTCAACCGCGAAGGGCCGGCGGAGCGGCTGCGCCTGCTCGGGCAGTTCGGCTACGCCGTCCGCGCCGCCGCCGAGGCCGAGCGCTGCCGGGCCGACCACCTGCACGCCGATTTCGCCCTCAACGCCGCGACCGTGGCCTGGATCGCGGCCCGCCTCACCGGCCGGCCGTTCAGCTTCACGGCCCACGCCGCCGACATCTTCGTCAACCCGATCCTGCTGCGCGAGAAACTGGCCGAGGCTGCGTTCGTCGTGCCGATCTCCGAGTACAACCGGCGCTACCTGGCGGACCTGGCGGCTGACCCGGGCGTTGCCGCGCGCCTGCACGTCATCCACTGCGGCCTGGACCTGAAGCAATTCACGCCGGACCCCGGGCGCGGCCCCAATGAGCCGCCCGTGATCCTGGCGGTCGGCCGCCTGATCGAGAAGAAGGGCCTGCGCTACCTCGTGGAAGCCTGCCGACATCTGGCGCAGCGTGGTCAGGGGTTCGAATGCCGCATCATTGGGCAGGGGCCGGAAGAAGCGGCCCTGCGCCGGTTGGCGGCGGACCACGCGCTGTCCGGCCGGGTGCGCCTGCTGGGCGCGCTGCCTCAGGAACAGGTCCGTGAGCAGTTGCGCCAGGCCGACGTCTTCGCCCTGCCCAGCGTGGTGGGCCGGGACCGGGACCAGGACGGCATCCCGGTGGTGCTGATGGAGGCGATGGCGATGGGCGTGCCCGTGGTCTCCACACAGCTATCCGGCATCACGGAGCTCGTGCAGGACGGCGTCAACGGCTTGCTGGTGGCCCCGAACGACGCGCCCGCCCTGGCCGACGCGATCCAGCGCCTGCTGCACGACCCGGCGCTGGCGCGGCAGTTCAGCCGGCAGGGCCGCGCCACAGTCGAGCGCGAATTTGATATCGAGGTGAGCGCCGAGCGGCTGGCGGCGCTCTACGAGGCCTCCCGCGGCAGACAGGCCACCGGCGGGAGCGCGCGGGCCGCCAAGGGCGCGGCGCCAATGCCCATGCAGGAACGAGGCTGATCGAATGTCAGGTTTTGCAGTGGTAGCAAGCACTTCCAGCGCGGTCGCGTCCGACGACCCGGATTACGCCGCCTTCCGCTGCGCGACGGCGGAGTTTAAGCATCTCGGCCAGCCGGCCCAGGAAGTGACCGGCCGGCAATGCGCCGCGGCCAAGTTCGACACGGCCTCGTCCCTTCACCGCGGCCTGGCCCGCGACGCGGCGACCGGCTCGTGGCTGCTGGCGGCCGGCACCGTCCTGGACGCCGAACACATGCCGGCCGACGGCGACCTTTCGGGCCTGCTGGCTCGCTATCTCCAACAGGGTCGCGCCGCCCTGACAGCGCTGGACGGACCGTTCGCGCTGGTCGTCTACGACGGGCGCTCTGGCGCGCTGGCCGTCGTCACGGACCCGTTCGGCTTCATCTCGGTCTTCGCCGGACAGCGCGGCGGCCGCCTCTATATCGGGACCTCGGCGCTGGCCGTCGCCCAGGCGGTGCGGGCCGCGCCGAGTGAGTTTGGTATTACCTTGTTCCTCACCACGGGCAACGTCTACGGCCCGACGACGCTCTGGGAGGGCGTGGAGCGCCTGCCGGCGGCGACGGTGGTGGAGATCACGGCGGCCGGCCAGCGCCGCGACCGGTACTGGACCCTGGAGCCGCACGCCGACATTCGGCGGCTCAGCCTGGAGCGCACCGTCGAGCAGGGCCTGGAAGTGTTGGGCGCACTGACCCGGCGCTACCTGGCGCGCGAGGGCAAACTGTGGGCCGATCTGACCGGCGGCTTCGACTCGCGCCTGGTTACGCTGATGCTCGACCGCTGCGGCCTGCCCTTCAAGGCCAATTGCCAGGGTCCCCTTTCATCCGCCGACGTGCGCTTATCCAGCGCCGTCGCCCGACAGATGGGCTGGGAATACCATCACTTTCTCCTGCCCGACGACTGGGGTCGGCGGCGCGCGGCGGCGCTGCCGCGCGCGGTGGGCAAAGGCGATGGTCACCTGGACGTCTTCAAGCTCAGCCGCGTGCTTTGGGACCAGGATCAGCGCGCCCGCGAGTATGCGGTGCCGGTGTGGGGCCTGGGCGGCGAGCTGTGGCGCGGCACCATTTGGAAGCAGGAGTACCTGAGCGTCGGCCGGACGTCGCGCGTGCACTACGACCGCCTGGTGGATTTCCGTCTGATGCGGCCCGTGACCCGCGCCGTCTTCCGCGACCCGGCGCGGCTGGAGACGGTGCGTCAGCAGTTAATGGAGCAATTGCGGTCAGTGGGGGAGCGCCAGCCGGACCTGCCCAACACCTTCAAGCTGGACACGCTCTTCACCTACAAGACCACGGGCCACACCGGCAGCCACATCACGGCCGTCATGGGCCTGCAACGCGCCGTGACCCCGCTATTCTTCAAGGGCAGTATCGATTTTGTCGCCTCGACCGATTACCGCTGGCGCCAGCACAGCCGCCTGGTTCGGCTGATGTTGGAACGCATCAGCCCGACGGTGGCCCGCCTGGAGACCACGGCCGGCGGCCCGGCCCTGCCGATGCGGGCGTCCAACCTGGCCGTCTTCATCCCGTACTGGTACCGGATCGGCAAGCAGTTGATCCGCAAGGTCTCGGCCCGCCGGCTGGGCCGCAGCCTGCTGGCGGAGGCGCGCAGCGAGCTGGCCGGCTATCCGCTGGCGCGCTGGCGGCGGGAGACGCTGGACGACCTCGCAGACGAGGGCGTGCTGGACCATGCCCGCATGCGGTCGGCGGCGCTGTACGACCCGACGCGGCTGGCGGAGTTTGTGCGCCAGGCTCGGTCTGAGAACTTTGGCGAGGAGACGCTCCTCAGCCGGATGGTGACCGTGGAGCTGGCGTTGCGCGCGGTCGGCGCGGCTTTGCGATAGAGGGATGAGACACAATGCGTGACGGTCGGGTTTTTATCGCGTGGGTCAAACACAGCCGGCGCAGCCAACTGATCGCCGAGAAACTGGGGATGCGCCTGTTTCTGGTGCACGCCCTCAAGCGCCGGCCGTGGCTGGCGCCCCTGCGCTATCTGCTTCAGTCACTGGAGACCTGGCAGATCCTGGCGCGCGAGAAACCCGGGCTGGTGTTCGTGCAGAACCCGCCCATCTTCGCAGCGCTGATCGTATATGCGTACGCCCGGCTGTGGGGCGCCCGCTTCGTCATCGACTCGCACTCAGCCGCGTTCATAGGCGGCGCCTGGCGCTGGTCCCTGCCGGTGCACGCCTTCCTCTCACGCCGCGCGGTCATGACCATCGTCACCAACTCCCACCTGGAGGCCCAGGTGCGGGCCTGGGGCGCGCCTACTTTCATCATCGCCGACATCCCGGCCGTCTTCCCGCCCGGCCGGCCGTTCCCGCTGGACGGCCGCTTCAGCGTGGCCGTGATCAACACCTTCGCCCCGGACGAGCCGCTGGATGAGGTCCTGGCCGCCGCCCGTTCCCTGCCCGAAGTGCAGTTCTTGATCACGGGCGACCCGATCCGCGCCAACCGTGCGCACCTGACCAACGGGCCGGCCAACGTCAAATTTACAGGTTTCCTGCCGGATGAAGACTACCTCGGCCTGCTGCGCTCGGTGAACGCCATCGTCGTGCTCACCACGCGCGACCATACCATGCAGCGCGGCGCCTGCGAGGCGGTCTCGCTCGGCAAGCCCATCATCACTTCCGACTGGCCTCTGCTGCGCGAATACTTTCACAAGGGCACGCTTCACGTGGACAACACCGCCGCCAGCCTCGCCGCCGCCATCCGGGAGATGCAGACGCGCGAACGGGAGCTGGAGCGTGAAGTCGCTGAGCTGCAGGCCGAGCGCCGTTTGGAGTGGGAAACCAAACAGGACCAGATCGAACGCCGGCTGGCGGCGGCCGGCGTCCCCCGCCCCGCGCCGGTCGCCCCTCCAGCCTGAGGTCAGACGCCATGGCTCCTTCTGCTCCCCGCCGTCACTGCATGGTTGTCCTCAACTCGTACCCGGAGGGTGAAGTGCGGGTGATGCGCGAAGC
Organism: Anaerolineales bacterium; assembly: GCA_034434015.1. Classification (GTDB taxonomy): domain Bacteria; phylum Chloroflexota; class Anaerolineae; order Anaerolineales; family UBA6663; genus SpSt-583. The sequence continues at coordinate 23,313 of DAOUAB010000103.1, forward strand.
CGAGGTCCTGGTCCGTCACGGCTACGAGGTCGACGTCATCTGTCTGCGCCTGCCGGGCCAGCCGGCGCGCGACGAGTATCACCGCGTCCGCATCTGCCGGGTGCCGATGGCGCGTTCGCTGAAACGCGTCGCGGCCGTCCAGTTCATCGAATATCTCGCCTTCTTCGTCCTGGCGGGAGTCACCCTGACCTACCTGCATTTCCAGCGCCGCTACACCAGCGTCCAGGTCCACAATCTGCCGGACTTCCTGGTCTTCTGCGCCCTGGTCCCCAAGTTGATGGGCGTGCCGGTGGTGCTGGACCTGCACGACCTGATGCCGGAGTTCTACGCAGCCCGCTTCGGCGTGGACAACCGGCACTGGATGGCGCGCCTGGTCCGGCTGCAGGAGAAGCTGGCTTGCCGCTTCGCCGACCACGTCATCACCGTCACCGAGCACTGGCGCCAGTCGCTGAACCTGCGCCATCTGCCGGCTGGGAAGTGTACGGTGCTCATGAACCTGGCCGACGACCAGATCTTCAACGCCCCCAAACCGCTCGGGGCGCCGCCGAACGGCGCGGCGCCGGAGGGGCTGCGCCTCATCTACCACGGCGCCCTGTTCGAGCGCTACGGGCTGGACCTGGTGGTGGAGGCCGTCGACAGGCTGCGGCGCGAGATCCCGGGCCTCCATCTGACCATCATCGGGCGCGGCCCGTTCCGAGACGATCTGGCGAAGATGGTGGCCGACCGCGGCCTGCAGGCTCACGTTGCCCTGGAGCCGTTCGTGATGATCGACCAGCTCCCGGCGCGTATTATCGCCGCCGACCTGGCCGTCGTGCCGTACCGGGACGATGTGTTCACGCGCGAGTTGCTGCCGACAAAACTGCTGGAGTATGCGGCCCTGGGCGTGCCCGCCCTCGTCGCCGAGACGCCCGCGATCCGCGCCCACTTCGACGACACGATGGTGAAGTTCTTCACGCCCGGGAGCGCGGAGCAACTGGCCGACAAGCTCCAGGAACTGCACTACGACCGCGCGCAGTTGCACCGGCTGAGCGCCGGCATCCGCAAGTTCAACGAGCGCTACAACTGGCGGCAGCAAAGCCTGGCCTACGTGCAGTTGCTGGAAAAACTGACGAGCCGCTGATGCCCAGGCCGCCTACGGGTACCGTGCGTCAACTGGCCGTGCTCGCGTTGCTCATAACGGCCTGTCAGACCACGCCGCCTTCGACCAGCCCGCCAGCGCCCCTGCCGGAGGACGGGGCGACGGCCGCTCCGCGCCCGACCGCTCCGCAACGCCCGACCGACCCCCTGCCTCCGGCCGACGGCGCGGAGACGCGGGCGCTGTGGTCGTGGGCCGTCCGCGATGCCCGGTCCCGGGCTGACATCGATCAACTAATCGCCAGGCTGGACCGGGCGCACCTGAACGTCGTCCTGGCGCTGGTCTATTACCGCGGCACGGCCTACTTCGAGCCCAGCCGGACGCGTTTCTCCGACGCCGAGCGCCTTCCCAATAAATCGCGCTTCAAGGATGACGAGTACGCCGACGCGCTGGAGTACTTAGTCGCTTTACGGGATGCGCGCCGCGCCGATGCCGACCCGTTCAACGATTTCGAGGTCCACGCCTGGTTCGCCGTTCACCAGGGCGGCCATACCGACAATACCCAGCCGGCGCCCGAGCCGGACCTCACTCAGCCCTACATGCTGAATGCGCTCTTCCCAGAATTCCGGCTGAAACTCAAACCCTATTATGCAGCCGGCGACCGGCGCTATGTGGATCACGGCGTGTCCGTCATCCAGCAGCCAAAGTTCCGGGCCTACATAAGCAACCTGATTGCCGGGGTGATCGAGGACTACCACCTGGACGGCGCACACTTAGACTATATCCGGACCGGGAGTATCTGTTTCAATGATGACGTCCTGGACTATCCCGGGACGGATTTCGATTACCCGGGCTGCCAGGCCGACTACCGGGCCTGGACGCAGGCGACCTACGGCTGGGCCTACGACCTGATGTTGGACACCACCCGCAGCGGCCAGATCGCCGACGGCGGCAGCGGGCGCGTCGCTGCCTGGCTTGAATATAACGTCGGGCTGTTGGTGCAGACCATCCAGGCTGAGGTTAAGGCGGCCTCACCCCGGGCGGTCCTCTCGGCGGCCGTCGGCGTCACCTCGCCCGACCCGGTCGAGCGGCGCGAGTCGCGGAACGGCCAGGCGGCCTGGGAATGGCTGGACCGCGGCTGGATCGATGCGGCCTTTGTGATGGCTTATACGTCGAACACTGAAGGCGCGCTCCGCAAGACCCAGCGGTTCATCAACGCCGTCGAGGACCCGGACAGCCGGTCGCGGATTTTCCCGGGGCTCGCCGTCTACGATGAGGAGCTCGGCCCATGGTCGAGCTTGGTGGCGGACCAGGTGGAGGCGGTAACCGGCCGGCGCGCGGGCGCAGGCGCGGGCACGCTCCAGCCGCCGGCCAGGGGCCTGGCCTTGTTTGTGGACCGCCACTTCTCCACCGCGGCCGCCGACTCTCTGGCGGCCGGGCCGTTCTCTCAACCCGCCCGGCCCTTCTGGGGCGAGTAGCGCGCGGCAGCCTGATTCACGGATTGCGCTGCACGAGCGGTATGAACACAAACCGATCCGTGGGCATGGCGGCTACGCTGGGCGACACGTAGAGCGTCGCGTGGCTGCCGTCTCGGGCGGTCAGGCTAAAGGTGTAGAAGACGTAGTTGGTCAAGCCTGTGAGGGTGAGGCTCTGGACATTCGCAGGTATGGCGTTGAGAGGCGAGGCGCCCTCCTGGGCATCGGCGCCCTGGCCGTTACTCGTGTACGTCAACGAGTAGCTCGCCAGGCTGCCGTCGCCGGGGTGGTTCCAGGTCAAACGTATGCTGGCGTCGTGCGGGACTGCCGTGAGGCATAGCTTACGCGTCTCATCTGCCCCCAGGTCGGGCCGGCACCCGACCGGCCGAGGTTCACCCTCGAAATCGGTCCTGACGCCATAGTCGGCGCCAAAGTTGCGCGCCGGGCTGCCCGGACTGAGCCGGAAGTCTCCGGCCGCGGCATTGAGAAAACCGGGGCTTCCCGAGCTGACCAGGTCGCTCGCGGCGCTGAGCCTGCTCACGACGCTCGTGTTAAACCAGCCGTTGGTCCCAATCGCCACCTGGCTGAACGGAGCCTGCGAACTGACATAGGCCTGGCCGCTTGCGACGACCAGGTTGTTGGCGATGACGCCGCCGACAAGACCTTTGCCGACAAACGCAATCGACTGCTGTTGCGCGGCAAAGATCGTATTGTGGATGACGACGCCGCTCTCGACCCCGGCAATCTGAATGGCATAGTCCGACAGGTTGTAGATCAGGTTGTTGCGGAGCGTCAGGTTGGAGATTTTCTTGTCCAGCTTGGGCTGGATGCTGAAGCCGCGCGCCGAGTCGAACACACGGTTGCTATCAAACAGAACGGACTGGCTTCCATAATGAACGACGACCGCGGCATCATCAAAGTAGCCGGACAGAGTGTTGCGCAGGACCTGAAGATTCCGCGCTGCCTTAATGTCCAGCGCGTTCTCAGCGCGTGACAGCGTCCCCCGGTAAATCACATTCCCGATGATCTGGACGCCGTCCGGGTATTCTGCTATGGTGATCGGGTCGGCGTTGATCAGCTGGATCCCGTCGCCGCTGCAATCGTGAATGGTGTTGGAAAGAATCTGGGTCCGGTCGGCGTCTGGCTGGACCACGATGCAGTGTGCATCCTGGGAAGTGTCCGGATTGGCGAAATGGTGGATCAGATTGTTGGCGATGACGTTATCCGGCGAGCCGCGCACGACGGCCACCCCGTCAACATGGCCATTCCGGATCTCGTTGTTGCGCAGGATGTTATGATGGGCGCCATCCTCGAATTGTACGGCGCGCCAGCCGCGATTGCCGTTCTCCAGCGTGAAGCCGTCCACGATCCAATAGGCCGCGCCATCGAACTTAATCAACTGGTTTGCAGTCGAGCTGTACCAGATCACTTTCTCGCCAGGATAGGGTTGAAGCGTGATGGGGGCGTTGGCCGTCCCCGCCGTTTTCAGGACCACGCTGCCGAGGTTGGCCATGCGGCCAGACCCGGCGGTATCGCCCCGCACGCAGATCACACTCCCCGGTGGGACCCCGTCCACACGGCCGATCAAGCCCTTCCAGGGCGAAACGGCTGAGCCGTTGCCGTCACTGGCTGCCTCGGTATCCACAAAGTGTGTACAGTCGCCCGAGGCGGCCTGAGCCGGTTGCACGGGGCCAAGCCCATAGGCGGCCACACTCAGCGCCAAAACAAGAGTGGTCCATAGTGATCGCCGCATCATACAACTTCTCCTTCTGGCAGGCATACAAGTTTGGCCCATGAACATGAATCAGATAGAGTGTCTTCATCCAGTCTTCACCGCTAGAGCGCGCTCATTATAGTGATATGGTTGACCCCGGGCCGCAAAGGGCGAGCAATCAGGAATGAAAACTTAGTGAAACAACACCCAATCGAGCCTCCTCAAGACATAATATAAAATAGCTTACGGGAGACGCTTCCTGTTTTATAAAACATTCGTGCTATATTAGAGCAAACAATGCTCAGGAGACCGCTATGTCTATGCCAGCCGCCATCCGGACGGAAAACCTGGGACGCATCTACAAGATCCGCGGGGCGAAGAAAGGCGAAGCCAGGGAACGGGTCGCGCTGACCGACGTCAACCTGGAGGTGCCGCAGGGCGAGTTCTTCGGCCTGCTCGGCCCGAACGGCGCCGGCAAGACCACGCTCATCAAGATCCTCACCACCCTGCTCGCGCCGACGACGGGCCGGGCCCTGGTGGCGGGCTGGGACGTGGCGCGCCAGCCGCAGGAGGTCCGCCCGCGCATTAACATGGTCAGCGGCGGCGAGTCGTCCGGCTACGGCCTGCTGACTGTGCGCGAGAATCTGTGGATGTTCGGCCAGTTCTACGGCCTGGACACCAAAACGACCCACGCCCGCATCGATGCGCTGCTGGAGATCGTCGGCCTGGCCGACCGCGCCCACACCAAGACCTCCGACCTCTCCACCGGGCTGCGCCAGAAGATGAACATCGTGCGCGGCTTCATCACCGACCCGCAGGTGGTCTTCCTGGACGAGCCGACGCTGGGCCTGGACGTGGGCGCCAGCCGCGATATCCGCCGCTTCGTGCGCCAGTGGCTGGCGGACCGGCCGGGCCGCACCGTGCTGCTCACCACGCACTACATGGCCGAGGCCGAGGAGTTGTGCGACCGGGTAGCCATCATCAACGCCGGCCGCGTGCTGGCCTGCGATTCGCCGGCCAACCTGAAGAGGCGCCTGCAACGCGACGCGATCTTCCGCCTGGAGACCAGCCCGCTCGTCAACGGCGCGCTCGGGGCCTTCGAAGGGCTGCCCGGCGTGCGCAAGGTGACGCACACGCCCAGCGACGGCCAGTCGGCCCTGGACCTGATCCTGGAGGCGGACGGCGTGCTCAGCGGCGTGATCGGGGCGCTGGCCGCGCACGACGCGCGCATCCTCAGCCTGCAGAAACGCGAACCGACCCTCGAGGACGTCTTCGTGGACATGGTCGGCATGAGCATGAGCGAGGCCGAGAAGGCCGGGGAGGCATGAGGGGGCGCTGGGGTGGCAGAGTGACGGGGTGAACGGGCACATCGGAGTTAACCAATGACTTCTTTCACGGCCGGCATCACGCCCGATCGCGGCTGGCGCCTGTTCCTGCGCACGATCCGGGCGCGCGCCTACCCGCGCGTCATCGGCCAGATGCGCGAGAAGGCCTGGGTCTTCTTCGACACCTTCCTGCCGTTCCTGGCGACGGTCGGCTATATCTACGTCTACCGCGCCATGCAGGCGCCCGAGGATTACATCGGCTTCGTGGTGATGGGCGGCGCCATGACGGCCTTCTGGCTGAACGTGATGTGGATGATGGCGTCGCAGTTGTACTGGGAGAAGGAGAGCGGCAACCTGGCGCTGTACGTGATGGCCCCGAACTCGCTCATGGCCATCCTGCTCGGCATGGCGTTCGGCGGCATGTTCGCCACCACCCTGCGCGCCGCCGTCATCACCATCCTGGGCTTCCTGTTGTTCCGCATCCCCTTCGCCGTCACCAGCTACCTGCAGCTCTTCGCCGTCTTCACGCTGACCATGGCGGCCCTCTACGGCCTGGGGATGCTGCTGGCGTCGCTGTTCCTGCTGTGGGGGCGCGAGGCCTGGCAGATCGCCACGGCGCTCCAGGAGCCGATCTATTTCCTGTCCGGCTTCTACTTCCCCGTCCGCAGCTTCGGCTTCGCCGTGGCGATGGCGGCCTCGGTGGTGCCGCTGACCCTGGGGATGGACGCCATGCGCCAGCTGGTCTTCGCCAGCGGCCCGGCCCTGGGTTTCCTCCCGGTCCAGGTGGAGATCGCGGCGCTGGCCGTCCTGGCCGTCGTCCTGGTCGCCGCCGCCCGCCACTGGCTGGGCGTCATGGAACGCAAAGCGATCCAGGAGGGGACGCTGACAGATCGGAGGCGGTAATGCTTAAAACGGCCAAACGCTCCTTTTTCCCCGCCGCCTGGCTCGGCTGGCAGATCGAGTCCAACTGGACCGACCCGTTTCTGTTCCTGGTCTTCTCGGTCGTCAAGCCGGTGGCCGGCGTGCTGATCCTGGTCTTCATGTACAACGCCGTCTCGCGCGCCGGGGCGGACTCGCCGATCTACGCCTACCTCTACCTGGGCAACGCCTTCTACGTCTACGTCGGCGCGGTGATGGCCGGCGCGTCCTATTCGATCCTGGACGACCGCGAGCGCTACCGCTCGCTCAAGTACATCTACATCGCCCCGATCAGCATCCCGATCTACCTGTTCGGGCGCGCCGTGGCGCGCTTCGTCACCGGCACCATCGCCGTGGTCATCACCCTGGCGGCCGGGATCGTGTTCTTCCGCGTGCCCGTCAACCCGCTCACCACGGACTGGCCGCTGTTCCTGGCGGCGCTGGCCCTGGGCGTGGTCTGCCTGAGCTTCATGGGCGTCCTGCTCGGGACCTGGACGCTGACGCTGCGCATCGAGCCGTGGTTCGCCGGCGACGCCGCCGCCGCAGCCCTGTACCTGTTCAGCGGCGCCGTCTTCCCGCTCAGTCTCCTGCCCGCGTTCCTTCAGCCGCTGGGCTACCTGATGCCGATGACGTACTGGCTGGAGCTGCTGCGCCGCGCCATGCTCGGGCCCGGCGCCGCCGCCTTCCCGACGCTGGCCGGCTTCTCCAACCTCGAGCTCTTCGGCATCCTGGCCGCCGTCACGGCCGGCTTCGGCCTGGTGGCCTTCTTCGCTTACAATTACTTCGACCGCGTGGCCCGCGAACAGGGCATGATCGACGCGCAGAGCAACTTCTAGCAGGCGGCCTATGGCGCCGTGATTTCGACGAAGGCGATCCGGTTGTTGCGCGCGCCGTCGCCGTTGCTCAGGGTGAGGCGGCCATCGGTCACCGCCACCGTCACCACCCCTTCGAACCAGCGCGTCGTTTTATCGGCGGCGCCCTCCACGGCCCGTTGGCCCTCCACGTTCAGGCGATAGAGCCCCTCCGCGCGTTTGGGATCACCCATGACCACACGCACGGTGTAGGTCCCACTGGGGACGCTGATCTCCCACACGCACGACCCGCCGCAGGCGTTCGGCTTCTGCATTTGGAGAAGCGTGTCATAGCGTTGATCCGGGGCATTGGCGGCGTCGCGATCCAGCCCGGTCAGATTCTGGCCGTTCCAGCCGTACGTGTAGCCGTTGCCGCGATCGGCGAACGGCTCGCCGGTGTCCGGCAGGTAACCCTCCGGCACAGGCGCGCCGGCCGGCTGGAAGTTCACCTTGACCTTAAACGCCGTCCCGGCCGTGGTCGTGGGTTCGGGGGTGAGCGTGGGCGCTGGCGCGCTCGTCTCGGTCGGCAGCGGAGCGGCAGCCGCGATCAGGTTGCCCCCGGCTGCGGCCGGCGGGCTGGTCGGCGTCGCCGGGTCCGGCGGCAGAGCCGACAGGCTCACCTGGTCCAGGTAATACTTATCGCCCTTGCGCGCGTGATCGCCGAAGAAGAACATGAGCCGCCCGTCGGCGACGGGGTTTTGGAAATTGGCCGTGGTGAACTCGTAGGCGAAAACCTGCCACTGGGTGGTCACGTCGACCACAGTTTTGCTCAGGCCATAGTTGGTGTAAGGCTCACCGTGCTGGATCAATTGCACCCACAGGTCGCGTCCCGAGCTCGAGAAAGCGGCGAAACTCAGCCGATAGCGCGTGTTCGGCGCCAGCTTCACGTCGCGCTGATACACCTGCACATTCCGGTCGGAGGGCAGGACCGTGAGGGCCACCCGGCCGCTGGCGCTGCCCTCGTAGGCTGTGGTTGAGGTGGACAGGCTCCCCTGCCCACCGCCGCCGGGATTGATCCAGAAGACCCACGGCTTGGTCCCTGCCTCAAAGTTGCCGTTTGGCAGCGCATTGGCGCCGCCAGGATTGGGCGTCAGTGTAGCCGGCGGCAGCGCCGTGGGGGTGGCCGTGGCGCTGAAAGCCGGGGTGGCTGTGAACGTCGCTGACGGCGACGTCATGGGCGTCGCTGTCGATGATGCGGTAGGCGTCTGGGTATTCGTGGGCGTTGATGTGGCCGTCGGCGTTGAGGTCGCGGTGGCGGTCGGCGTGGCCGTGGCTGTAGCCGTTGCCGTCGCGCTCGGGGTGGCCGTGGGCGTGGCGGCGACAGTGGGCGTCTGGGTTGGGGCGGTCGTGGACGTGGCAGTCGGCGAGGCCGACGGTGAGGCCGCCACATCGTCAAACCAGGCTGTCCCCGCTCCGATCAGCCGCATTTCTACCCGCAGGTAGGCCGCCTGCGTCGGGGCGGTGGCGCTCACCGTCAACAACACCCAGCCCGGGCTCGTTCCAGACAGTGTGGTCGAGCTCTTCCCGGTAATGTAATCGCCGGACCCCGGTCCCCAGAAATTGAGGGTCAGGGCGACGGCCCCGGTGACGTTCTCGGTCCGCACCCAGACCGCCGACTGGTACAGACGGCCAGGGACCGCCGCGACCTGGCCGTTCTTGGTCAGCCAGCGGCTGAGGCTGGCGCTGCCGCCCGAGGCGATGATCTTAACCGACCGGCTGCCGGTTCGATACCGGTCCGACGCCCAGGAGAACTGGGCCGTCCCATCGGTATGGGTAAAGTAGTCCGCGGAAGGATCGGCTTCAAAGCTTGCGTTCCGTAGCAGGTTGGAAGTCAGCGCTGGCGCCAGGGTCGGCGTCAGGTTCGGAGCCGGCGTTGACGTCTGTGTCGGCGCTGGCGATGCGCTCGGCGCCGGCGTCGAAGTGGCGCTGGGCGGCGGTGTGGCCGTCGGACCGGCGGGCTGGCCGGCCGGGCCGTTGTCGTTGCGCCAGACGTGGAGGTATTGATACGCATCCCAGGCAATTCCCACCAGGTCCAGGTCCCCATCTCCGTCCAGATCGGCGGTCCTGGCTCCCAGATGATTCTCCCGACCCGTCTCCACATCACGCCGGGGGAACCCGCCGGCTCCGTCATTCACAAAGACGCTCAAGCGCTTGTCGCCCCGGTGTTCCGCCAGAATGACGTCCGCATCGCCGTCTCGATCCATATCGGCGGTATCCAGGCTGTTGGTCGTGTATTGGGTCGTGATCACGCGCCGCGTCCAGTTGCCGCGCGTGGGGTCGGCGGGCGCCTCGAACCAGATCGTCTTGTAGTTAGGCTCGACCGGTTGTTCCTCCTCGGACACGACGATGTCCAGCCGGCCGTCTTTGTTCAGATCCGCCAGCCCGACGCGGTCAGGGATACAGCCGTCCATCCGGCCGACGATATGCTCGACCCAGTTGGCGGAGCCATCTTTGGGATTCGCCACCCACTTGATTTCGCGCCCGGTGCCGTTGCCGGGCGTGCAGGCGGCGCCGCTCGCCAGATGGACCGCCGCCAAATCCGGATAGCCGTCGCGGTTGATATCGCCCGCCGCGATCCCTTGTCCATCCGTGTTGCGCGCGGCAATCGTCCGCGGCCAGGCGCTGTTCACCGGGGTGATAGGAATCTGGTAGAAATACACCTGCCCGCCGTTGCTGATGACCACCTCGCGCCGCCCGCCCGGCACCAGGTCGGCGACCAGATAGCCCTGTGGGTTGATGTGCGAACTATCGAAGGGCGCGGCGGTATCGACGGCCTTGCGCTGGGTCCATGAGTTGCCCTGGGTATCGAGGGCCTCCAGCCAATAAACCGTCCCGCCGCGCGTCCCGATCACGTCGCCGAAGGCGTCCCCATCCACGTCGACAAACAACAGCCCGTCTACGTTGAGGCCCAAATCCACCCGGGGCCATTTCCCGGTCATGGCGCCGCCGGGATTCCGGTAGAAATACCGGCCCGACACGATGTCCTGATACCCGTCGCCGGTGACATCTTTGATCCCCAACCCGAAGTACTTCAGCCAGCTCGGGGCATCCCACTTTCCCCAGTATTCGCGCGCATCGTCGGCCAGGAGGTAGGTCCATTTGTCCAGCGACAGCGGGCTCCCCTGGTTCTCCCAGATTTCGATCGGCGCTGAGTCCCAGTTCCTCACACCGACGACGTCGAGGTCGCCGTCGTCGCCGATATCGCCCACCTCCGCGCTGTAGGACCGCAATGACTGGACGGTCCTGGATGTCCAGGTGCGACCGCCGTCGCCGTAGTAAATGGTCAGGCCCCGATCCGGGTTGCTCACCCCGGCGTTTTCCATGCCGCCCGCCAGCACATCCAGCCGGCCATCTTTGTTGAAGTCGGCGAGTTGCAGGTTGTGGCAGTAATCGCACCGCGCCGTCACCTGGCCCCGTTTGGTCCAGGTGGCGGCCTCGGCGTCGCTGGCCGAATACCAGGCGACCTCGTAGCCGGGCAGTTCCGATTGCGAGATCACCACATCCGGCCGGCCGTTTCCGTCGATGTCGCCCACCGCCACTTTGGAATTATGACGCTGCCAGGTCTGGCCGCCCGTCTGGCCGCTGAACCACCTGGCATCGATGTCGTAGCGGGTGTACGTCCCGGTCCGGGCCGAGCCAGGACTGGACCAGACGCCCGGGTTTTTCAAGAAGTATCCGTTCAACACGATATCGGCGTCGCCGTCGCCGTCCAGGTCCCCCAGGTCCATCCCTTCGTGACCGGGCACGTCCACCACCTTGACCGTCCAGGCTTCGGCGCTGTCCTGAAACCAGACAAACACCTGGGTGTGCCAGCGCGCCACGACATCCAGTTTCCCGTCCCGATCCATGTCCTCGACGGCGATGTCCTTGGCGTAGTAATTGGTCCCGCTGTAGCTGCCCGAGATTGGGTGGAAGTTCCAGACCGAGTTCAAGGCGCCGTCGGGCAATGGATTCTCGAGCCAAATCATCAGCCCATCGGTGTCGCTTCCGTTCAGGCCCACCCGTGTCACCACATCCAGATCGCCATCTCGGTCGATGTCCGCTAATTGCAGGTCGTCGGTGCGTTTGTATTTGTACGTCTTGCCGTTGTGCGTGATCGGGTTGGCAAACAAGTCGCGGATCGTCGTCTTGGCCCAGGTGGGCGCCTGATACCAGACGTACACCGTCTCTTCACTGGTTGCATTGGCCGGGTTGATGTTGGTCGCCACAATGTCATTCCGGCCGTCGCCGTCCACATCCCCCACGGCCCGGTAGCCAAACTGGTTAGAGTCCACAATCACCTGTCGAAAATCAGGATAACCTGGCCCGGCCGGCGCCGGCGTCGCGGACGGGGTCGGCTGTGCGGGGAACAGGTTCCCGTCCACGATCTGTTTTCCGAAGTTGATGGCTTCGTCCAGTCCGTTCTGGAACACGTAGATGTACCCGGTGAACGGCTTCAGGCTCGAATATGTCTGCCCGACCCCGGGGAAGGTCTCGAACCCGCGGCGGTCGGCATCGCTGAGCAGCAGCTTGACAATCTGCACGCCCGCGTTCCCGTTCGCGGCGTAGATTGGCATGACCCGCCCGTAACCGATCCCGTTCGCGGGGTTGGCTACGGCCATGATCATGTGGTTGTGGTAATTCAACGAACCGCCATTGGCCGGATCGTTGTACCCGTCGGGGGCATAGGTGTTCCAGTAGCTCTTAGGATACGTGTCGTAGCCACGGACCCAGCTCTCGCCGCCATAGAACTGAAACTGGCCGGCCTTGGTGCCGCCCGGCTGCCCGATGTCCACGGTGTTGGTCCACGGTTTGGGGTACTGCGTGTACTCCACTTTGATCACGGGGCTGTCCGGCCAGATGGTGTAATACAGCTCCGCCGGCTTGCCGTCATCAGCCGGGGTGCCTGGATCGGCGAGGTAGGGATCAAACTGGAGCCGAACTCGCTTGTAGTCGGCGCCGTCGTACACCAGGCTGGCGCTCTTCAGCGGCCCGCGCTGAGCGCTAAAGTCCAGGTACTGATCGATCTGGTCCTGATTGTTCGCTTTGAGGATTAGGTCCTGGATGCCGTGCTCGGTCGTCCCCCACGGATCATCCTTTGATCTGGCCCGAACCACGGCCCGAAACAGGTTGTTTTCCAGAGTCACGCGTGGATAGGTCTTGCCGCCGAAGGTCTCGATGTCAATAGTGACGCCGACCCACCCTGCCGCCTCAAGACCCGCGCTCGGCCGGATAAAGACTTGGGCCGACAGGAACAGGATAAGCGCCACACGCCGGAGCCAGGGCCAATTGGCGGCTCCCTCACGGAAAGCAGGCCGGGAAGCAAGCGCCGAGAGACCAGCCAGTGGGGATCTGACGTCTGCTTGAAAACCCGAGCCGGTTTTCTGGACGGCGGGCGAATAGCGTTTTGGCATTGCAGTTCTCCTTCCGGGAGACACTGTAATCAGCTTGCCCGGCCCGTGCCGCAAACCGAGTCCGAAAACAGACCAAAGGTTGAGTGAAGATCGTCGTTATTGAAGTTATGTGCGTTTGCTTTGACAGAAGCTCGTTGGAATCAGGTAGTCGCATGTGGCTCATTGAGCCTGGATCGCGTGTGTTTCAACGGCAACATTGGGAAACGGTTGCATGACATATGGCGCGCATTATGCGGTCATCAAAGCAAACCCCGGGCCGGCTCGATCTTGGAAATGCGTCTGGTCACTGACTGTTATAATCGCCTCGCCTGTCAGACCCGCCAGGCCGAGGCGCCCCATGTCCATCTTCACCGACGCCGTCCACTCCGGCCAGATCGCGCCCAAGCCGGGCGCCTCCTATAACCCGCCGATCGTCACCGCCGCCGGCTGGGCGCACGCCGATATGGCCTCGCTCGACGCGGCGCTGGGCGACGACCGGGCCGGCTACGTCTACGCGCGCTACAACGCGCCCACCCAGGAGGCCCTGGAGGCGGCGCTGACGAAAGTCGAGCACGGGGCTGGCGCCGCCGCCTTCAGCTCCGGCATGGCGGCCGTGCACACGGCCCTGCTCGTGGCCGGCGCGAAGCCCGGCGCCGTGGTCGTGGCGGCTTCCGAACTGTACGGCGCCACGCAGGCCCTGCTCGATTTCCTGGCGGCTCACTCGGCCGTCGCGGTGCGGCGCGTGGATGTGCGCGACCTGGCGGCCGTCGAGGCCGCGCTGCCGGGCGCCGGCGTCCTGCTGTTTGAAGTCGTCGCCAACCCGCTCTGCCACGTCGCCGATGCGCCGGCCCTGACGGCCCTGGCCCGGCGGCACGGCGTCCGGGTCGTGGTCGACTCGACCTTCACGACGCCCTACCTGATCCAGCCGCTGACGTTCGGCGCGGATCTCGTGGTCCATTCGGCCACCAAGTACCTCGGCGGCCACGGCGACGTGCTGGGCGGGATCGTGGTGGCCGCGGCCGAATCCGACGCTGCGGCCCTGCGCTCAGCGCGCAAGCTGTTCGGCCAGAACCTCTCGGCCTTCGACGCCTACCTGGCGCTGCGCGGCCTGCGCACCCTGCCGCTGCGCGTCCGCGAGCAGAACGCCAACGCCCTGAAGCTGGCGCGCTGGCTGGCCGGGCATCCGCGCATCGCCCGCGTCTACTACCCCGGCCTCCCGGACGACCCGGACCACGCGCTGGCCGCGCGGCTGTTCCGCCCCGGCTGTTTCGGCGGCGTGCTGGCCTTCGACCTCAAGGACGCCGGCCGGGCCGAGGTCTTCGCCTTCATGGAACGGCTGCGCCTGATCCAGCGCATCCCGTCCCTGGGAGACGTGGTGACGCTGGCGCTGTACCCGGCCATCGCCTCCCACCGCGCGCTCACGCCCGCGCAGCGCGCCGCCATCGGCATCGGCGACGGCTGCATCCGCCTCTCGGCCGGGATCGAGGACCCGGATGACCTGCTGGCCGATCTCGAACAGGCCCTGGCCTGGCGTCAGCCAGCAACCAGGCGCCCGTAATGGCGCGATCAGCCGCCACCGGCCACCCGCCACCTGCCTCATGCCCCGTCGCTATTACCTGCTCGTCACCGCCGCCACGCTGGCCGGCGCCTTCCTGCGCCTGTGGCAGCTCACCGAGGTCCCGCCCGGCCTGCATTACGACCTGGCGGCCACGGCCCTGCTGGGCGAACAGGTGGCGTTCGACGGGTTCCGGCCGGTCTTCATCACGGCCTACACCGGACATGAGGTCCTGTTCTATTACTGGCTGGCCGCCTGGTTCAACCTGGTCGGCTCGTCGGTCTTCACGCTGCGCCTGGCGGCGGCCCTGCTCGGCGTGCTCACCATCCCGGCGACCTTCTTCGCCGTGCGCCAGGCCCTGCACGGCGAAGAACACGCCTTCCAGGTCGCGGCCTTCGCCGCCGTCTTGCTGGCGTTCGCGTTCTTCCACCTGGTCTTCTCGCGCTTCGGGTTCCGCGTCATCGTCATGCCGCCGGTGCTGGCCCTGGCGATCGGTTTCCTGTTCCGCGGCCTGCGCCGGTTTCCGGGGCCGGGGGTTTGGGATCTGAGCCTCGCCGGCGCCTTCACCGGCCTGGCGGCCTATACTTACCTCTCCGCGCGCCTGTTCCCGTTCCCGCTCGCCGTCTTCTGGCTGGCCGTCTTCATCCTGACCTGGCGCGCCGGCCGCTCACATCCTCTTTCAATTCAGGCTTCCTTTCGCCCTCTGTCCCTCGGATTTGGGGTTTTCTCTGTCTCCGCCCTCCTGGCCTTCGCCCCGCTCGGCCTCTACTTCCTCCAGCACCCGGAGGATTTCCTGAACCGCGCGACCCAGGTGGTGGTGCGTCCCGGGGAAAGTGATCTGTTCTGGCTGGGCTTCCGGCGCGCGGCCGAAATGTTGTTCATCAACGGCGAGCCGTACGACCGCTTCAACCTCCCCGGTTTGCCGCTGTTCGGTTTCCCGCTCGGCGTGTTCTTCGTCCTGGGCCTGCTCATCACCCTGCGCCGCGCCTTCACACCTGACCCACCGCTCCCCCGCCCCCCCGCCCCCCTGCGCCGCGCCGCCGAATGGCTCTTGCTCGCCTGGCTCCCATTCATGCTCCTCCCCACGGCCTTATCGGTTCACGACGTCTTCCCCTCGAACGTGCGCGCCTTCGGCCTCATCCCGCTCGTCTTCGTCTTCCCGGCCCGCGGCCTGGTGACCGCTTACCGCTGGCTGCAGCAGCGCTCGC
>DAOUAB010000104.1:0-4628 GCA_034434015.1 Anaerolineales bacterium
GATGTCGAAGTGGCTCATCACCAGGCCGAAGGCGGGCGCGTCGCCGATCTCCCGGTACAGGCGCGTCGAGCCGCGCAGGTCGGTGAACAACACGGTCAGGCTGCCCACCGAGATCTGCTCGCCGGGGCGCAGCGCCTCGTTGGCGAACAGGTCGCGGAAGATTTGCAGCGCCGTGACGTCGGCGGCCAGCGTCGCCTGGTCGCTCCAGGCGGTCCGCTCCAGGATCACCAGATGTTCGCGGTCGGCGGCGTTCTCGAGGTGGAGCCTCGGCCGGAGCGCCAGCGTCGGCTCGTCGGCCGGCCACCCGGCCGGGCTCACCTGAAACACGGCTTCCGGCCGGGCGCCGTCCGCCACCGTCAAGAACTGGCTCCCCGGCAGGTCCAGCGCGCGCAGACGATAGCGGCCCGGCTCCAGGGCCGCCGTCACCGTCCGGCGCTCGCCGGGCCGCAGCAACTGCTGCACCGCGATATGCGGCGTCACCTGCGGGCCGGCCACACAGAATTCGGCCAGGGTCACCGGCCGGATGGCGGGGTTGGGCCGGAAGGTGAGCTCCACCGAGCGCTCCAGGTTGGCGGTGTAATCAATGTTGCAGGTATCGCAGTGGACCTGGGTCCGGCCGTTGACCTCGCCCAGCGTGTCCACTTGCAGGCGCGCGCCGCGGCAGTTGGGGCAGAGCACGTCCCATTGGAAATCGAGGAGGCCGGCGCGGGTGGCGCGCAGGCAGAGCTCCAGGATCGCCGCGCGCGGTTCACCCCAGGCATCGGCCAGGGCGTAGGGACGCAGGCGGGTCACAACCTGGTCGTCGGCGCGTTCGAGCGTGTCAATGAGACGGTCCACCTGCGCCGCCGCCAGGCCCTGACGCGTCAGCTGGTCGCGCGCCGCCTGCAGGCGTTCCGGCGCGCCCGGCGCCAGCGACACGAACGACGGCAGGCTCAGGCGCGTCCCGCGGCTGGCGGCGGCCCGGTCATAGCGCCGGATGGCCCGGTCGATGCGGCGGTAGTTGATGAACCCGATCTGGACCGGGATCGCGAGCACGCCCAGGACGTTGGCGGGCGTGGCCCAGACCTGGTAGGTGAGGTGGGTGCCGCCGCCGGCCCGCGGCTCCAGCTCGGCCAGCATGCGGAACTCGGCCACCGGGTTGAGCAGGTGCGGTTGGTAACGGCGCGCGACGCCGTAGCGCAGCGGCCGCACCCACTCAAACGGCTGCTCTTCATAATCCAGGGGGACGCCGTAGATCGTCATCCGCAGCCGGCGCCGGGCGTTGTCCAGGCGCGAACCCCTGGGCAGCCGGTTTTGCACGGCGGGCAGCCCGCTGTCCTGGTTCAGGCGATCGGTGTCGGCCACAAAGGCCCAGAACGCCTCCGGCTCAGATTGGAGGTCCCACTCCCAGCGAAAGTGGATGGGCTTGAGGCTCATGCAAACCGAATTGTAGAGATGGAGCAAAAAAAGCGCAATATCCGCAGTCTGCGGCGCGTTTGAAGGCGGATCAAACGGGTGGGGGCGGGCCGGCCGGTATCAGTTGACCGGCGAGGAGGGGGCCCGGGCGAGCAGGTGGATCGTGAAATCCCAGACGCCCTGGTGCAGCTGGCGCTGGACACGCAGGCCGCTGCGCTCGATAAAACGCAGGATGCGCGTGTTGTTCGCGTGGATGGAGGCGACGAAGCTTACAATGCCGTGAGTTTGCGCGTAGTCAACCAGGCGCCGCATCAGCACAGTTCCCAGGCCGCGGTGCTGGAACCCATCTTCAACCACGATAGCGGCCTCGGCCACGCCGGGCGTCGCCGGATCGACAAGACTGTAACGGGCGACGGCGATGATGTCTGCCTCTTCCCCGCCATCGGTCAACCGCGTCGCCGCGATGGCCACACGCGTCTGCCCATCCACGTCACACAGGCGACGGACCTCATCATCCGTGATGTAGGTGCGATACTCCAAGAGCCGGTAGAAAATACTTTCAGGAGAAAGACGGTAAAAGAAGGCCTTGATCCGCTCGGCGTCGTCCGGGCGCAGAAAGCGGAGTTGCACGCGCGTTCCATCGCGCAACTCGACCTGTTCGGCAGGGAAGACGGCCGTGGCAGACATCCCGGGTCCCAGAAATTTCATGACGCAGTGCATTATAACATCATTTGACGCGCCGCATTATAAGATTTTAGTTGGCGGCTGATAGCGATTTATGACGATGACATTTGACACTACAAATTGTCCGAATTTGACCCGACACTACTATTGTCAACCTGAGAATCCGAGATAGCAGGAGGCGCTATGTTCAAACAGATTCTTGTCCCGGTCGATGGATCAGCGCTATCCGAGCGCGCTCTGGCGCCGGCCCTGGCGATTGCCGCTCACAGCGCCGGCCAGCTCACCCTGATCCGCACGCCGGTGGTCGAAGTGGCGATGGTGCCGACCGTGGAATTCTTCGGCAACTACAGCCTGCGCGGGCTGGACCAGGCGGTAGAGAAAGCGCGCAAAGAGGCGCGTGACTACCTGGATGCGCTTCAGCGCTCCAGCGCCCGGCCCGACGTGAGCGTGCATGGCGAGGTGGTGGACGGCGACCCGGCCGAGGCGATCCTGGAGGCGGCGGCGGCCCGGCGCGCTGATCTGATCGTCATGTCGACGCATGGCTACAGCGGCATCACGCGCTGGATCATGGGCAGCGTCACGGAGCGCGTGCTGGCCCACACGCCCTGCCCGGTGCTGATCATCCGCTCGGAAACGCCGCTCAAGAAGATGTTGCTTCCACTCGATGGTTCCGAGCTGTCCGAGCAGGCGCTCAGGCCGGCGATGACGGTCGCCGCGGCGCTGGGCGCGTCGGTGACCCTGTTTCGGGCCGTCAAGGAGATGCCGGCTCACCATATCCAGGAACTGGAGGGTGTGGAACACGGTCTGGGGCTGCGCGTGCAGGACGAGGTCGCTGAGGAGGCGCGGACGTATCTGGACAAGCTGGCCGCGGCGCAGCCGGGCGGCGAGGTGACCACCGCTGTTCGGTCCGGCCCGGCGGCCAGCGCCATCCTGAGCTACGCGGAGACGCACGGCATCGACGTGGTGGCGATGGCCACCCACGGGCGGACGGGCGCGCAGCGCTGGGTGTACGGCAGCGTCACCGAAAAGGTCCTGCGCAACAGCCACGATTTCGCGATGCTGGTCGTGCGGCCCAGGGCCTGACCGGGGGCGCGGCGCAGCCGGACCGCTCAGGCGGCCGTCTCGAAACGCACGAACGCCACCTTAAGGTACGGGTTCTCCCCTCGCGCGACCGGGAAATCTAGTTCGGGTTCGTGCGTCGCGCGGGCAATGCGCGCCGGGTGTCCCACAACCCCGGCGCGCAGTCTTTTGTGGAAGGCCGGGAGCGTCAGCTCGGCGGCGTTGGCGCACGCCACCAGCCAGCCGCCGGGCGCCACGACCCGGGCCGCGGACGCGGCCAGTTCGGCGTAATCGCGCAGCACGGAGAACCGGGCCTGGCGCGTGGTGGAGAAGGCGGGCGGATCGACGATGACGAGATCGAAGCGCTGTCCGCGCCGCCCAAAGCGGGCGAGCCAGTCGAAAGCGTCGCCGAAGATGAAATCCTCCCTGGCGGCGGCCAGGCCATTCAGGGCATAGTTGCGCCGACCCCATTCCAGCGCTGACCGGGACACGTCCAGGTTAATCACGCGGGCCGCGCCGCCGGCCGCCGCGGCGACCCCGAAACCGCAGGTGTAGGCGAAACAGTTGAGCGCCGTCTTCCCGGCCGCGTGAGCGCGCACCCAGCGCCGCGTCTCGCGCATATCCAGGAACAGGCCGACGCTCAGGCCGGCGCCCGGCCGGATCCAGTATTGCAGGCCGTTCTCGCGCGCCACGAGTTCGTCCACCGGTTCGCCGAGCAGGGGCGCGGCCGGCGCAAATTCCGCCCGCTCCTGCTCGGTCAGGCGGCTGGCCTCGGCCGGGCGTCGTTTGACGTAGACGGCGCGCGCCTTTTGCGCCTCGGCCAGTTCGCGCAAGAGGGCGCTGGGCGCGCGGCCCGCCGCGCCTCCGCCGTAAACGTGGGCGACCAGCACGTCCGCGAAGCGGTCCACGGCCAGCGTGGGGAAGCCATCGGCGGCGCGGTGGATCAGGCGGAACGCGTCTGTGTCCGCCGAGGCGAAGAGTGGGGCGCGGCGTTCGAGGGCGCGGGCCAGGCGCGGTTCCATCGTCCGGTCAGGCCGTGTCCGGTTTGCGCGCCAGGGCCAGCAGGCTCAGGCCGAACGGCACATCCGCGAGGCGCAGCCAGGCCGCCTCGGCGGCGAGCAAGCGGGTGAGGACGGCGTTGAGGGCCGGGGCGGGCAGGCGGACATCGGTCGCCGCTTCTGCGCGGCGTTGCATCAGCCGGCGCGCCAGCGCGGCCGGCAACAGCCAGGCGCCGAGCGGGGTCAGGCGCACCACCTGAAAGCCGGCGGCGGCCAGCCTGGCGCGCAGTTCGCCGGCGGAGTAGCGGTGGCGGGTGTGGACCTGGCGGTCGTGCGCGCCGCGCAGCCAGTCGTGCGCGGGCACGCGCAGCAGCAGCCAGCCGCCGGGGCGCAGCACGCGCGCGAACTCGCGCAGCGCGCCGACATCGTCGCGCACGGCCAGGTGATAGAGCACTTCGAACGACGTTACCAGGTCGAAGAGGCCGGCGGGGT
>DAOUAB010000105.1:0-7836 GCA_034434015.1 Anaerolineales bacterium
CCGGCGATGGCCTGCGCCTCGCGCCGGCGGTTGGCGATGTTCAGCTCCAGCTCGGTCGTATCGTGCAGCAGCTCGTCGTGGCTGGGCAGGAATTCGTGCAGCGGCGGGTCGATCAGGCGGATGGTGACCGGCAGGCCGTCCATGACGCGGAACAGGCCGTCGAAGTCGGCGCGCTGGAAGGGCAGCAGTTTCTTCAGCGGCTCGGCGCGCTCGGCGTCGGTCTTGGCCAGGATCATCTGCTGCACATAGGGCAGGCGCTCGGTCTCGAAGAACATGTGCTCGGTGCGGCACAGGCCGATGCCCTCGGCCCCGTACTGGCGCGCGCGCTGGGCGTCGCGCGGGTAATCGGCGTTGGCCCACACGCCCAGTTTGCGGATTTCGTCCGCCCACGTGAGCAGCTTGAGCACGTACGGGTCGTTGAAATCGGGGATGACGGCCTTGATCTCGCCCGCGAACACTTCGCCGGTGGTGCCGTCGATGGAGACGACATCGCCTTCCTGGAAAACCCGGCCGTTGACCGTGAACTGGCGCTTGTCCAGGTCCACGTTGAGGGCGGCCACGCCCACCACGGCCGGCTTGCCGAACTGGCGCGCCACCAGGGCGGCGTGGCTGGTGCGCCCGCCGCGGCTGGTGAGGATGCCTTTGGCCGCCAGCATGCCGTGCACGTCGTCGGGTTTGGTCTCCTGGCGGACCATGATGACGGCCTTCTTTTCTTCCTTGCCCCACTTCTCGGCCGTGTCGGCGTCGAAGGCCAGCACGCCGCTGGCCGCGCCGGGGGAGACGTTCAGGCCGGCGGCCAGCAGGTCGCCGCGCTCCTTGGCCGCCTTCTTTTCTTTGACGTCGAACTGCGGGTGCAGGAAGAAGTCGATGTGCTCGGGGCTGACGCGCTTGACGGCCTCGGCCTTGCTGATCAGCTTCTCCTCGGCCATGTCCACGGCGATGCGGATGGCGGCCTGGGCCGTGCGTTTGGCGGCGCGCGTCTGCAGCATCCACAGCTTGCCGCGCTCGATGGTGAATTCGATGTCCTGGGTCTCGCGGTAGTACTTCTCCAGCTTCTTGCAGATCTTCTCCAGCTGGGCGTACAGCCTGGGCATCGCGTCCTTCATCGCCGCGATGGGCAGCGGCAGGCGCGTGCCGGCCACCACGTCCTCGCCCTGGGCGTTGATCAGGAAGTCGCCCTCCATCTGCGGCGTGCCGTCGGAGACGTTGCGCGTGGTCAGCACGCCGGTGCCCGAGTCCTGGCCCATGTTGCCGAAGACCATGGTCACGATGTTGACGGCCGTGCCCAGGTTGTGCGGGATCTTGGAGGCGTTGCGGTAGTCGATGGCGCGCTTGCCGTTCCAGCTCTTGAAGACGGCCTCGGTCGCCAGCTTCAATTGCATGATCGGATCGGTGGGGAAGTCCTGGCCGGTGACCGCGCGCACAATCTGCTTGAACTGGGCCGTGATCGCCTTCAGGTCCTCCACCTCCAGGTCGGCATCGTTGCTGACGCCGCGCTTGTGGCGGTACTCCTCGAGGACCTTCTCAAAATCGTCCTTGGGGACGCCCATCACCACCGAGCCGAACATCTGCACCAGCCGGCGGTAGGCGTCGTAGACGAAGCGCTCGTTGCCGGTCAGCGCGATCATGCCGGCGGCCGTCTCGTCGTTCAGGCCGATGTTGAGGACCGTGTCCATCATGCCCGGCATCGAGAATTTGGCGCCCGAGCGGCAGGAGACGAGCAGCGGGTTCTTCGGGTCGCCGAACTTCTTGCCCGTGGCCTTCTCGATCTCCTTGAGGGCCTTGAGCTCCTGCTCCCACAGGCCGGCCGGGAATTTCTCGCCGGCGGCCAGATAGGCGTTGCAGGCTTCCGTGGTGACGGTGAAAAACGGCGGCACCGGCAGCCCGCCGCGGTGCATGTCGGCCAGGCCGGCGCCTTTGCCGCCCAGCAGGGCGCGCACGCCTTCCCAGTCGCCGGCGTACTTCTCCGCCGCGTCGACTTCGTTGAACAGGTAGACGTATTTCTTGGCTTTGGGAGCGGGCCGGGACCGGCCATTTGTGGCGGGCCGGACCGCCGCGCCGGGTTTGCGGATCGCGGTCTTGGGCATGGGGGAACCTCCGTTACGGCGAGAGTGGGATATCAAGTGAATTCTGGCTATACTGATATGGAACGCCTAGTTGCGAAGGTCATTCCATAATCGGATGTCTGTCATCCCCATTTGGCGCTTAGGGGGGCGCCAGAATGGGTGATAATGAACTGACTCTACTCCGAATTCCGATGACATCTGTCCGAGATGGCTTATGCAATTATCACTGTTCCCTCAGTTATGGACATGACAGAATGGCAACGATCCCGACATGACCTGAACAGGAGTTCTGTCGCCAAGCCCAGCCTCGTCCGAGAGTGAGCGCCGCCGCCAGCCCGGCGACCCCCTGCGCCCGTCCCGGACGTTTCCCAATTGAGGTGACCCCATGAGTGAGACAGCCCGGGAAATGTTGACGCTGGACGGCAATGAGGCCGTCGCGCGCGTCGCCTACAAGCTCAGTGAAGTCATCGCCATCTACCCGATCACGCCTTCCACGCCGATGGGCGAGTGGGCGGACCAGTGGATGGCCGAGCAGCAGCCGAACCTGTGGGGGGTGGTGCCGTCCGTCGTGGAAATGCAGTCGGAGGGGGGGGCGGCCGGCGCCGTGCACGGCGCGCTGCAGACCGGCTCGTTGTGCACCACGTTCACGGCCTCCCAGGGCCTGATGCTGATGCTGCCCAACATGCACAAGATCGCGGGCGAGCTGACGGCCACCGTCTTCCACATCGCCGCCCGCTCTCTGGCCGCCCAGGGCCTCTCCATCTTCGGCGATCACAGCGACGTGATGGCGGCCCGCAACACGGGTTGGGCGATGCTGGCTTCCAATTCGGTCCAGGAAGCGCAGGACTTCGCCCTGATCGCGCACGCCGCCACGCTCAAGGCGCGGGTGCCCTGCCTGCATTTTTTCGAGGGCTACCGGGTGTCGCACGAGATCAACAAGATCGAGACGTTGACCGACGACGACCTGCGCGCCATGATTGACCCGGAGGCGGTCAGCGCGCACCGCGCCCGCGGCCTCAACCCGGAGCACCCGGTGATGCGCGGCACCGCCCAGAACCCGGACGTCTACTTTCAGGCGCGGGAGACGGTGAACCCGTACTACGCCGCCATGCCCGGCATCGTTCAGGCGACCATGGACAAGTTCGCCGCGCTCACAGGCCGGCGTTACCAGCTCTATGAATATGTGGGCGCCCCGGACGCCGAGCGCGTGATCGTGGTGATGGGCTCCGGCGCCGAGACGGTGGCGGAGACGGCCCAATTCCTGAGACAGCAGGGCGAGAAGGTCGGCGTGCTCAAGGTCCGCCTGTTCCGGCCATTTGCGGCGGCGCAGTTCGCCCGGGCCCTGCCGGCGACGGTCAAAACCATCGCCGTGCTGGACCGGTGCAAGGAGCCGGGCAGCGCCGGCGAGCCCCTCTACCTGGACGTGGTCGCGGCCCTGCACGAGGCCTGGGAAGGCCCGATGCCCACGGTCATCGGCGGGCGCTATGGCCTCTCGTCGAAGGAATTTACGCCGGCCATGGCCAAGGCCGTCTTCGACGAGCTGGAGAAGGCCTGGCTGGACGGCCAGCCGGCGCGTCGGCACTTCACCGTCGGCATCAAGGACGACGTCTCCGGCCTGAGCCTGGACTACGACCCGGCCTTCAGCATTGAGTCGCCGGACACGATCCGGGCGATGTTCTACGGGCTGGGGGCGGACGGCACGGTCGGCGCCAACAAGAACTCGATCAAGATCATCGGCGAGGACACCCCGAACTACGCCCAGGGCTACTTCGTCTACGACTCGAAGAAGTCTGGCTCGATGACGGTCTCGCACCTGCGCTTCGGGCCGCGCCCCATCCACGCCCCGTATCTGGTGGAGGCCGCCAACTTTGTGGCCTGCCACCAGTTTAGTTTCCTGGAGCGCTTCGACGTGCTGAAGTATGCCGTGCCCGGCGCGGTCTTCCTGCTCAACAGCCCGTTCGGGCCGGACGAGGTGTGGAACCACCTGCCGCGCAGCGTCCAGCAGCAAATCATCGACAAGCGGCTGCGCTTCTACGTCATCGACGCGCTTAAGGTCGCGCGCGAGGCCGGCATGGGCGGGCGCATCAACACCACCATGCAGGTGTGTTTCTTCGCCATCAGCGGCGTCCTGCCCAAGGACGAGGCTATCGCGGCGATCAAGAATTCCATCCGCAAGACCTACGGCAAGCGCGGCGAGGCCGTGGTGCAGAAGAACTTCGCGGCCGTGGACGCCGCGCTCGAGCACCTGCACGCGGTCAAGGTCCCGGCCGAGGTTACCAGCCTGATCGAGCGCCGCGCGGTGGTGGCCGAGAACGCGCCGGAGTTTGTCAAGAAGGTGACGGCGCCGATGATGGCCGGCCTGGGCGACGAACTGCCGGTCAGCGCCCTGCCGGCCGACGGCACGTATCCCACCGGCACCACCCAGTGGGAGAAGCGCAATATCGCCAGCGAGATCCCGGTCTGGGACCCGGCCATCTGTATCCAGTGTGGGAAGTGCGCGTACGTCTGTCCGCACGGCGTGATCCGCGAGAAGGTCTACGAGCCGGTGCTGCTGGACCGGGCGCCGGAGTCGTTCAAGCGCGCCGCGGCCCGCTTCAAGGAGTTCAAGGACCTGGCCTACACCCTCCAGGTGGCGCCGGAGGACTGCACCGGCTGCGGCCTGTGCGTGGAGGCCTGCCCGGTCAAGAACAAGACGCAGATCAAGCTGAAAGCCATCAACATGGCGCCGCAGCTCCCGCTGCGCGAGCAGGAGCGCGCCAACTGGGAGTTCTTCCAGACGCTGCCCGAGGTTGATCGGACGGTCATCCCGCTCAACTCGGTCAAGTACTCGCAGCTGCTGCAGCCGCTGTTTGAATTCTCGGGCGCGTGCGCGGGCTGCGGCGAGACGCCCTACCTCAAGCTGCTCAGTCAGCTGTTCGGCGACCGGGCCCTGGTGGCCAACGCCACCGGCTGCTCGTCGATCTATGGCGGCAACCTGCCGACGACGCCGTGGGCCAAGAACCGGGACGGGCGCGGTCCGGCCTGGTCCAACTCGTTGTTCGAGGACAACGCCGAGTTCGGCTACGGCATGCGCCTGGCGGTGGATCATCAGCGGGCGACGGCGACTCAGCTGCTGAACGAGCTGCGCGACACGGTGGGCGCCGAACTGGCCGACGCCCTGCTCACGGCCGAGCAGAAAGACGAGGCCGGCCTGCGCGCGCAGCGCGAGCGGGTGGCCCAGCTCAAGCGGCGTCTGGCCGCGCTGAACGGGAAGGGTTCCGCCGCCGCTCAGCGCCTGCTGGACCTGGCCGACGTGTTCGTGCGCCGCTCGGTCTGGATTGTGGGCGGCGACGGCTGGGCGTACGATATCGGCTACGGCGGGCTGGACCACGTCCTGGCGGCCGGGCGCAAGGTCAATGTCCTGGTCCTGGACACCGAGGTGTACTCCAACACCGGCGGCCAGATGAGCAAGGCCACGCCGCGCGCCGCGGTGGCCAAGTTCGCGGCGGCCGGCAAGCCGATGCCCAAGAAGGACCTGGCGCTGCTGGCGGTGAGCTACGGCCACATCTACGTGGCGCGCGTGGCTATGGGCGCCGACGACGAGCAGGCCGTGAAGGCCCTGGCCGAGGCGGAGGCCTACGACGGGCCGTCGCTAATCGTCGCCTACGCCCACTGCATCGCGCACGGCTACGACCTGAAGTACGGCCTGAGCCAGCAGAAGCTGGCCGTGCAGTCCGGTTACTGGCCGCTCTTCCGTTATAACCCGGCGCTCAAGGCCGAGGGCAAGAACCCGTTCCAGCTGGATTCCAAGGCGCCAAGCGTATCGGTGGACAAGTACATGTACAACGAGGGCCGTTTCAGCATGCTGGTGCAGAGTCACCCGGATGAGGCGCAACGCCTGCTGGAACAGGCCCAGGCCGACGTCAACACGCGCTGGGCGACGTACGAGCGCCTGGCCAGAGGCGAGTAAACCCGGAGGCTCTATGCCCGACCTGTCCACCACCTACCTTGGACTGCAGCTGAAGAATCCGCTTGTCCCCTCCTCCTCGCCGCTCACGCGCCGCCTGGACGCGCTGCGGAAGATGGAAGACGCCGGCGCGGCGGCGGTCGTGTTGTACTCGCTGTTTGAGGAGCAGGCCATCCTGGAGAGCCACCTGATGGACCTGTACCTCAGCCAGGGGACCGAGAGCTTCGCCGAGTCGCTCACCTACCTGCCCGAGGCCCAGGACTACCGCACCGGGCCGGAAGAGTATCTGGAGCATCTGTTCAAGGCCAAGCAGGCGCTCGGCATCCCGGTCATCGCCAGCCTGAATGGCTACTCGCCGGGCGGCTGGGTGCGCTACGCCAAAGAGATGGAGCAGGCCGGCGCCGATGCCCTCGAGCTCAACACGTATTTCCTGGCGACCGACCCGAACATGACCGGGCGGGCCGTGGAAGACATGTACATCCAGCTGCTCACCGACATCAAGGCGACCGTGAAGATCCCGGTCTCGGTGAAGCTCAGCCCCTTTTTCAGTTCGCTGCCCAATATGGCCCTGCGCCTGGCCAAAGCCGGAGCGCGCGGCCTGGTGCTGTTCAACCGCTTTTACCAGCCCGATATCGATATCGAGATGCTCGATGTGGTGCCGCACCTGGTGTTGAGCAACTCCGACGACCTGCGGCTGCCCCTGCGCTGGATCGCGGTGCTGTACGGCAAGCTGGAGGCGGACCTGGCCCTGACCAGCGGCGTGCACACCACGGCGGATGTGGTCAAGGGGCTGCTGGCGGGCGCGACGGTCACGATGCTGGCTTCTGAACTGCTCCAGAACGGCGTGGGGCGGATCGCCGAGATCCTGGCCGAACTGGACCGCTGGTTGGTCGAGCACGAGTACGAGTCGGTGGCCCAGCTGGAAGGCAGTATGAGTCTGCAATCGGTGGCCAACCCGGCCGCCTATGAGCGCGCCAACTACATGCGTGTGCTCAGCTCGTACGCCCCGGCGGCTTAGAGCTTATCTCTAAACCCGCCCGATAGCCGACGGCAGTGCCGTCGGCGACGCCTCTGCTGAGGTTTAGAGACAGGTTCTTAGCCAGGCGCCGCGGCCAGCCCGAGCCGCGTCGGGCGACGACTCGCCATTGAGGTGATGCGCTTATGAACATCGGCGTCCCGAAGGAAAGGCGTCCCTACGAATTCCGCGTCGGCCTGTCCCCGATGGGGGTCGGCCTGCTGGCGGCGGCGGGCCACACCTGCTTTGTGGAGGCGTCCGCCGGCCTGGGCGCGGGCTTCAGCGACGACGATTATCTGCGCGCCGGCGCCCGGATCGTGTATTCGGCGGACGAGGCCTTTGGCCGGGCCGACGTCATCCTGAAGGTCGCGCGTCCGACCATGGATGAAATTCGGCTGCTGGCCGAGGGCCAGACGCTGCTGGGGCTGCTGCACCTGGCCTCGGCGCGGCCCGACAAGGTTGAGGCGCTGGCCCGGAAACAGGCGACC
Source organism: Anaerolineales bacterium (assembly GCA_034434015.1). Classification (GTDB taxonomy): domain Bacteria; phylum Chloroflexota; class Anaerolineae; order Anaerolineales; family UBA6663; genus SpSt-583. The sequence goes on from DAOUAB010000105.1 coordinate 7,516, forward strand.
ACTATCGCCTACGAGATGATCCGGCTGGACGACGGCTCGCTGCCGGTGCTGCGCCCGCTCAGTCAGATCGGCGGGCGGATGACGGCCCAGATCGCGGCCAGCCTGCTCCTGAACGGCCGGGGCGGCAAAGGCGTGCTGCTGGGCGGGGTGCCCGGCGTGGCGCCGGCCGAGGTGGTCATCCTGGGCGCCGGGACGGTGGGGACGGAGGCGGCGCGGACGTTCCTGGCCCTCGGCGCGCATGTCACGCTGCTGGACCGGGACCTGGCGCGCCTGCAGACGTGCGAGGCGCGCTTCGAGGGCCGGGTCACCACGCTGGTGTCG
>DAOUAB010000106.1:0-16073 GCA_034434015.1 Anaerolineales bacterium
GCCGCCATCACCGTCGGCGCCACCACCTCCACCGACGCGCGCGCCTCCTATTCGAACTTCGGCAGCTGCCTGGACCTGTTCGCGCCCGGCTCGTCGATCACCTCGGCCTGGAACACCAGCAACACGGCCACCAACACCATCAGCGGCACGTCGATGGCCACCCCGCATGTCGCCGGCGTCGCGGCCCTGTATCTGCAGACCAATACCGGGGCCTCGCCGGCGACGGTCCGCGACGCCATCGTCAACGGCGCCACGCCCAACGTGGTGAGCGACGCCGGCCGCAACTCGCCCAACCGTCTGCTCTACTCGCTGATCCCGTAGCCGCGCGGCCCAGAGCCGCCGGACCAAATAAAAGAGCCTCTGGCCGGCGCCAGAGGCTCTCTCTTTGCCTTCCCCCTTACGCCGGCAGACCGGCCACCATAGACACGACCAGATGATGTATCCGGCCATCCCGCTGAAAAATGCGGCGGCTGCTTTCGGCGTCCAGGACCAGGCCGGCCACCGACTGGACGCCGCCATCCGCCAGATGCACCGAGATGCCGGCCTCGTCCGCCGCCTGCACCACGACCGCGACCTGGCACACCGTATAGGCCAGTGAGCCGGCGTCCAGGTTCAGCGACTGCCGCTGGCCGGCGACATCGAACCACTCGAAGACGGCCGGCTCGGCCAGCAACTCGTCCGGGTCGAGCAAAAAAGCGTCGAATACCAGCCGGCCGTCCTGGAAACTCAACCCCAGCTCGGCCTGACGGGTGAGGATCTCTTCCTTGACCAGGCCGGTCATGCCCGGTTGTTTTGCGCCCTGACCTTTGGGCGTGTGCGAATAGGGATCGGTGGGAAAGGCGCCGTAGATGTCCGGCGGCTTATTAAAGCCGAGGCCGGCCCGAATGTCGCGATACACCTCGCGCAGCGCGCCGGCGCAAGGCTCATGCCGGGCGCGCCAGACGATCTCCTGAACTGCGAGCAGCAGCTTGGAGACCATGTGCCAGTAAATGCTGCCCAGGCCCTCGTAGGCAAAGAAAGTCCCGGAGCGTCCGGTGAACGCGGCGTGATGGAACGTCGCCTCAAACAACGCCAGCCACTGACCCATCTCGCGCGCGACCAGTTCGGCGTAGCGGGGCTGGCGCTGGAGCATCTCGAGCCGCTGCGTCAGGTCCCCGGCATTCCGGAAGTCGCCGGAGAAGTGATAGTCCCCGTCGACATCTTGGATGATCAGGCTCTTGTCCCCGGCGGCCGTCAACGCCTTCACCAGCGCCAGTTTCTCGACCTTCTCGGCCGGGATGCGGTTCTTGGCCAGGAAGCCGGGCAGCTGGCGGTCGGGGTAGAGGATGTAGCTGTGCTGGTCCGCCCGGTACAGGGCGCTGCGCCGCAGGCTCTCCAGCAGCGCCAGTGCTTCCACGCCGGACAACAGCCCGGACGACAGGATGGCGACCTGGCCCTCCAGCATTTCGTACAGCCGCCCGATCCCGGCGCGGCCGTCACTCAGCTGCAACAGGTTGTAGGCGTGGTACAGGTTGTCGCTGCGCCGGTTGGCGCGCAGAGAGTGTTCCAGGTAGCGCAGCGTCAGGCCGAGGAATTCGCCGAGCGCCTCCGGCGAGAGTTGGACGCATTCCCCGGATAGACCCTGCGTATAGAGATCGCGCCGATAGTCGCTGCCGGCTTCGCCCAGCGCATCCATCATCGCCCGGCGCTGTTCGTCGCTGAAGGCGCCGGCCAGCGCCGGCTGGAAGCGCGTCAGGGTCTCGGCGATCCGCTGATAAAGCCCATAGACCTCCCGGCTGACGGGCGCTTCGCGGGACGCTCGGACGATCAACTCCCGAAAGCAGGCGACATAGCGCCGCAAATACCCCAGGGTGACCACCGACAATCCGTTGCCTACTAGGGCGTTGTTGGCGTCGTTCCACTCCGGGCGCTGGGTGTTCATCCAGATGCCGCCTTCGGGGACGAAGTTCACCAGCTTGGCGAGCAGGAGGCCCAGCAGCTTTTCCGTCAGAGAGGCGTGGAACACGTGGCCGTTCGGCGTGCTGACCAGTTTCCCATCCAGCCCGATGTCGCGCACGCGCGCCGCGATCGCGTCCTGCAGGGCCCAGTCGAAGTCGATGGTGTTGCGCGGGTCGCGCAGCAGGCTGGCGTAGGGTTTGATCCGATACGGCACGTTGGCGTAGCTGAAGGCGCGCTGGGGCAGCAGCGCCTCCAGCTGCCCGGGATGGACGCGCGCGCTGATCTCGAACAGCTTCTGCAAGTAGATAATCTGGTGATCGCTCCAATAGCCGATATTGGACCAGGGATTGTGCGGCTCGGGCAATTCCCAATCCACGCCCTCCCGCGTCAGCCGGTACGGGTTGTAGCCGTCGGCGGTGGTGGCATTCAGGAAGGCGCTAATCATGGCCTCGCTAAACTCGGGATACGAGTACGCCAGGGCCTCCCAGTTCTGGAAGATGTCGCGCCCGTTGCCCTGCTAGCCGAGGTGCGGCGAGCCGTCGGCTTTCTTTAGTTCGAGCGTGAAGGTGTTCCACGGCCGGCTGGGGTCGCCGTGCCGGCGGCTGAAGGTCAGCGGCAGATACACGCTGCACAGGCGCTTGAGATTCGCCGAGCCGCTGGCGGCGGCGCGCGCCTGCAACTCTGCCAGGGGCAGCCGGGCCGGAAGGTCCGCGAAGAAGCCCGGGTATTGGCTCAACAGCCCCCCGTGATGCGCCGCAATGAAGTCGCGCAGGTCGGCCGCGTCGATCCGATACTGATCCGCAAACACGCCGCCGCGGGCAATGTTGAACAGGACATTCGCCAGGTGGTGGGCCGTGGCCAGCGAGGCCCGGGTCAACTGGGCGCCGTCGGCGCTGTGGATCAGCTTCAGCAGCTCCGCCGTGTTGCCGGCGATGTCGCGCTCGACATCCCGGTAGAGAGCGTCCCGATCGCCGCGCAACCGGCGGACCCAGGCGACCGCCGCTGCGCTGTCCTGATGGACGTCGGCCACGATGTGCCAGGAGCGCTGGTCGCCGGCCTCCAGTCCCAGCCGGGCATGCACGAAATAGGCGCAGCGCCGGCCGCAGACGTCCGTTTCCGGCGTCAGGCCCAGGCCGTTGCGAAACCGATCTAACTGGAGGGACGACAGCAGATACCCGGCCGCCGGCAGGCCGATCTGGGCGACCACCGTCGCCCGCAGCGCTTCGCTCGGCTCGGCCAGGTCTGTCAGGCGCGAGCTCAGCGAGAAGAGGCCCAGGCCGGTTTCCGGCTCCAGCTCACTGCGTTTATAACCATCGAGCAGCACGCTGTAGGTGTTCTGGGTAAGTGAAGCGATGTTGGCCGGCAGGAGGTTCTGCAGACCATCCACCAGTTCCACCTGGCTGGCCGCCGGCCCGTGGTTGATTAACCAGGTTGTCTTGACAAAACCGTACGCCTCGCTGGTCCGCCAGGCGTATCGATAGGTCAGCCCCAGATCAAGGTTGATCTCCTCGAAGACGAGCGCGCTGCCGACGACGTTCTTATACAGGTTGCGCTCGGTCCGGTAAGCCCCACGCCAGCGGTCGGAGAAGGGCTCCCACAGGCTGACGCGGTCGCCGTGCGCCACCAGCAGGATGGTCTTGCCGCCGGTGTGCTCGCTGCTCTCGGTGAGCTTGTCGACGGTGTAGTACGGGAACAACGCCCGCTCGGCGCTCACCCGCCCGGCCGACAGCCCGCCGGTGCTGGCGATGAACAGCCAGTGGTCCGAGCTGCTGACCAAACTCATGAAGAACGGCTCCATGGCGTCGACATGGCTGATTTTGTAGAAGGTCTCGCCGAGCAGCGCGACGAACTCGCCGCGGACCGGGCCGGCCGCAACGCGCAGGTCAGTCTGCCCGATGACGGGTGGTCGCAGGGAAGTAGGCATGGCAGGAGCTTCCTTTTTGCCCCCTCCCCTGTCCTTCCCCCGGATCGGGCGAAGGGCGGGCTCACGCTCCCTGCCCTGACCGTGGCGGCAAGAGAAGAGGCCGAGGACGAGAGAGGGCCGGATCGATAGACAGCCTCAACGCCTAGGGCTCACGCTCAAAGGCGCCGATGTCGCACTGCGCGCCCTGCGGCCGCGCCACCCCGCGCTGATCGGTCGCCGGACAGACCGCGTCATCGGCCGCCTCCAGCGCCGGGCTGCCCGGCAGTAAAGCATGGGTCAGCGTTGGGCCGCCGTTGTCGGCCAGCGGGCCGAGCAGGGCGTCACCCGCGATCAGGTCACTCGCCCCGGGGTTGCAGGTCGCATCCTGGATCAGGTTGTGGCCGCCGGAGATCAGGATGACGGCGCCTCCCGAGGCGAAGCGCTCGCAGGCGTACCAGCGGTTGCCGGCGACGAGGGTGTTGGTCAACTTGAGTGTGGGCACCACGGCCGGGTTCCACGAGCCGAGGAATATTGCCGACGGCGCCCAGTCCGGGCCGGCATTGTCCGTGATCGTGGAATTGCTGATCTCCAGCGCGCCGTCAGTGTGGAAGATGGCCCCGCCGTGCCAGCCCGTGGCGGCATTGCCGCTGACGGTGCTGTTGGCGATGGTCATGTTCCCGAGCGAGCGGATGCCGCCGCCGACGTCGTTGGACACATTGCCGCTGATGGTGCTGCGCACGATGGTCGTCGTCGTGTTGAAGAAGGCGTACACGCCGCCGCCCGACCAGCCCGCGCTGTTGGCTGACACGGTGCTGTCGACCAGGGTCAGCGACGCCCCCCCGCCGTTGTAGATGCCGCCGCCGCCCTGCCAGAAGTCGCCGGCGTTGGTCGTCATCGTGTTCCCGGTGACGACCACGTGGTCGAGGGTGAGGTTGCCGTTGTTCAGCACGCCGCCGGCGAGCTGGAATCCGTAGCCGTCGGCGATGGTCAGTCGGCTGATCGTCGCCGTAGTCCCCGCGTTGACAATGAACACGCGATCGGTGTGGTTGCCGCTGATCTTCAGCCCGGCCGCCGCACTCCCGTCGATGACCACGTTCTTGCTCAGCGTCAGCGGGCCAGAGGTGAGGGTGATCGTCTGGCCTGCCAGGCTGGGCGCGAAGGTGACGGGGCAGCCGGCGCTGACGGCGGCAAGCGCCTCGCGCAGCGACCCGGCGCCGCCGTCGGCCGCGCTGGTGACCGTGACCGTTTTGCAGCTCAGGCGCACCTGGTCGAGCATGACCGGACTGCGCAGGCCGCCCGGCACAGTGAAGCTCAGACTGTGGACCTTCGCCAGATTGGGCGCCGAGCCGTCATCGCCGCGGAAGGCCGTGAAGGGGAGGTTCACTTTCTGCCAGCCGGTGAAGGAGTCGGTGAACGAGGCCGTGAACATGACCGCGACTGGCTTGGCCTGGTAGACACGCACGTAGTCGACCAGGGTCTGTTGCGGGAAGGTCGTGGCGGCGCCAACCGGCCCGCCGAAGTTGCCGCCGACCGCCACGTTGAGCAAGAGATAGAACGGGTGGTTATAGACCCACTGGTTGGGAGCCACGTCGGCCGGATCAGCCTCGTGGTAGGCGATCCCGTCGATGAACCAGACGATCTTGTCCGGCTGCCACTCCACCGCGAACGTGTGGAAGTCGTCGGCGATCGGTTCGCCCAAGTCATAGCTCTGGCCAAAGCTGTTTCCGCCCGCGTAGCCGGGGCCATGGATGGTGCCGAAGGCCTCGTTGGGCAGGCGGCCGACGTTCTCCATGATGTCAATCTCGCCGCTCTGCGGCCAGCCGGTCCGATCGATGTCGGCGCCCAGCATCCAGAAGGCCGACCACAGGCCGGCGCCGGCGGCCACCTTGACACGGGCCTCCACCCGGCCGTAGGCCACCTCGAACCGATGCTTGGTCAGCAGCCGGGCCGAAGTGTACTGGCAGGGGCCGTAGTAACAGGCGAGCGGCTCGTCGGCCTCCCTGGTGGTGATCACCAGGTTGCCCTGCCCGTCGGTGGCGGCGTTGTCCGCGCCGGCGGTGTAGTACTCCAGCTCGTCATTGCCCCACCCCGGGATACCGTACGCCGTGCCGTCGCCGATCTCGTGGCCCCACACGCTCGCGTTCGGCGCGGCGCCGGCGGCACTGTTGAACTCGTCGCTCCAGACCAGCTTCCATTTCGACGGATCACGGTCACTGGCCCGGTTGTTGGCCAGCGTCACCTCGATGCTCTTGCCACTGTTCTGGCCGTAGTACCAGAAGTTCAGCCCGCCGGAGCCGCTCCAGTCCTGGGCGATCGGGAAGGCGCGGCCGAAACGGGAGGCGGCCAGGCCCTGCGGCCGGCTCACCTGCAACACATGCTCGTAGGCGTCCTGGCCAGGCAGCGCCAGGGGGGAGCCGGACGTGATCTCCGGGTTGCTCAAAACCGCCTGGCCCTGGCCGGACCAGAGGTAGGGAAACGTCTCGAAGTCGTCGAGCAGGGTCGGGTCGTAAGCCTCATTGTCTTGAACGACAACGCGAGCGATGGGCGGGACGCCTAGCGCCAGGCCGCCGGTCGGGCGGGAGAGCTCCACCAGCACACCTCGATCGCCCTGGTACTTGTGGTCGTCGATGGTTTGAATAGTGAAAGATCGTTGAGTGACGTTCGGCGCGAAGGTCAGTGTGCCGGAGGCCGGCGTGTAATCGCGATCCGGAATCGCCGGGCCGAAGGTCGTCGTATAGTCAACGGTCACCGGATCAGCAGAGGGCTTACTGAGCTTGACTGTGAGCGTGGCCGCGCCGCCCTCGGCGACCACATAGCTGATAGCGCTGAAGCCGGCCGTCAGCGGCTTGACCGGCGCGACGCCGTACACGCTCACATTGTCCACATAGTAAGTTTGCGGCGTCGGCGTGGTGAGGGTGCCCAGCGCCCAGCCATAGACCTCGGTGAGTCCGAGGCCGTCATTGGGCGCCCCGTTGCCGATCTCCTTGCGGCGCATGCTGCCGAACGGGATCCTGATCTCTTTCCAGCCGCTAAAGTTGTCGGGAATGTCAATCGACCAACGCTCGGCATCGTCTCGGGTGGAGCCCGGGTTCCGGTTGTCGAGCACGTCCACGAACAGGGTGGTGCCGCTGTTGTTGCCATAGAGCCAGAAGGAGATGCCTTCGTAGGCGCTCCAATCCTGCGGCACCCAGGCGTTGACGGAGGCGTTCTCGAAGTTGTGGACAAAGCCCGCATATGAGACCACACTCACGTCCATTTTGAGGACCGTGTTCGGGTCGGCGGCTCCAGGCACGGGCGCGGGAGGGGTCGTAGCCGTCGAGATGGCGGCCGTGCTGTTCGCATCATTGAAGATGACGAAACCCACGGCTACGCCGTTGGGGTCCGTCCCGGTGGGGAGCCCTGCCTCGAAATCGTCCACGACGGGCAGCCCGGCGGCGATGGCCGGCGCGACGGACAGCCATGGCAGGCCCAGGGTATGGGCGAGCAAGCTCAGGACAATCACTAATACCGGAACTTTGCGGATGGTCATGGAGTCGCCTCGGGTTTCTGGTAGACGCGCACGTAATCGACGTACAACTGGACCGGGAAGGCCGTCGTCGGGTGGATCAGGCCTCCCAGGTGGCCGCCCAGGGCCAGGTTCAAGATGATGAAGAAGGGTTGGTCAAAGACCCATTTCCGGTCGCCCACATCGGCGCGGGTGACGGTGTGATACTGGACGTCGTCGTAGTACCAGCGGATCTCGTCGGCCTCCCACTCGATGGCGTAGACATGGAAATCGTCGGCGATGTTGTAGGTCTGCCGGTTCCACTTGGACAGGCCCGCGGCGCCGGAATAGCCCGGCCCGTGCAGGGTGCCCATGATCAGATCCGGCTCCCGGCCGACGTACTCCATGATGTCGATTTCCCCGCAATCAGGCCAGCCGACCGTGGTGATGTTTTCCCCGAGCATCCAGAAGGCGGGCCACGTCCCGGCCCCCACCGGCACTTTGAGACGCGCCTCGATGCGCCCGTATTGAAAGGTTTGCAGCCCCTGGGTTTTCAGGCGCGCCGAAGTGAACGTGATCTTGCCGCTGTCGCTTTTTTCTTTCCGGGCCTCGATGAGCAGCAGACCGTTCTCCAGCCGGACGTTCTCAGGGCGCGCCGTGTATTCCTGAGCTTCGCCGTTGCCCCACCCGCCGTCGCCGGTGCCCAGGTCGTAGGTCCAGTTGGCGGAGTCGACCGCCGCGCCGTCGAATTCGTCGTGCCAGAGCAACTGCCAGCCGGCCGGGGGCGTGATCGCCGTCGCGGTCGGCGCGGGGGCGGCGGGCGTCGCCGGGCCGCACGCGCTTCCCACCAGACTCAGTAAAACCAGGAGGCCGGCCCGGCGGCCAAGGCGACGTCGCTTTCCATGAATAGGCATCGGCTTATCCCTTGACCGATCCGGCGGTCAGCCCGGCGACGATATAGCGCTGCAGGAACAGGAACAGAACCAGCATCGGGAAGGTGAGCATCAGCACGGCGGCCGCCAGCAGCGGCCAGTCGCTGCCGTACACGCCCTGAAACACAATCAGGCCGCGCGTGATCGGGTAGTAATCTTTGCTGGTCAGGTAAATCGTCGGCGCGATAATCTCATTCCAGATCCCGATGGCGTGCAGGACGATGACGGTGGCGAGCGCTGGCTGAATCAGCGGCAGGACGATTGACCACACAAACCGGAAATACCCACAGCCGTCCAGGGCGGCCGCCTCGTCCAGCTCGGGCGGGATGGTCTTGATGTAATTCACCAGGATGACGATCCCGATCGGGTTGACCACGAACAGCAGGATGTACCCGACCGGGTTGTTGTACAGGCCCAGATTCAACATGAGCTGGAACTGGGGGATCAGCGCCGGCGGCAGAAACAGGGCGATCACGAACAGGGTAAGGAAGAAGCCGGCGTACTTCACATAGCCGCGGGCAATCGGAAAGGCCACAAACACGGCCATCACCACATACAGCGTGGTGGCAGAGACGGTGTAACCAATCGAGTTGATCAAATACTTAGGGAAGCTGGCTTTGTTCCAGGCTTCCACAAAGTTTTGCAGGTTCAACTCCACCGCCAGCCCGGTGGCATCTCTCATGAACGACGGCGTCGTCTTCAACGCCGTGTTGACCAGCATCAACAGCGGCCCCAGGTAGACGGCGGCCAGCATGACCAGGAACGCGTACGAGCCGATGCGCCCCCAGTCAATCGGTTTCCCAGCAGATCGCCTCAGGTTCGTTTGAGCGCTCATCCCAGAATCCTCGCTTCCCGGCGCCGCAGGATGTTTTGCACCACCGTCCCGATCACCAGCACCAGCAAGAACAGGACGATCGACGCCGCCGCCGCGTAGCCCTGGCGGAAACTGCTGGTGACGCTGCCGGACGTCTGGCCAAAACCGGTAGCATAAATCAGGTAGCCCAGGACCTGCGTCCCATTGCGGTAGCCCAGCAAGACCAGGAACAACTGCCAGGCCTGCAGGCTGCCGATGATGTTCAGGGTCAGGTTGGTATTAACACTGGGGGTCAACAACGGCCAGGTGACATTGGCGAACACCTGCCAGGGGCTGGCGCCATCAATTCGGGCCGCCTCGTAGTACTCGGTGGAAATCGTCTGCAAGCCGGACAGGAAGATGATCATCGTCGTGCCCATGTTGGCCCAGATTTGGACCACGATGACCCAGGCAAACGCTTCCGCCGGTTGGCCGCCCAGAAATTCCGAACGCATGCCGAACAGCTCCAGCAATTTCGCCAGCGGGCCTCCCAGCGGATAGAGAAAGAGAGACCAGATCAGGCCCTGAATGACGGCCCCCAGGATCACGGGCATGAAATACAGCGTCCGGAAGATGTTCCGACCCTTCAGGTTTTGATTGAGGATCACGGCCACCAACAGGCCCAGCCCGAACTGGATGACTGTCACGAAGAAACAAAACACCAGGGTCCGGCCCAGCGCGTTCAAATTGTCGACCGAGGCGCGGCCCATGAAGAGGAATTCCTGGTAGTTATCGAACCCCACCCAGCGGACGGGCGCGCCTTTCAGTCCGGAGGCGTCCGTGAACGAGTAGACGGCGGTGGCTAACGAGGGTCCTAACGCAATGACGAAGTAAGCGGCCAGCCCGGGCAAGAGCAGCAAGAAGGGCATCCAGCGCGCCCAACCGCGGCCAAAGTGGTAGTTCATAGCAGCCCGCCTCCCATCCGCGCGACAAAGAGGGCCGGCTCCCCATCGCGGAGACGGGAAGCCGGCTAAAGAGTAAGGCCTACTTGACGGCGTCAAGACCGGCTTGCAGGTCCGCCTGGACCTTGTCGGCCAGCGCCTGGGGATCGTCATCGGTGCCGTAGGGTTTGAAGTAAGTCGCCCACGGGTTGGCAAACTGGCCGGCGCCCTTCGGCGCGATCCAGTACTGCTCGTAACCCACCCGGAAGTTGGCCAGATACGGGGCGACTTCCGCGCCAATCCTTGTTTCCAGCTTGGCCGTCGGCTGGGTGGGGATGAAGCCCACGGCGTTGGCGAAAGCCTGATAGTTCGCCGGTTCGGAGAACTCGGTCAGGTAGAGCAACGCCGCCTCTTTGTTGGGAGTGTTGGCCGCCACCGCCCAGCCCTGGTCATACTTCCCGAACAGGTACTTGTTGTCTTCGGGGTTGTCCGAGCCCGGGAAGGGGATATAGCCCCATTCGAACTCGGGCTTGGCCTCATCAATCGCGGCGGCATACCAGGTGCCGCCCGGGAACATGGCGACCACGCCGGAGGCAAAGCGGCCCGGCGCCCCATCGCCCGGAATACCGCTGGCGCCCGGCTCGATCATGTCGCGGACGTAGATCTGCATCTTCGTCCACATCTCCAGGGACCTGGCATCATTCCACTTGATCGTGCCGTTCCACAGGCCTTCGACCAGACCGGCCTGGTCCGGGTAGATGGCGCCGATCAGGCCATAGGCGCCGACGAAGATCGGCCAGCCGTCCTTGCCGCCGGCCGTCATGCACGGGATGTTTGCCGCCTTGAAGGCCTCACAGGCCGCCACCAGCTCGCTCCAGGTGGTGGGGACCTTCACGTTGTTGGCCGCGAACAGGTCTTTGTTGTAGTAGATGCCGCTGTAGGAGACGCGCCCGAGGTTGATGGCGTAGACCTTGCCGTTGTAGCTGCCGGCGTCCTTAATCGTCGCCTCGTCGTAGTTCTTAACGAAGGCCTGGTCCGTGAGGTCCATCAGCAGGCCGGCCTCAATCAACTGCTGCCAGTTGGGGGCGTCGACCTTCTTCATGTACGGCTGGGCGGCGTTGGCAAAACCAAAAATGTCGACCACGTCGACGTCGTTGGCGGCCAGCCGGGTCTGGCTGACCGTGCTCAGGTCGCCGGCGTTCACCACGGACATATCCACCGTGATGTTCGGGTGCTTCTCCTGGAAGGTCTTATTGAAGGCCTCCATGAACGCTACCATCGGCGGGTTCTGGTGGACAAGGACTTTCAGGGTCACGGCGGCCGGCGCTTGCGTGGCGGCCGGCCCCTGGGTGGCCGCCGGCCCGCAGGCGGCCAGGCTGAGGCTGGCGATGACGACCAGCGCCAGCAGGCTAAAGAGTGTCTTCTTCATAACTTGCTCCTCCTCGAGGCTGAATCCAGAGTGTGGACTGACCTTCGTATCTGTGCCGCGGTTCCGAAACAAAGCAGCGCTGCGGTTCGACGGCCTCCTTTCAGTTGGGTAGTCCGACGTCCGGGCTTCAGGCCGGCCGGGCCCGCTTGACAAATGAGCGACGGCTGGCCAGAGACCGCGCGGCCTGGTCGGGCTGATAGCCCGTCTCGGCGATCACTTTCAGCACACGCGCCCGCACCTCAGCGCTAACCCGCTTTTGACCGTTGATCACGCGCGAAACCGTAGAGCGCGATACGCCGGACAACTCCGCGATGCGTTCCAGGGTAAGTCTTGGCATAGGCCCAGTGAACAACGCCCTTACATGATTAACCAGGGACACCTGGGATCTATTATTCGAAGTACCGAAGTCAGTTTTTCTGCCGGGGAGATGGGAGAACGCTCCCATCTGAGGAGGATTGTAAGTTGGCCGGCCGCTCCGGGCTTGGACAAAAGCGGGGAGATAAGGGACGCTTCCGGCCAATTCTTGCCGCTTGAGCGCGACGGGCCTGTGTCGGCGTGGCGGCCAGACGCTTCGGCCGCGGCTGCCCGGAGCCGGCCGCCAGGTTTGCCTGGCCCTGACGGGATCTGGACGCCGGCATTCGCCGGGTGACGTCGGCGTCGGCGGGGACCGAATTCCGCCGGGAGCCCCCTATGGGAAGCAGTCTTCAGCCTCGCCGGAAGGCCTCCGGCGAGAGGCCGACCTTCTGCCGGAAGACGCGGCTGAAATAGCCGCTGTCGGAAAAGCCCACGGCCAGGGCGATTTCGGTGATGCTCTTGTCACTATCGGTGAGCAGGGCCTTGGCCTGGTTGACGCGGTAGCGGTTCAGATAGGCGATGGGGGTCATGTTGAGTTCCTTGCGGAAGCACAACGTCAGGTAATCCTCGTTCATGCCCAGGTGGCGCGCCAGGCCCTCCCGCGTGAGCGGCTCGGCATAGTGGGCGTGGATGTAGGCCATCGCCAGGCGCACCAGGCGCTGCGCCTGGCCACCCAACTTGCGCTGGCGCCCCAGCGCGGCCTGGATGTGAGCCACCGTCTCATCCGCGTTGAACAGGCCCTTGCTCAGGATGGTGGCCACGCCCTGGTTCAGGCGCTGCATATCGGCCTCGGTCAGCGTCTGGCCGGTCAGGACGATGACGGGCGTGTCGCGCGTCGCCGCCGAGGCGCGCATCGCCTCCAGCACGCCAAAGCCATCCAGTTCGGGCATCAGCAGGTCAAGCAGCACCAGGTCGGCGCGCTCGTACGCCAGCAGCGCCAGCGCCTCACGCCCGTTGTAGGCCTTCAGAATACGGTAGCGGGCCGAATGCGAGTGGACCAGGCGTGCGTGCATCTCGACGGTGTTGGGGTCGTCATCCACGATCAGGATCGTCTTTTCCGCCGCCTCGCCGGTGATGAGCCACTGCTGGTCCAGCGCTCGGGTGATCTCCGTCACGCCGATCGGCTTCATAAGGTAGTCCAGCTCCAGCACGGCGCCCTGGTCGCCGATCAGCGTGTAGAACAGGACCGGAATCTGTTGGCTGGCGGGGTTGTCGCGCAGGGTCTTCAGGATCTCCCAGCCGCGCTCGGCGGCCTGGTCGAACTCCACCACGATGACGGCCGGCGGCGCTGCCAGGAGCTGCGCCAGTTGCTCGCGCGCGCCCTCCAATGGCGCCACGTGCACGTCAAACCCGTGCCGGCTCAACAGCGCTGGCAAGCGTCCGCCGCCGCCCGGCTGCCCGGTCAGCACCAAGACACTTTGCTCGGTCAGCGGCGGACCGGCCGGCTGCGTCGGCGGCGCCGCAGCGGGCAAGGTGACGCAGAACAGGGAGCCTTCGCCGTCGACGCCCGTCGATTCAAGCCGCAGGCTGCCGGCCTGCAGCTCGACCAGGCGTTTGCAGATCGCCAGGCCCAGACCGAGGCCGCCGTAGCCGCTGTTCAGGCTGCGCTGCGAGCGGCGGAATTCGTCGAAGATGAAGGGCTGTTCTTCCGGCGGGATGCCAATGCCGGTGTCACGCACGGCCACGGTCACGACCTCGGGCGAGGCCGCCACACTCAGGCTCACCTCGCCATGGGTGGTGAACTTGATGGCGTTGTTGACGAGGTTCAACACGATCTGGCGCAGACGCGTGCGGTCGCCCCACACCCAGGGGCCGCTCTCGGGGAGTGCGGCGCGCCAGGCCAGGCCCTTGTCGCTCGCCAACTGGCGGCCGATCCCGGCCACAAGCTGGAGCGCCTGGCCCAGATCGACCAGTTCATGGTTCAGGCGCAACTGGCCGGCGTCGCTGCTGGCCAGATCCAGCACGTCGCCGATCAGCCCGCTCAGGTGCTGGGCGTTGGTGTAGATGCGCTCGAGGTCCTGGCGGAGCGGGTCCGGCAGCGGCGGGCCGTCTTCGTCGCTTTCCTTGAGAGCGATCTCGCTCAGGCCCACAATCAGGTTCAGGGGCATGCGCAGTTCATGGCTGACCGTCGAGAGGAACCGGCTCTTGAGCCGATCCGCTTCTTCGGCCAACCGTCGGCCTTCAACCGCATCGCGATACAGCTGGGCGCGGTCGAGGGCCGCTGCCAGTTGCGGGACGATCGAGCCATAGACCGGCAGATGGACGGCATCAAAGACCACGTAACCGTTTCGCGCGCGCTGGCAGATCAGAGGCAGCAACACCAGGCTTAGGGGCTGATCCGCCGGGTAGACATCCGGCGGCGGGAACTGCCGGCTCGCAAAGCGGGCGGGCGCGGCCAGCGTTGGCGGAATCAAGTGCGGCGCGCTCCAGGCTATCGGATCATCGCCTTCGGCTTCAAAGAAAGCCACCAGCGTTCGCTGAATGTCCATGTCGGGCAGGTGACGCGCCAGGACTTCAAACACCTGGGCCTCGTCCGTCACCTGGAGCAACTGAGCCGTTAGATGTGCGAGTCGGTCGAGCATCTGCCGTTGCACCACGGCGTTGTGGCGCACCTGACGGCGGTTGTTCTGGGCTAAGCGGACAAAGGCGCGATCCAGCGCCTCGGCGATCGGCGACGACAGGGCCGTCTCACGCTCGGCGGCAATCAGAGCGGGCATTTCCCGGCGCAGAATAGAGAGGGCGGCCTGCCAGAGGCTGATATCCTCGCCCACCCCCTCACAACGTCGCAGAATGTCATCCAGCGCCTGTTGAAAAGCCGGCCAGTTGCCAACTCCCCGCCCCGCATCGAAAGCGACCACGAGGCCTTCGCACAACCTCTGGATTTCCTCGACCTTCAGATGTCGGGCTTCTAACTGCACCGCTTGGGTCATGGCCTGCACCAAGCGCTGGCGGCGGTTGGCCGGCGCGGTTTCCGGCAAGGTCAGCGCGTCATCTGAGGGCAAAGCACCCTCATCCTGGCTGCACCCACACGAGCGACGCAGCATCAGGCGAGTATGGATGCGCCGTTGAAGATGCGCCTCGTTCTGTCCGGCGAGCATTTGAAGCAACGACTGCAAGGCTTGGTAGCCCAGGTCATACAGCGGGATACGAACACTGGTAAGGGGCGGCGTTTGGATGAGCGTTTCCAGACGGTCGTCAAAGCCGATCAGCGCGACATCCTCCGGGATGCGGAGACCGGCTTCTTTGAGCGCACGCATCGCGCCGAAGGCCGATTCGTCGTTGCTGGCCAGGACGGCCGTAAAAGGGGAACCCGAAGCCAGGATCGCCTGCATGGCCGCGTAGCCGCCATCGAAGACGTGCCGTCCATAGGCCACGAGCGCCGGATCAGAGGCCAGGCGCCGATCCGCCGCCACAGCCGCCTGGAAAGCATGCAGCCGGTCGCCGCTGTCGCCGGCCAGGTCGTCCTGACTGCCCGCGATGAAGGCGATGCGTCTGTGGCCATGCTCAGCCAGGTGTTGGATCGCCTGCCGGATTCCCTGAGCATTGTCGGCGATGATCTCCGGCGGGCCCTCCCCTGCGCCGACAAAGAGGACCGGATGCCCCGCCCGCTTCAGCTCCTGGATATAGCGCGACCGGGCCGGCGAATGCAACGGATTGATCACAATCAGCCCATCCGTGTTCCAGGGGCCGACGGGCACGAAGTCGGCCTCGGGCGCTGGCTCGGGCCAGGCCGGTCGAAAGGGATCGTCCGGAGAAGCCGTCAGGCCGATCCCGCAGGCCAACAACAAATTGACATCCGCGTCGCGGGCGGCGGCCCGGATGCCTTCGAAGAGTGGGCTGAGGTAGCTGAGAGGTGTAGCTGTCCAGTAAAACTGCCAGCCGGCCAGGACGCCGACCGTGTTGCGGCGATGCCGAGCGACCGGCTTCATGTCCACCCGCCGTGGAGCCCCGGTTGATGCGCCGGTACCCATAAGTTCATCGTACCATAAACGGCCGGCCTGGCAGCCGGGCGCGCACCAGCCAGGCGCTCAGGCGCGGCACGTCAGCGGCCCGGCGGGAAAATGGCCACGTTGTCGCCGGACTCGACCGGCTCGGCGAAGCCGCCGGCGTAGCGCACGTCGCGCCCGTTGTGCAGCGCACTCCACCCATAGCGCGGGGAGTAGACGGCCCGCGTGAGCGCCGCCATCACCGTCGGCGCCACCACCTCCACCGACGCGCGCGCCTCCTATTCGAACTTCGGCAGCTGCCTGGACCTGTTCGCGCCCGGCTCGTCGATCACCTCGGCCTGGAACACCAGCA
>DAOUAB010000107.1:0-24666 GCA_034434015.1 Anaerolineales bacterium
GCCAGGCCTCCGGCAGGTCCAGCCCGGCGACGAAGCCGCCGCGCGGCGCGGGCGGCGGCAGGTTGAGCGCGGGCGGCGTCACCGGCGCCTGCCAGCGCCAGGCGATGACGGTGTCCTTGAGCGTCTGCGGCAGCACGGTCGGCGTGAAGGCCCGGCTCAGGGCGGCCGCCTCGGCGGTCGAGGCGTCGTCGGCGGCGCCGCAGGCGTAGTTGCGGCAATAGCGGTAGTACACGGCGCCGGCGAAGTTTTCCGGGTTGGCGAGCTGGTAACGCCAGGTGTTGAGGCCGGCGCGCCACATCGGCAGCGGCGGCAGCCAATCGTTGAGCCGGAACTGGATGGTCACCAGGTCATTGGCGGGCGTGGCGCTGGGCGTCGTCACCTCGAAGGTCACCGGGGCCGCGGGGCCGGTGTGCCAGCTGGCGATGGCCTCCTCGACGATGGCGTCGGTGAACGGGACCAGGTACTCGCGCTGGCGCTTGGCGCCGCCGGAGTCCAGTTCGCTGTTCCAGACGCCATCGCCGAGCGTGTAGGCGTAGCGCAGCACGGTGCCCTGATGCAGCCGCACGATGACGGCGAAGCGCCCGTCGCCGAGCGGGGCCAGGGTCGGCGCCCGCGAGGCCAGCACCGATGAGTTGGCGGCGTTGGCCACGAACGTGTCGCCCAGCTGTGAGACGGTCCCCACCAGGCGCAGCGTCGCCGCCGGGTCTGTGCCGGCCGGCGGGCGGACGACGAAGGTGATGTGGACGGCGTTGGGGTCGGGGGCGGCCAGGTCCAGGCCCGCCACCTGGCTGACGGGGACGGCCACCGTGCCCTGGGTGGCCTGCAGCGAGCCGTCCGGCGCCATGACGGTGACGCGCTGCTCGCCGGACGGGACGTTATACAACGCGTAGCTGCCGTCCCAGGCGGTAAGCGTGACCTGCCCGGCGGCGGAGACGAGCAGGCCGAGGACACCCCGGCCGGTGTTGCTGTTGCGGACTGCGCCGACAATGGCGCCCTGGTCGCCCGAGAAGGCCTGGTCGCTCCAGGCGGCGACGATGTCGGACGCGGCGGTGTTGGGGGCCGCGACGTGGAGGAGGCGGTAGGGGACGGCCTGACCCGTCGGGGTGACTTCGCCGGCGGCGGGCGATGTGGTGCGGACGTAGCGATAGCGCAGGACGCTGCCCAGAGTCGCCGACGTGGTGCCGGTCCAGAGGTTATCGCCCGCGTTTGCCAGGGGCACGATCGTCTGGCCGCCGCCCAACGGGTCCAGCACCTGCGCGGCGACGATGGCGCCGGCCGGCGTGCTGGCCGGGAGGCGGACGCGGAAGGTGACGAAGCCGCCGGGCGCGGGCGTGGTCGTGGGCGGAGGCGGCGGGGGCGGCGTGGGTGTGTCGAAGACCAGGCGGGGCAGCGGCAGGCCGCAGGCGGCCGCGGCCAGCAGCAGGCCGACCCCCAGAAGTCGGTTGAGAGTCCGCGTGGGCATCACCGGTGATTTTAGTGCAGTCGGCGGGAAAGGCAACCGGGGCTGAGCGCTGATGGCTTACGGTGCCAGACGGAGCAGCACGAAGGCGGCGGCGAGGTAGCTCAGCAGGCCGAGGCCCAGGCCGATGAGCGCCGCGGGCCGCTCGTCGGTGGGCGAGAACGCGGCGCCCAGGCCCAGGCCCAGCGCCGTGACGGCCAGCGCGCCGGCGAGTTCGGGCACGACGCGCGTGCCGATGGCGGCGGGGTCCGTCAGCAGAAAAGCGATGGCGAGCGCCGCGCCGGCGGCGGCGGCCAGACCTGTGGAGCGTGACCAGCGGGCCAGGCGGTCGGTGCGGTTGGGCACCATGGGCGGGATGATGGCCAGGTCGGCCCCGAAACCGGAAGCCCGTTCGGTGCCGTAGAGGAAGCGGAAGACCAGGAACTGCTGGAGTGCCGTGAAAGCCAGGACCGCCTTCACGCCGAGCGCGATCAGCAGCTCCAGGCCCGTGACCCCGGTCAACTGGACGACGGGGTCCGGTCCGAGCACGCCGACGGCGGGGTTGACGCCGGGGATGAGGCTGAACGCGAGCAGGACGGCGGCGGCGGCCAGCAGGGCCGGATCGCCCCAGATCAAGCCGAAGAAGCCGATGGCGATGAAGGGCAGGCCGCCGACGGTGCGCGGCGGATCGCTCAGGAGGCCCACCACCTGGACGAACAGGCCGTAGCCGATCAGGATCAGGCCGGTCGTCTTCTGGGCGCGGCTCAGGCGCTGGACGGCTTCCAGCAGGTGCGGGTCTGTTGGGGACAAAGTCTTGGGCATGATCGGAGAGACGAGAGCTCTGGGACGGGTCGGCCTCGAGCCGGGATCGGCGCGGGGACGGAAGACAGTATACTATCGCCAGTCGCTTGTCTCCAACAGTTGCTCTGACCTGGAATGAGCCTCCCGCCATGGACAGTCTCCAATCCCAACTGGTCAAGGACGCCCAATACGAGGCCAACGCCGCGCATCATCGGGCGCTGGCCGAAAAACTGCGCCGGGATCTGGCCCAGGCGCGCGAGGGCGGGGGCGAGAAATACCGCCAGCGCCACGCCGCGCAGGGCAAGCTGTTCGTGCGTGAGCGCATTGACAAACTGCTCGATCCCGGCGCGCCGTTCCTCGAGCTCTCGCCGCTGGCCGCCTGGCACATGTACGCGGGCGAAGCGCCGGCGGCCGGGATCGTCACCGGCATCGGGCGGGTGAGCGGGCGCGAGGTCATGATCGTGGCCAACGACGCCACGGTGAAGGGCGGCTCGTATTACCCGCTGACCGTCAAGAAGCACTTGCGCGCCCAGGAGATCGCCGAGGAGAACCATCTGCCGTGCCTGTACCTGGTGGACTCGGGCGGCGCGTTCCTGCCGATGCAGGCCGAGGTCTTCCCGGACCGCGACCACTTTGGCCGCATCTTCTACAACCAGGCGCGCATGAGCGCCAAGGGCATCCCGCAGATCGCGGTGGTGATGGGCAGCTGCACGGCCGGCGGCGCGTACGTGCCGGCCATGAGCGACGAGACCATCATCGTCAAGGGCACGGGCACGATCTTCCTGGGCGGGCCGCCGCTGGTGAAGGCGGCCACCGGCGAAGACGTGACCGCCGAGGAATTGGGCGGCGCGTACGTCCATACGCACAAATCCGGCGTGGCCGACCACTTCGCCGAGGATGACGAGCACGCGCTGGAGATCGCGCGGCAGATCGTGGCGACCCTGGGAGTCAGGGCGCACGGCCGTGCGCCTCAACCGGCCGCGCCCGAGGAGCCGCTCTACCCCGCGGACGAGCTCTACGGCCTGCTGCCGCGCACCTTCCGCGAAACCTACGACGCGCGCGAGCTCATCGCCCGGCTGGTGGACGGCAGCCGCTTCCGCGAGTTCAAGGCCAACTACGGCACGACGCTGGTCACCGGTTTCGCCGCCATCGACGGTTACCCGCTCGGGATCGTGGCCAACAACGGCGTCCTGTTCAGCGAGTCGGCCCTGAAAGGCGCGCACTTCGTGGAGCTGTGCACGGCGCGCGACCTGCCGTTGCTGTTCCTGCAGAACATCACGGGCTTCATGGTGGGCCGGGACTACGAGGCGGGCGGCATTGCGCGCGACGGGGCCAAGCTGGTGCACGCCGTGGCCAACGCCAACGTGCCCAAGCTGACCGTGATCGTCGGCGGCAGTTTCGGGGCCGGCAACTACGGCATGTGCGGGCGCGCCTATCAGCCGCGTTTCCTGTGGATGTGGCCCAACGCCCGCATCAGCGTGATGGGCGGCGAGCAGGCGGCCAGCGTGCTGTTGACCATCAAGCAGGACCAGCTGGCGCGCGAGGGCAAACCGCCGCTTGACGCCGCGGCCGCCGCCGAGTTCATGCGGCCGACTCTGGAGAAGTACGAGTACGAAGGCAACCCGTACTACTCCACGGCGCGCTTGTGGGACGACGGCATCCTGGACCCGGTCGAGACGCGCCGGGTGCTGGGGCTGGCGCTGGCCGTGTGCGCGCAGGCGCCGCGGTCCGAGACGCGTTACGGCGTGTTCCGGATGTGACGGCGCGCCGCGCCCTCACGCGGGGACGAAGTACACGTCGGTCGGTTTGAGCTGGCTGTTGCGCAGATAGCGCGCCTGCACCTTCATCCCGATCCAGTCCAGGGACGGGTGTTCCGGGTCCACACCCATCAGCCGCGTCAGGAAGAGCGTGTCCGCGCCCGCGAACTCGATCAGGGCCAGCACAAACGGACATTCCGGCAGGAACGCCTCGGAGCCAAAATAGCAGACCGTGAAGGCGTGGACGCGGCCCTCGCCGGGCAGCACCACCCATTGCGTTGGCTCGCCTGTGGCCATGTCGTGGCCGCGCGGGGTGGCGTAGGTGTAGCCGGTGCGCGGATCGCGGCAGCCGAGAAAGACGCCGTTGGTCAGGCCGGCGAAGAAGGGCGAGTCCTGCCCGTACGAATGCAGGTACGTGATCTGATACACCTGCTCGATCTGCACCGGCGTCATCTGCTTGAGCAGGGCCAGCGCTTCGTCGCTGAGCACGGTCGGGAAGGGGAGGTTGTGGACGACGTAGCCGCCGAGGGTCTCGGGGCGGTGGGAGGGGAGTTGGGACATCGCGTTTCTCCGGGTAACCGATCACTGGTCACTGGTCTGGGACGAGATATGAATGTGATCAGTGATCAGTGATCAGTGATCAGTGATCAGTGGCCTCTCGCTCCAACACCGTAACGGTCACGTATGTCCCGGTCCCGGCATGGGAGTGGATGGCGCCGCGCCGCGCGGCGTTCACCTGCAGGGTCGGGTCGTTGAAGTGGCGGGCGATGGCGCCCTGGAGTTGCCAGAGCGCGAACACGGCCTGCATCAGGCCGGTGGCGCCCACCGGATGGCCGCAGGCGATCAGGCCGCCGGATGGGTTGACGGGGCAGACCGGCGGCTGGGGCAGGTCCAGGCCGTAATCGATGCCGGGCATGAACGCCTGGCCGGAGGCCGCGAACGGCCCGCCCTCGCCATAGCGGCACAGCCCCAGGTCCTCGTACGTCTGGATCTCGCTCGAGGTGTACGCGTCGTGCAGCTCGATAAAATCCAGCTCGTGCAACGGGTCCGTCACGCCCGCCATCTTCCAGGCCATGTTGCCGGCCATGCGCCCCGCGCGGAAGGAGTGCACGCCGGGGTAGCGGACGCCGCGCTCCCAGAGCCGGCGATAGTAGGCGCGCGTCTCGTCCGACGACCGTTCCAGTTCGGTGGCGTAATGCCGCATGAACGTCTCGTAATCGACGTGCGGGCGGTCGGCCATGCGCATGGCGTCGGTGCCGCGGCCGATGCCTGTGACCTTGACCAGCGGGCGCGTGATCCGGGCGCCGGCGCGCTCCAGCTTGCGCACGCCTTCTTCGGAACACAGGATGGTCACGGCCGCGCCGTCCGACATCACGCAGATGTCCAGGCGCGTGAGCGGCCAGGCCACCATCGGCGCGGCGCGCACGTCCTGGAGCGTGTAGCGCTGGCGCTTCTGGGCGTAGGGGTTATGGTAGGCGTTGCGGTGGTTCTTCACCGAGACGTGCGCCATCTGCTCGACCGTGGTGCCGAACGCCTGCATGTGCCGCGTCACCATCATGGCGTAGTAGCCGGAGTAGAAACCGCCGACCGGGTAATCGAAGCTCACGTCCGAGGCCAGGGCGATGAACTCATTGCCCTTCCAGGTCTCCACATGGCTCATGGTCTCGAACCCGTACGCCACGCAGATGTCCATGTGACCGGAGGCCACCGACTTCCAGGCCTCCTGGAAGCACAGGCCGCCGGTGGCGCCGCCGCCCTCCACGCGGTGGCTCGGCTTGGGGCACAGGCCGAGATAATCCTGAACCATGATGCCGGCCATGAGCTGGCGCTGGAAGTGGTCGGAGAAGTACGACGCCACTGAGCCGTCCACCAGTTCGTTGAACGCCGCAAACTCCAGGCCGAGGTCCTGCAGGGCGTAGTCGTAGGCTTCTTTGACGACCGCTTGGAATGTTTTGTCCGGCCGCGCTTTGGCGAATTTGGACACGCCGCCGGACACCGCATATACTGTGGGGGGCATGGCGGTAACCTCCAGGTGCGGATGTGGGATTGGATGGGGCGTCTCGGTTACCGTAGGCGCGCGACGTCCCGGCGGGTAGTATCAATCGGCCTGTTCGAAAGCGACTTTTGCCACTGCCGGATGAAACCCTTGAAGACCGTCCTGATCGCCAACCGGGGTGAGATCGCCGTCCGGATCATCCGGGCCTGCCGCGAGCTGAGGCTGCGCACGGTGGCCGTCTACTCGGAGGCGGACCGCGACGCCCTGCACGTCCGGCTGGCGGACGAGGCGGTGCCGATCGGCCCGCCGCCGCCGCGCGAGTCCTACCTGCGCGCCGACCGCCTGATCGAGGCCGCGCGCGAGGCGGGCGCGGACGCCGTCCATCCCGGCTACGGCTTCCTGGCCGAGAACGCGGACTTCGCCGAGGCGGTGACGGCGGCCGGGCTGGTCTTCGTCGGCCCGCCGGCCGCCGCGATCCGGGCGATGGGCAGCAAGACCGGCGCACGGGCGCTGATGGAGCAGGCCGGTGTGCCGGTGGTGCCCGGATTTCACCCTCCCTCCCTCCCTCCCGGCCCCTCTCCCCTGGGGCGAGGGGGGTGGGAGGAAGCCGCGGACCGGATCGGCTACCCGGTGCTGGTGAAGGCGGCCGCGGGCGGCGGCGGGCGCGGGATGCGCGTGGTGCGCGCGCCGGGCGCCCTGGCCGAAGCCCTGGACAGCGCCCGGCGGGAGGCGGCCGGGGCGTTTGGCGATGACGCCATCTTCCTGGAGAAATATCTCGACCGCGCCCGGCACATCGAGTTCCAGGTCTTCGGCGACGCGCACGGTCAGGTCGTCCATCTCTTTGAGCGCGAGTGCTCGGTGCAGCGCCGCCATCAGAAGATTGTGGAGGAGTCGCCGGCGCCGCTGTTGGAGCAACACCCCGGCCTGCGCGAGCAGATGGCGGCGGCGGCGGTCGCCGCGGCGCGCGCCGTGAATTACCAGAACGCCGGCACGGTGGAGTTCATCGTAGACCCGGACACGCGCGCTTTCTATTTCCTGGAGATGAACACGCGCCTGCAGGTGGAGCACCCAGTGACCGAGGCGGTCACGGGGCTGGACCTGGTCCACCTGCAACTGCGCGTGGCGGCCGGCGAGCCGCTGCCTTTCACACAGGCCCAGGTCACGGCGCGCGGCCACGCCCTCGAGTGCCGCGTGTGCGCCGAGGACCCCGCCCAGGACTTCCTGCCGGCCGGCGGCCCGGTGTTGCTGGCCCGCGAGCCGCACGGGCCGGGCGTCCGCGTCGATGCGGGCTTCCAGACGGGCGACGTGGTGCCCGCGCATTACGACTCGCTGCTGGCCAAGGTCATCGCTTCGGCGCCGACGCGGGCCGAAGCGCTCCGGCGCATGGACGCGGCGCTGGCCCGTTACGTCCTGCTCGGCCTGCCCAACAACCTCGATTACCTGCGCGCCGTGCTGGCCCATCCGGAGTTCCAGGCCGGGCAGGCGACCACGCGCTTCATCGCCGAGCACATGGCGGACTGGCAGCCCTCAACGGCCCGGCCGCCGGCAGCGGTCCTGGCCGCCGTGGCCCTGGCCGACTTCCTGGCTGCGGCCGAGCGGCGGCCGGCGGCGCCGGGGGGGGATCCCAGCCCGTGGGCGCGCGCGGATCACTTCAGGATCGGGAATGGACTTTCGCTATCAGTCGAGCGCTGAACACATCACGGTCCGCGTCGAGCCGGCCGGGGCCGGGTACACGGTGACCATCGGGGACCGGGTGCTGAAGGTGGAGGCCGCGCGCTGGCAGGACGGCGAGCTGCGGCTGAGCGTGGACGGTCGGACCCACGCGGTCTGCGTCGCCGCCGACGGCCCGGAGCGCTGGGCGTCGGCCGGCGGGCGGACCTATCGGTTGACGGTGCCGCAGGCTGAGAAGCGGGCGCGGCGCGGCGCGGCCTCCGGCGCCCGGCATGACGTGCTTGAGGCGCCGATGCCGGGCGTGGTCCGCCAGGTGCTGGTGTCCGCCGGCGACGGGGTGGAGCGCGGGCAGGTGCTGGCGGTGCTGGAGGCGATGAAGATGGAGATTCGCGTGGCGGCGCCGCACGCCGGGCGCGTGGAGCGGGTGGCCGTGCGCGCGGGCGAGAATGTGCAGCGCGGCCAACTGCTGGTGGATTTGCTGGAGCAGGACGACTGACTCACTTGGGAGGCCTTATGGCAGGCAAACCGCGCGGTTACCTGGAGCAGTTGCTGGGGGAGAACGAGCGCGTCATGCTCGTCGCGCGCCGGCACTGGCTGGTGCTGGTTGGGGAGATTCTGACCGAGGCCGTGTTGGCGGTGGCGCTGGCGGTGCTGGTCTCGCTCATCTGGGCGCTGTGGGTGCCGGACGCGCGCGTGGCGCTGGCCTACCTGCTGCTGGCCTTCCCGCTTATCGGCCTCACCCGCGACGTCCTCATCTGGGCCAACCGGCTGTACGTCGTCACCAACCGGCGCGTGATCCAGGTCCACGGCGTGCTGGAGAAAGAGGTGACGGACTCGTCGCTGGAGAAGGTGAACGATGTTAAGATGAAGCAATCCGTCTGGGGCCGCCTGCTGGGCTACGGCGACATCGAGATCCTGACCGCCAGCGAGCTGGGCGTGAACAAGTTCACGCGCCTGGCGGACCCGATGGCGTTCAAGACCGCCATGCTCAACGCCAAGGAAGCGATGGAATACGGGGCCTCCCGCCCGGCGCCGGCGCCCGCCGCGTCGCCCAAACCGGCGGCCCCGGCCGGGCCGTCGGTCGTGGAATTGCTCCAGCAACTGGACGCGTTGCGTCAGCACGGCGTGCTGACCGAGGCGGAGTTCCAGAATAAGAAAAAGGAGTTGATGGAGCGGCTGTGACGGCTCCGCCCGACGGCGGCGGTGGTCGTCAGCCGACGACGCGCCGGATCGGCCACTCCACGGTGGCGATACGGCGGGCGAAGAGCAGATGCGGCGGCCCCTCCAGGCGCAGGCCGTGCGGTTTCGCCATGGTGTTGACGGCGATCTCGGCCTCGGCGTGCTGCAGCGGCCAGGGGACGTGATGGATCTCGCCGCGATACACCCCGCCATCCGCCACGGTGTACAGACAGTAACGTTCGGTCAAAAACGCCTCCAGTGAGCCGGGCGCCGAGAGCCAGACGTCGCCCACGGGCCGGTAGCGGCCCTGGAACATGGCCGGCGGCGCGCCGCCGTGCACGCGCACGCTCTCATATTCAATCCAGCCTCCGCCGGTCTCGCGCATCGTCATGCGCGCATGGAAATAGGGCAGCCGGTACCAGGCCCGCGCGATTATCACCGCCGGCAGGTTGGCGGCGTCCAGGCTGAAGAAGAACACCCCCGGCCGGCCGCCCACCTTCACGTACGTCCGCACATTCAACTCGAGAAAGTCTGAAAGCCCCGGGACCGGGAAAGTGTAGCGCGGGTGCACGTCGCGCATCCCGAAGGGCACCACCCCCAGCCAGGCCTGGCCGTCGAACGTGTCCAGCTCCAGCGGCGCCGGGACCTGCGCGCGCAGCGCAGCCACCGGCACCGGCCAGTGGGCGAAGAGCAGGTTGTACCAGGTCTGCCGCATCACCCAGGCCTCGGCGGGCAGGGGATAAGGGCGGTGGGTCGTCTGCGCGAAGATGTCTTGCATAAGAAGAAGTGGATAGTGGACAGTGGCTAGTCATCAGGATCGCTGACCACTGATCACTGACCACTGATCACTGACCACTCACCACTGTCCACTCATCACTCCCTGAACGGCACCGGCACAACCTTCTTCTCAAGCTCCGCCTGCAGATGGCTGATGACCAGTCTCACCTGGCCGGGGACCTCAGCCAGCGGGAGGATGCGGCTCTCCTTGGCCGCGCGCGGCTTGACCTCGGCCCCGCCGCTCTTGAGCGACCGCTCGCTGACCGTGACGCGCAGCGGCAGCCCGATCAGGTCGGCGTCCTTGAACTTGACGCCGGCCCGCTCGTCCCGGTCGTCGTACAACACTTCCACGCCCTGCGCCTGCAGGTCGGCGTAGAGCGCCTCGGCCTGGGGCCCGCCGCCCGGCAGCGCCAGCAGGTGGACGTGGTAGGGCGCCACCGACACCGGCCAGATCAGGCCGTCGGCGTCGTGGTGCCGCTCGGCCACGCACGCCAGCAGCCGGCCGACGCCGATGCCGTAGGAGCCCATGATCACGGGCTTGCTCTGGCCGTCCTGGTCCAGGAAGGTGGCGCCCAGGGCCTCGGTGTAACGCGTGCCGAGCTTGAAGATGTTGCCGACCTCGACGCCGCGCTCGGCGCGCAGCGGCGCCCCGCAGTCCGGGCAGGCGCTGCCCGCATCCGCGGCCACGATGTCGGCGACGAGGTGGGCCGTATAGTCCCGCCCGTAGCAGGTGTTGAGCAGGTGAAAACCGTCCTCGTTCGCGCCGGCCACCAGGTTGGGCGAAGCGGGCACGGCGTCGTCCGCCACGATCAATATGCGCCGCGCATCCAGCCCGACCGGGCTGCCGTAGCCCGGCGAGGCCCCCACCGCCCGGATCTCGTCCTCGCGCGCCGGCCGCAGTTCCTTGGCCTTCACGGCGTTGGCCAGTTTGGTCTCGTTCACATCCATGTCGCCGCGCACCACCGCGAACACAAACCTGTCCACGTCGTGGTCGCCCTCGGTGACGCGGGCCACCATGAACACGGCCTTGGCCGTCTGCGCCGTCGTGATGCCCAGGAATTCAGCCAGACCCTGGATGGTGTTCACGCCCGGCGTGGCGACTTTTTCGACCGGGCGCGGCTCGGCCGGCGCGGCGGGCGGCTTACGCAGACGCGCCACCTGGCGGTTGGCCGTGTAGCCGCAGGCGTCGCACAGGATCAGCGTGTCCTCGCCGATCGGCGCCAGCAGCATGAACTCGTGCGCCATCTGGCCGCCCATCATGCCCACATCCGATTTGACCGCGATCACGTCCAGGCCGCAGCGATGGAAAATGTCGAAGTAGGCCTGGTAGTGGGCGCGGTACTGCCGGTCCAGGCCCTCCCAGTCGGCGTCCAGACTGTACGAGTCCTTCATCGTGAACTCGCGCACGCGGATCAGGCCGGCGCGCGGGCGGGGATCATCCCGCCACTTGGTCTGCAGGTGATAGATCAACTGCGGCAACTGGCGGTAAGAGCGGATCTCCTTGCGGACCAGGTCTGCCACGACCTCCTCATGCGTCATCGCCAGCACCATGTCGCGGCCGACGCGGTCGCGGAAGCGCCCCATCTCGTCGCCGATCTGGTACCAGCGCCCGGTCTCGCGCCACAGGTCGGCCGGGTGGACGACGGGCATGGTCAGTTCCTGCCCGCCGATGGCGTTCATGGCCTCGCGGATGATGGTCTCGATCTTGGTCACGGACCGCTGGCCGAGCGGCAGCAGGCTGAAGATGCCGGCCGCCAGCGGGCGGATGAAGCCGGCGCGCAGCAGCCAGCGATGGCTGGCGACCTCGGCCTCGGACGGGACTTCGCGCAGGGTGGTGCTGAAAAGGCGACTTTGACGCATAGGGGGTGTCTCCAGGTTCCGGCGATTGTAGCGCACTCCGGGCCGGCGGCGACAGGCTGACTCCGCCCCTCCGCCGAAAGTCTGAGACGAAATTCGACCTTTTCAGGACGAATTGCGGGCCGGGTCAGAACAGAATAGGCCCGTGTGAATGGTCGGCGCAACGCTCGCCAGGTGAGAACAGGAGATCCGTCCATGCCCGCCCCTGCTTCGGCCCAGCCTCCGTCCGCGATCGAGCGCCTGCAACGCGCCTGGAACACGCACGACCTGGACGCGCTGGCCGCGTGCTTCCGGCCGGGTTACGCCAGCACCCACCCGCTGCACCCGGATTGGGGCCTCGCCGGCGTGAAGCAGATGCAGCGCAGTTGGGCCGCCCTGTTTGACGCCATCCCCGATTTTCAGGCCGACCTGCTGCGCTGGGCGGCTAACGGCGACACGGTCTGGACCGAGTGGCGCTGGAGCGGCGCCAGCCTGGACGGGGCGGCCGTGATGGGCGGGGGGGTCATGATCTTCGGCCTGGCCGGGGACCAGATCGCCTGGATGCGCGGCTACACCGAGATGCAGTCGATCGCCGGCCCGGACTGGGACGCCGTCCTGGCCGAGGTCCTGAGCCGCTGAGAGGCGGCCGGGCCGGGAGATGATGGCAAGATGCGCTACGGTCTCATCCTTCTGGCGGCCTTTTCGCTCCTGCTCGCGGCCTGCGCGAGCGCGGACGGGCCGCTGATCGTCGTCGGCAAGGAAATGAAGTTTGAGCAGGCCGCGGTCACCGTCCGGGCCGGCCAGACGGTGACGCTGGTCTTCGAGAACCGCGGCGCGCTGATGCACGCCCTGGTCATTGACGAGCTGGGGGTCGCGCTGGAGCACATCCAGCCCGGCGAGAGCGGCACAGCCACCTTCACCCCGGAACAGCCCGGCGCCTACACCTTCTACTGCAACGAGCCCGGCCACCGCGAAGCGAACATGATCGGCACGCTGGTCGTGACCGAATAGCTGGGGGCCGCGCGGCCTGTTTTCGTCCTTCCTCATTCCAAGGAGATCACGCATGCTTCTCAACAGCCTCGTCTGGTTGGCGGTTACAGCGGCCGCGATCCTGTTCGGCTGGCTGGCCTGGCGCGCCTTTCGCGCCCAATCGGTCGTGATCAAGTGGGGCGGCCTGGTCGTGAGCGGCCTGCTGGCCCTGCTGCTGGCCGCCGTCGGCGCCATCGCGCTTAACGGCCTGGTCAAGTTCTATGCGCCGCGCACGGCCCCGGTCCCGGACCTGCAGGTGGCGGGCACGGCCGAGCAGATCGAACGAGGCCGGCACCTGGCGAACGTCTTCTGCACCAGCTGCCACTCGACGACCAACGAGCTGCCGCTGAGCGGCGGCGTGGACCTGGGCAAGGATTTTCCGCTCCCCTTGGGCACCTTCGTGACTGCCAACCTGACGCCGGCCGGGCCGCTGAAGGACTGGTCGGACGGCGAAATCTTCCGCGCCATCCGCAACGGTGTTGACGCCGACGGCCGCGCGCTGTTCGTCATGAGCGGGGCCAAGGGCCGCAACCTGAGCGACGCCGACATCCAGGCCCTGATCGCGTACCTGCGCAGCCAGCCGGCGGTGGTCAACGAGACGCAGATGCCGCTCGACCAGCCCAATTTTCTGGCGGCGGTGATGCTGGGCGCGGGGCTGATCCCGGACGCGCCGCCGCCCATCCTGGGCGAGATCACGGCCCCGCCCAAGGGCCCGACAGTCGAGTACGGCGAATACATTCTGAGCTACCAGGACTGCACGCTGTGCCACGGCGAGGACCTGAACGGCGGCGTCGAAGGGCAGTTGGCCCCCATCGGGCCGAGCCTGAAGGTGGTCAAGGGCTGGACGCGGGAGCAGTTCATCGCCACCCTGCGCACGGGCGTGGACCCCAGCGGCCACGAGCTGGACAACGCCCAGATGCCGTGGAAGAGCGTCGGGCGCATGGACGACGACGAGCTGGCGGCCGTGTACGCGTACCTGAACACCCTGCCGTGAGGCGCGGCCCTCCGCCTCGATGCGACTCACTCTTTCCTGAGCGATGGAGACTCTGATGACACTCGCCCTCACCCCCACACTTGAGAACCGGGCTTCATGGTCGCTCGACGCGCTGCGCGCGCGCCTGACGGGCGAGGCCCTGACGCCCGATGACGCCGGCTATGCCGCGGCGCGCCAGGCCTGGAACCTGACGGTCGATCAGCACCCGGCGCTGATTGTGGTTGCCCGGACCCGGGACGACCTTGTTGCGGCGGTGCGCTACGCCCGCGCGCAGAGCCTGGAGATCGCCGTCAAGGCGACCGGGCATGGCGTGATCCGCGAGGCGAACGGCAGCCTGCTGGTGGTCACCTCGCCGATGACGGACGTGACCGTGGACGCCGCCGCCCGCACGGCCTGGATCAGCGCCGGGGCGAAGTGGGCGCATGTGCTGCCCAAGACGCAGGCCGTCGGCTTGGCGCCCCTGCTCGGCTCGACGCCCGACGTGGGCGCGGTGGGCTACACGCTGGGCGGCGGCATGGGCTGGCTGGCCCGCCGGTACGGTCTGTCCACCGACAGCGTGAACCGCTTCGAGTTGGTGACGGCGGACGGCGAGATCGTGACGGCCAGCGCCGGCGAGAACGCCGACCTGTTCTGGGGCCTGCGCGGCGGCGGCGGCAATTTCGGCGTCGTCACCGGCATGGAGATCCGGCTTTATCCGGTGGCCACCGTGTACGGCGGCAACCTCTACTATCCGGCGCACCTGGCGGCCGAGGTGATCGCCCGTTTCCGTGAATGGATCAAGACCGCGCCGGACGCGCTGACCTCGTCCGTGGTGCTGATGAACTACCCGCCGTTTCCCGAAGTGCCGGAGTTCCTGCGCGGCCAATCCTTCGTGATGGTGCGCGGCTGTTTCGCCGGCCCGGCGGCCGAAGGCGAGGCGCTGCTGGAATACTGGCGCGGCTGGCAGGCGCCGCTCATCGACGACTTCAAGGCTATGCCGTTTTCGGAGGTGGCGGCGATCAGCAATGACCCGGTGGACCCGGTGCCCGCCCAGGGCAGCGGGGCCTGGCTCAGCGACCTGAGCGACGAGACCGCCGACACGCTCATCCGCTTCGTCCTGCCGCAGGGCGGGCCGCCGGCCCTGATCTTTGGCGAGGTGCGGCATGCGGGCGGCGCCATCGCCCGGGTGGACCCGCAGGCGGCGGCCTACAGCCATCGCGAGGCGACGCTGAGCCTGGAAGTGGTCGGCGCGGCCCCGACGCCCGAGGCGCGCGCCCGCGTCCGGGACCACATCGCCGCACTTAAGCGCGCGCTGGCGCCGCATCTACACGGCGGCGTGTATCTGAACTTCGTGGAGGGCGAGGAGGCGCGCGCGAGCGCCCGGCTGGGCTTCTCCGCCGAGGCCTATCAGCGTCTGCGGGCGCTCAAGGCCAGGTACGACCCGCATAACGTCTTCAGCCACAGCTACGATATCGCATCCGGCCCGGAAAGCTTGAACCGGCCGTAACCGATTGCTTCCCCCTCAGCCCGCCTTCACCTGAAGGCGGGCTTTTTCATGGCCGGGCAGCGAGGGCGACGTCACCGGATGGAAAGCCTTCCAGGAGGCCCAACTGCGCGCCGGCAGCTCGGCCTCGTCGCCCAGCGCGCGGACCGCGTAGCCGGCCGGGACGGGCGCCGCCGGGACCGGGAGCGACATCGGCCGGCGGCGCTGATACTCCGGCCAATCGCCGCGGACATAGCCGCGCCGGGTCAGCAGCGCCTGCCGCCCTGCGTCCTCAGAATCGGCCCAGACGCGCAACGTCCGTTCCCCGTCCGGCTGTGTAGCCGCCAGCCGGTTTTCGGCCACGTCCAGCATCTCGGCCTGCAGGGCCTCCGCCGCGAACGCCGGACGGATCTGCAGGAAGGCCTCGCCGGGATTGTCGGCGTTGAGGACGGCCGCCAGCTGGTCGGCGTGCTCCCAGAGGAAGACGGCCTCGGCCAGGTTGAAGCGGAAGATGTTCTCCTGGATGTGCCAGCGCCAATAGTCCCAGCGCAACAGCGACCAGCTGAGAGGCCAGCAGGATGAGCAGACCGATGAACAGGTTGACCACGTCGTTGGCGAGGAAGGTCCGGCGCAGAGCCTCGGTGGGGTAGAGGCGGGCCGGGAAGAGCAGGCCCGCTAAGGAGGCCGCGGTCATCAGCAACGCAGTGAGGAGCGAGAGGGCGTAGGCCGGCGACAGGTTCCGAGTGATCGGCAGTCGGCGGGTATTCGGCCGCATAGGTTTGTCTTCATCCGGTCGCGGGCGCGATTACCCCGGCAGAGGACGCAGGTCTTTGGCCCGCGCCGGCCAGGCCGAGCGCGGCCCGCGCCAGGGCGGCGGCCAGCCGTCGGCTGGTCGCAATAGAAGCGCTCCCTTTACAAAAGCTCCGGCGCCAGCAGGACGAGGTTGCCGGTCACGCGCCCGCTTTCAAGCAGGGCGTTGGCCTGGGCCGCTTCCAGGAGCGGGAAGCGGGCGGCGATGACCGGAGCGATTTCACCTTCAGCCAGCAGCCTGAACAGCGCCGCCCAGTCTTCCAGGAAGGGCCGCCGGTCTATGAACGAAGCGCCGGTGCCATAGAGTTTGACCGCGCGGCCGTTCGGCAGCGCGTTGAGCCAGAGGACACGGCCCAGCAACTGGAACATGCCCGAGAGGCTGCGCGGGTTGGCGTAGCCCACCCACACGCCGCCGCGTTTGAGCAGCGAGAAGCCGCGCCGCAGGTACTCGCCGCCGATGCCATCGAAGACGGCGTCCAGGCCGCCCGGCTCCAGTTGGCGGATGACGCTCACAAAGTCCTGCGTCCGGTAATCGATCAGCCGCGCGCCGTAATCCGCCAGCGCGGCATGCTTGCTCCCGGAAGCCAGCCCGTACAGCGTCAGGCCGGCCAGGCGGCCCAGTTGCAGGAAGGCGGTGCCGATCCCGCCGCTCGCGCCGATGACCAGCGCGCTCTGCCCGGCCCTGACCTTCGCCGAGCGGTGCAGGCACTGATAAGCGACGATGTAATTCAGGATGAGCGGGACGACCTGCGCCGGGTCGAGGCCCGCCGGGACCGGGATCAGGTCCTTCTCCGGCCGGTAGACCATTTCGGAATAGCCGCCGTAGACGGTCAGCGCCGCCACCCGGTCGCCCGGCTTCGCCTGGCGGAC
Source organism: Anaerolineales bacterium (assembly GCA_034434015.1). Lineage (GTDB taxonomy): Bacteria > Chloroflexota > Anaerolineae > Anaerolineales > UBA6663 > SpSt-583. The sequence goes on from DAOUAB010000107.1 coordinate 16,621, forward strand.
GCCCGCGCCGGCTGCGTCCACCACGCCGACGACGGCGTAGCCCGGCGTGAAGGGGACTCTGGGCGGGAACGGCGAGCGGCCGTAGCGCGCTTCCACCTCAGGCAGGGTCACGGAGGCGGCCAGGACCCTGACGCGCACCTCCCCGGCCTCCGGCGCGCGCAGCTCGTTCTCGACGACCTGCAGCACCTCCGGCCCGCCCCGCCGCGCGGCGATGACGCTGCGGTACTTCATCGCGGCCTCCCGGCCAGCAGCCAGGCCGCCAGCGCCAGCGCGATCACGACCAGCACGGGCGCGACGCGGTGAATGTTCAACAGGAGGGCATAGTTCGGGTTGTTCAGGCTCATCAACGCGCCGGTGGCGAACAGGGCGATGACGCCCGCCCCGGCTGCGACAAGCAACGCGACGATCAGCGTCAGGGCGCCGGCGCTTTTCAGCGTCCCCGCGATCTGGATACCGGCCACGACCACCGCGCCCAGGGCCAGCAGTTTGTGGAGGTTGAACAGCGCGCCGTTATATGGCCGGCCGGCCCGGCTCAGCCAGAAGCCGAAGGCGAGCGTCAACAGGAAAGCGAGCCCGGTCATGCGAAACGTCGATAATGCCGCCATTGCGTTTGTCACTCCATCGCGCCGCCGCGCGCCAGCCGGGCGAAGTCCCGCGCCAGCAGCGGAAACCAGACTAGGTAGAGCGGCCCGGCGACCATCTGCTCTGAAGCGCGTGTGCTAATTTTGATCTGGGCAGACATGCGGGTTTCCCTTTCGGCCGACGAGCCTTCGGTCATCCTAAGCATAGCCGGGCCGGGGCTGGAAGCCAATGATTTTTGCCGCAGAATCTATGTCTTTTGACGCAAGCCGGGGTATGATGGCGGCATGGACACAGCCCCCGAACCTATCACCGTCTCCGTCAGCGTCCTCTCGCAGATGTTCCTTTACCTTACGTCGCTACAAGTTGACGTCGACGGCTTTCTGCGCTCGCTGGGGGTCGAACCGGCGGCAGTTCAATCGCCTGACGCGCGCCTCCCGGTGGAAACCTACCTGCTCATCCAGGACGAAGCCGCGCGGTTTGTCCGCGATCCATATTTCGGACTGCACATGGGGGAATTCGCCGAGGCCGGCAGTTGGTCCATCCTCGGCTATCTGATGATGAACTGTAAGACGCTGGGGGAAGCCTTTGAGAAATCTGGGCGGTATTCGCGCATTATCGGCAACCTGATTGAGGCGCGGGCGGAGCTGCGCCTGAACGCGGTCCGGGTGGTCTTCTTCACGCCGCCCCATGCGCCGGAGATGTCGCGGCACTGCTTTGAGTCCACCTTCTCCAGCAGCGTGCGCATGATGCGGTCGCTCACCGGCCAGCCGCTCAACCCGCTTGAGGTGACCTTCATCTACCCTGAGCCGGAATCGCGCGCGGAGTATGAGCGGGTTTTCCGCTGCCCGGTGCGCTTCGGGCAAAGGGAGAACTCGCTGACGCTTGAGCTGAGCCTGCTCAACACGCCGGTCCGGCTGGCGAACCCGGCTCTGCTGGAACATTTCGAGAAGTATGCCCGGGATTTCCTGGCCGGGCTGGAGCGCCAGGACGAGACGACGCGCGCCGTGACCCGGATCATCCTGGCGCGGCTGGACGACGAGGCTCTGTCAATCGACAAGGTCGCGCGCGAGATGGCGGTCAGCACCCGCACCTTGCAGAGCCGCCTGGCGGCCGAGGGGGTGGCCTTCAGCGACCTGCTGCGCGATATCCGCCAGCGGCTGGCCAAGCAATACCTGCGCCAGAATTACTCGGTGGAGCAGATCACGTATCTGCTGGGTTTCTCCGAGCCGAGCGTGTTCCGCAAGGCCTTCAAGAAATGGTCGGGCGTGACGCCGCGCGAATACCGCCAGGGCGCGCCGGTCGGCGCTTGAGCAGGCGGTCGGCCCGGGCGGCACCCCAGCGAGCCTGAGCCAGCTACGCCGCCGGCAGGAACATCGCCGCCAGCGACAGGTTCATCAGCGTGTGGACGATGGCGAAGTAGGGCAACAGGCGCGGACGCCAGCGCAGCAGGAGGCCGGTTACGAAAGCGAAGGGCAAGTACATCAGCGCGCGCCAGGCGATGAAGCGCAGGTCGAACAGGAAGGGCATCGCCAGGTGCTGCAGCCCCAGCATGAGCGCGGCCAGTGACAGGGCCAGCCAGGACGGGCGCGCCTCCGGGTCCTGGCCGAAGAGCCGGGGCATAACGTAAGCAAAGTACAGGGCGGCTTCGGTCAGGCCCTGGCTGATCGGGAACAGGACCAGGCCCGCGTACGCGGCCCAGGCCGGCAGTGGGCGCACAAACAGGGGCAGCACGGCCTGCGAGTCGCCGAACAGCCACTGGCTGAGCAGGATATTCGGCAGGACTGCGACCGGGCCGGCCACGACAAACGTGCCCAGCATGACGAGCAGGTCGTTCTTGACGTGCTCGCGCTGGAACCGGAACACGCCCCAGTAGCTCCGGCCCTCGGCGCGATAGAGCGCGGCCAGAGCCGCCAGGCACAGGGCGTTGGCGATGGCCACGGTCAGCGGCCACCAGTCCGCGCCCGCCTCCCAGGCCGCGGGTGAGCCGGCCAGGAAGAACCCCAGCGCGAACACGGCCTGCACCGCGAAGAACAGGAGCGTGCGCCCGAAGAGCAGGAGCCAGGGCGCGGCGCGGCGCAGGCCGGAGACCGCTCCGGCGTGTTCGACGGCAGGAAGTGGCGAAGCGGTCTGAGACAGGTTGATGGACACGGCGGCCTCCGCGAGCATTGAACTGGCCTCAGCATACCGGCAGGGAAACGAAAACTCCCCCGGCAATGGGGGAGTCTTGGCCTGGCCAGTTGGACAGGGCGCCCGAGTACGGGCGGGCGGCTGAGTACAGCCGGGCGCCGGATTATCCACTTCCAGTTGTTTCACCGTGGCGATGCAAAAGCACGGTTAGCGGCAACTCTTGATGCGCGCTCACAGGCCTCGGGCGTCTTCGGCGGGCTGAAGGCTTCGTCTCAGCAACCAGAGGAGGCCGCCAATGCCTGCCAGGGCGAAAAACTCGAGCACGACGACATTGCCCAGGCTGACGGCGCTCATCGTCAGCGGCGGTTGGAGCCGGGTAAGCGCGCCGACCAGGTTGACGTTATGCGGGTCCCCGGTCAGGTTGAAGACGTCGGCTTCCAGGAAATTCCAGGTGAAGTGCAAGGCGACGGGCAGCCACAAGTTCCCGGTCTGCAGGCGCGCCAGGCCAAACAGGACGCCGAACAGCGTCGCCAGCAGGAGGGCCAGCGCCAGCGTGGCGTCGCGCAGCCCGCCTTCGCTGTAAGCCAGCAGGTGCATGACGCCAAAGATGACGGCCATCATCAGCAGGGCTTTCCAGCGTCCCCAGGCGGCGTTCAGGCCGGTCAGCAGGTAGCCGCGAAAGAGGGTCTCCTCGCCGACGGCCACGGCCAGGTTGACCAGGAGCCCGACCCACAGGGTGCGCAGCCAGGCATCGGCGGGGAGCGCCTGCCAGTTCCAGCCGGCCACCACCAGCCCGCCGCTGGCGAGCTCCAGCGCAAACATGGCCGTCAGGACCGCCAGGACGACCAGGCTGCCCGTCAGCGTCTCTTTCGCGGCCTGCCGATGGAGCGGGAAGAAGCCCGGCCAGGGGTCGCGTTTCATCACCATCTGCAAGGCCAGCGCCGGGAGTGTGAGGTAAGCCAGCAGGCGCAGGCCATAGGCGAGCGTTTTGCCGATGAAGGCCTGGACATTCTCTGAGGCGCCCAGCGACTTCATCAGCCAGTTGGGGCCAATGCCCAAAACGGCGTTGACGATGAAGATGGCGAGGTACAGGACGATGAACCCGCCCAGGATGGACAGGCTGATCCGGCGAGATGCCGGGGTGTTGATGATCGAGTTCATACACTTTTGGGGTTACGGCGTGGCGCGCCGCACCCAGGTGACGCCGTAGCCGTCGCTGTACTGGATCAACTCGTGCGGGCCGTCCACGCGGTACCAGGCCGTCTCCCGCCCCAGCGCCACCTTCCACGTCAAGACAGGGCCTTCCCCTGTGCGCACGGTCTCCTGGCCACGGACCAGCACGGCCGCCGGTTCGCTGCCGCCGCTCCCATCGCCGGGGCGCAGTTGCACCAGGGTGAGGCGGCTGCCCCAGTACAGGAACCGCCCAAAGGGCAGGGCCATCATCCGCCACGGCCACTCGGCCGCCACCACACTCTCGGCCGGGACGGCCTGCGACGCGGCCTGATCGAGCGTCAGGCTCAGGCCATCGGCGGCCGGCGCGAGCGCGGCCGTCCAATCGTCATACTCGCCTTCAAACTCAAATTGGGCGTCGAGCAGGCGCATGGTGCTCGCCTGCCAGTGGCCGGTCTGCCGGAGCTCGTATGCCCCGCCGGCATACAACGAATTGCCCAGATGAGCTTCGAAGCGACGCTGCCGGCTGACACACTCAAAGGCCACCTGCCCGTCCTGCGGCGTGAATGTGCACTCGGCCTCGCCGACCGCCTCGTCCAGCACGTTACGCAGTTCGTACTTCAGCGTCAGCGGCTGGGCCCAGGGCGCCGGCTCGAGGCGCAGCGCCGGCTCGGCCAGCCAGTGCGGGAAGCGGCCGGCCACCAGCTCAAAACCCGCGAACGCCAGATAGATGAGCGCAGCCCCGGCCAATGGCCAGAAGGCGCGCCCCTCCGCCGGCGCCGGCGGTTCAGCGGCCTGAGGGGCTGGGGCGCCGCGCCGCAGCTGCCAGAACGCGACGAGCGCCAGCAGCAGACTGAAGAACAGGCCGCCGCCCAGCGCCGCCTGCCAGGCCGGGTTGGAGCTGATCTCGGGCCAGAGCGATGTGGCGACGACGAGGCCGGCGCTCAGGCCGTTGTTGACGGCATGGGCGATGACGGCCGGCGCGAGCGAGCGGCTGCGCTGGGCGAGATAGCCCAGGGCGAAGGCGATTGGCAGCAGGGCCGGCAGCCCGTGCAGCCGCAGGTGGAAAAATGCGAACAGCAGGCTGACGGCGACCAGGCTGACCATCCGCCCGTAGCGGCTGTAGGCGCTGAGCAGGTAGCCGCGGAAGAGCGTCTCTTCACAAATCGGCGCGGCCACGGCCAGCGCGATCGTGAACACGGCCAGGTTAAGGGGATCGGTGGGCATCGCCGCGAACGGCGACGGCGGCGTGTAACCGAAAAGGGCGGCGCTCACGCCCTCCAGGATGACGGCCAGCGCCCAGGTCCCCGCGCCGATCACGGCCGCCAGGATCACCATCCGGCCGCCCGGCCAGCGGAGCTGCAGCGTCTCGCGGGCGTCCAGGCCGGCGCCGCGCAGCCAGAGCAAGGTGGGCAGCAGGATGAGGCCGAGCTCGGTCGCCAGCAGGCCCCAGCTGACCGACCAGTTCTGCAGGGCGCTGCCGGCGCCGACGACCAGCAGCATGGAAACCAGATACAGGCTGTTAGCGCTCAGCACCGACGGGCGCCGGGTGGACAGAGTCGATGGGTTGGGATGGGGTGACCTCGTAAGGTTCGCGTTCATTGTTTTTCTCTACTTACCCAGGCTACAGCGGACTCCGTTGTACGGGTGCTGTCAGGCGGCGCTTCGCTCAGGGTGCGCGGCTCAATTCATTCAGGAATTGGCTATCACCCGCCGAAGATGCGCCGGCCGGCCGGGTTTGGATGTTCCGCAGCAGCAGCACGGCCATCACCAGGTTCAGCCCGGTCAGGATGAGGAACGGGATCAGGATAGCGGGGCTGTCCGGCACGCCGGCCAGGATCATATTGAGGCCCATGGCGCTGACCGCCAGCGCCATCGTCAGGCCCTTGAGGACGGCCACGGACGCCAGCAGGTAGCCCCAGGCGGTCCGGCGCAGCAGGAGGATGCCGGCCAGGATCGCCAGCGGCACGATCAGGCCCAGGTCCATCGTCTGGATGACCAGGGTGGTGGTGTTCTCCAGCGCCGGGGTGCCGCCCTGCAGCAGCGGCGGAACGATGCGGCCCAGCCAGGCCAGGCCCAGGAAGCCGCCCACGGCGAAGAGTGTGCCGGCGATCCAGCCGCGCGGCAGGCGCGGGGAGAAATGCTCCGGCAGCCTCTTCAGGTCAATGGACAGCATGCTCAGGATGAAGGCGTACAGGCTCAACGTGAAGGCGGCCACGTAGACCAGAAAGAGCGCGTTGTAGGCCGTGAGCATGGACATTGACAGGTAGGTGTACAGGAAGAAGCCCAGCGTGCCGGTCAGCAGCAGCTGGCCGCGCAGCGAGCCGCGGAAGGCCAGCCAGGCCGAGACCGCCAGCAGCGGCAGGCCGACCGCCAGCGTGATCACGTCGTTGCCCTGCATCTGGGCCGCGGTGCTGACGGTGTCGTAGTAGTACAGGCCGTGGCCGTTGATCATCACCGTCTCGCCGCGGTGGTTGGTGTACGGATACGGCTCGCCCGGCGTCTGGTAGAACAGCCCCATCGCGGCGGCGAACAGCGCCAGGACGCCGATCGGCGGGACGAGCCACTTGAGGATGGATTGATATTTCATCGTGCCTCTCACTTCTCGTGTGATCGCGTCCCACAGGACCCAGGGTTGGCCTGGGAGGAACGGATTACTTTTCATACGTCTGCGGCAGGATGGTGTTCACCATCACGTCCGTGAAATGGCCCAGATTGTCGCCGTTGAGGCCGTGCCCGCCCTCCAGCCAGATCAGCTCGTTGTGCGGCGCCTGCAGGGTGTTGTGGTATTCCGCCACCAGCGACGCCATCGCGTTCACATCGTCCCGGCCGACGAAGAAGTACACGGGCACCTCCAGCCGGTTTGCCTGCACCAGGAAGTCCAGGTCCCTCAGCTGCGGATACACCACCTGGAAGGATTCGATCAGGCCGCGGGTGTGGTTGACCTTGTCGATCAGGCCGTACTCCGGCGCGAGGAAGGGCACAATCGGCACAACCAGCGTATAGCGCGGAGCGTCCATGTAGTCATTCAAGATGTCGAGATACGCCACGTACTTGTCCAGCATGCCCGGCCCGTCGTACGGGGGCGGGCCGTTGCGGCGCAGCCTTTCGGCCGCGGCGGTGTCGCCGCGCCCGGTCACATACTGGAGCGCCAGCTCGTAGCCCAGGATGTCGTTCTCGGTGGTGTTGACCATCTGCGCGTTGCCGATGTAGGCGTGGTACAGCTCCGGGTATTGCTGCACCAGCCAGACCCCCAGGATGCTCGTCCACGAGGTGCCGTACACGTAAATCTTGTCCTCGTCAAAGCGCGCGCGCAGCAGCTCGGTCAGGGCGTGCGCATCCTCCACAAAACGCTCCGGCGTGAGGGCCTCCATCGGCACGGCGTTGTAGGATTTGCCGGTGCCGGGCTCGTCCCAGCTCACCACCACAAAGTGCTCCTCCAGCGGTTCGAAGAGGGTGCGGGTGGCGAAACCGCCGCCGCCCGGCCCGCCCATCCCCAGGTTCAACAGCACGGGGTTATCCACGTCCTGGCCGCGCAGCGTGATCCACTGCTCGCTGCCGTTCAGCGTGACCTTCTCCAGCGTCGCAATGCCGTTCCTGAAAGGCCGGCCCTGGGCGTCGGTGATGGGCGGCGTGCCGGCATAGGCCTGCGAGGCGAAGACGGCCAGCGCCGCCACGACGACCGACCCGGCGAAGACCCCGCCGGCGGCGGGCAGCATCCATTTGAACCGGAGCAGAACGACGACGAGCGCGGCTTCGGCCAGCGCCAGCGCGATCCAGACCGGGGCCGGCACCAGGGTGCTGAGCGGCAGCAGCGCCACCAGCAGGACCGCGCCGATCACGGTCAGCGCCACAACATCGCGCAACAGCGTCAGGCCGAGCCAGCGCGCCAACCGGTTGAGCGACGGCAGAACATAGTCGCGGGCCAGGGACGGGGAGGAGGTGCTCATGACGGGTTAGCCTTGGGTGAGTATGGCTACTGAGGCAAAGGTCTCAGGCCGTGATGGATGGACGCTCTCCGCCGGCGCGCCGGGGCGATCACGCCGCCGGGCGGGCGCCCCGCCGTTCACCTTCCGCCTCAAGGGCCGGCGGCGCCGGTTGAGGCGCGCGCGGGAGGCGCCATCCCAGGCCCGCGGCCAGGCCAGCCAGCAGGCCCAGATCGAGCAG
>DAOUAB010000108.1:0-2645 GCA_034434015.1 Anaerolineales bacterium
CGTGTAGGGACGACCCGCCGGGTCGTCCCTACGTCGTCGTGACCGGCGCGCCCAGCACTAGCGGCGGCGCGGACGGCTGTGCCCCGGCTTCGACCGCGCCTTTGTCGCAGGTCGCCGTCCCATTGTTGTCCCCGTCCGCCGGCCGGAAAGAGCGCTCGCCCGGCCTGGCCCGCTGCGTCTCGGATGGTGGCGTGTGGATCGGCTTCAGGGGCGAAGAGCTGCGGCCCCCTGAGTGTCTTCACGGTCAACATAGCACGTCGCCGCCGGCGCGGTCAACTGACGATTGTCATCAAGCGCGCGGGGGCTGACAACATTCGCAGGCGCTCCAGCCCCGCGCGCTCGCGGGCTACGGACGTCGGCTTCAAGCCGTGCGATTGCCCGGGCGCGGGACACAGCCGCGAGAGGGTCGTGTAAGATAGGGCCTATGCTGCGCGCGTTGACCCTCCCGCGCCTGGTCGTCGCCATCACGTTCCTGGCGATCTTCGCCATGGCGGCGCGCGTCTCGGCCGACTCCGACACCTGGTGGCATCTGCGCACCGGGGGGTGGATCGTGGAGCACGGCGCCGTGCCCCAGACCGACCCGTTCTCGCACACCCGCGCGGGCGCGGCTTGGCGCATCCCGGGCTGGATCGTCCAGGTCCCCTTGTTCTGGCTGTTCGACGCGTTCGGCTACGCCGGCCTCAACCTGTTCACGGCGGCGGCGGTGACGCTGACCTTTGCGCTCGTCTATCCGGCCTGCGCCGGCCATCCCCTCCTGCGCGCCTTTGCGCTGGTCCTGGCGGCGGCGGCCTCGGGCATCTACTGGTCGGCGCGCCCGCAGATCGTGTCGCTGGTCCTGGCGGCGGCGTTCGCTCTCATCCTGTACGACTTTCGCCGAAACGGCCGCAACCGGCTGTGGCTCCTCCCGCCGCTCATGGCGCTGTGGGCCAACGCCCACGGCGGTTTTGCCATCGGCTTCATTTTTCTCGCGCTGACTCTGGCGGGCGAGGGCCTGAAGTGGCTGTGGTCGCTGTCGTTCGGCCGGCCGTCGGCCGTCAGCCGTCAGCCGTCGGCGCTCATCCCACCCGCGCCGCTGCTCGGGCTCATCGCCGTCTCCTTCATCTGCGCCTTGGCCGTTATGCTGAACCCGGCGGGCCCCGAGATGCTGTTCTACCCGTTCAAGACGGTCGGGATCGGGGCGCTGCGCGAGTTCATCCAGGAGTGGCAGTCGCCGAACTTCCACGCCGCCGAGACCCAGCCCTTCCTGTGGCTGCTGCTGGCGACCTTCGCCGTCGTGGCGCTCTCCCGTCGCCCGGTGGATATCACCGACCTGACGCTGGTGTGCGGGACGGCCTACCTCGGCTTCCTGGCCGGCCGCAACGTGCCGCTGCTGGCCGTCGCCGCGCCGCCGCTGCTCACCCGCCACGCCGCCGCGCTGCTGGAGGAGTGGCGCGGCCGGGAAGGAGAGGCGGCTTCCGCGCCGCCCGCCCGCGCCGGCCTCCTCGGCCTGAACTGGGCGCTGCTCATCGTCATCGGCGCAGCGGCGGCCCTCAAGGTCGCCACCGTCCTGCCGGCCAGCGTCAACGAGCGCGAATTGCGGCGTCTCCTGCCCGTGGGCGCGTCCGAGTTCATCCGGCGCGAGCGCCCGCCGGGGCCGATGTTCAATTCCTACAACTTCGGCGCGTATCTCATGTGGGCCCTGTACCCGGATTACCCCGTATACGCCGACGGGCGCACCGACCTGTACGATGACGTCTTCCTGCGCGAGTACCTGAACGTCGCCCTCGGCCGCCCGGGTTATCAGGCCGTGCTGGACCGGCACGGCGTGCGCCTGGTGGTGGTGGAGGCGGAGTCGCTCCTGGGCGACCGCCTGCTGGAGAGCGCGGGCTGGCGCGAGCTGTACCGCGATGACGTGGCGGCCGTCTACGGCCGGGCGGCGCCATGACTGCCGCGCGCGCGACGGACTGGCGCTACCTGGCCCGCGAGGCCGTCCTGATCCTGCTCTGGGCCTATGTCCTGCTCGTCGGCGGCACGGTCAATGGCCTGATCGCGTTCCGGGTCCATTTAGCCACCACCATCTTGGCGGCCGTGGTCCTGGGCGCCTGGCTGATCGGGCGCTGGCGGGCGGGCCGCCTGATCCCGCGCACCGGCCTGGAGTGGGCGGCGCTCGTCTTCGTCGGCGCGCAGTGCGCGGCGGCGCTGCTCTCGCAGGATGTGCGCCGCAGCGTGCCGGTCGTCGTTCAAACGATCTCTTATTGGCTCGTTTTCTACCTGGCCTTCGATCTGACGCGCGCCGGCTGGCCGGCCGAGCTGACCGAGAAGGCGCTGCTGGTCGTGGGCGGCATCGTCCTGGGCCTCGGCCTGCTGGACGTGCTGCAGGTCTGGCTGCGCTGGCTGGCGCTCGCGGCCGGGCAGACGTACGCGCCCGATTTCCAGTATCGGCTCTACGCGCCCCTGGGCGACGCCAACCTGCTGGCGGCCTGCGTCAACGTCCTGCTGCCTCTGGCCGCGGCGCGCGCGCTGGCGTCCCCGGCGCGGCTGCCGCGCCTCGCGCTCGGCGTCTGGAGCGCGGCGGCGCTCGCGGTGCAGGCCTTCACTTCGTCGCGCGGCGGACAGTTGGGGCTGCTGGCCGCGCTCGGCGCGCTGATTGTGCTCTGGCCGGCTTT
>DAOUAB010000109.1:0-5079 GCA_034434015.1 Anaerolineales bacterium
CCACCGACCCCGTTGCCCGGTGGTCAAGAAAGGCTGAAATCGCCGTCAGTTTGAGTTGATAAGGTGCGTGACCTCCCTCGGCTTTTCACCGAGGGCAGTGGAGTTAGTCAAAACTCCAATAAGGTCCCCCGCATGCGAACCATGATCAAATACGTTCTGGGCGGGCTGGGCCTGGCGGGCCTGTTGCTGGCGGCGCCGCGGGTCTACACCGAGTTGCGCTACGGACCGGCGATCCGCACGGTCGAGGCCGCGCCGCGCGCGCGGGTGGCGGTTGTCTTCGGGGCGGGGCTGCGGCGCGACGGCCGGCCGACGCCGGTGCTGCAGGACCGGGTGGAGACGGCGGTGGAACTGTATCGCCAGGGCAAAGTGGACCGGCTGCTGATGAGCGGCGACAATCTGTCGGCGAACTACAACGAGCCGGCCGCGATGCGCCGGGCAGCCATCGAGCTGGGTGTGCCGGCCGAGGCCATCAGCCTCGACTACGCCGGGCAGCGCACTTACGATACCTGCTACCGCGCGAAAGCGATCTTTGGGGTGACGGAGGCCGTCCTGGTGACGCAGGCCTTCCACCTGCCGAGGGCGCTGTTCCTGTGCGAAGCGCTGGGGGTGCGCGCCACAGGCGTATCGGCTGACCGGCGCGAGTATCTGCGGCGGTCAATCGTCTTCTGGAACCTGCGCGAATTGCTGGCGACGGCCACGGCCTGGTGGGATATCCACGTCGCGCGGCCGACCCCCGTCCTGGGCGAAGCCCGGCCGATCCCCTGACGCTAACCCGGCGCGACCGTCAGGCTGCGTTCCAACTCGGCCTGCGCGCTGGCGTAGTGCGCGCGCAGTTGCGCGATCAACTCTTCCATCTGATCCCAGTTCCGCGTCTGGGCCTGGACCTCCAGGCGCTCAGCCTCGGCGTGGAGGCGCCACAGGCCGAGGCTGCCGCTGCTGCCTTTCAGGCGGTGGGCGGCGGCCCGCAGCGCAGACCGGTCGTGGTCCGCCGCGGCCGCTTCGAGCCCGCGCAGGAGCCGGGGCGTGTTGTGGAGGAAACGCCGCACGATCTCGTCGACGGCGTCGCGGCCGAGCTCGGCGCGCATCTGGTGAAGGCGGTGCAGGGACGGCGTTTCCAGCCCGGCCTCGGGTCGGGGAGCGGGGTCGGGCTCGGCGCGGACGTGTTGCGGGTGCCAGCGGCTGAGGGTGGCCCGCAAGTCCTTAAACTGCAAGGGTTTGCTGAGATAGTCGTTCATCCCGGCCGCCAGACAGCGCGCCCGGTCGTCGGCCATGGCGTTGGCGGTCAGGGCGATGATAACCGGCTGAGCGTCTGCCGGCCATTCCGCCCGGATGCGGCGCGTGGCCTCCAGCCCGTCCAGCGCCGGCATCTGCACGTCCATCAGGATCAGGTCATACGGCTGTCGGCGCAGGGCGTCCAGCACCTGATGGCCGTCCTCAGCCAGGTCCGCCCGCTGGCCGAGGCGCTCGAGCATCAGGACCACCAGGCGCTGATTGACCTCATTATCTTCGGCCACCAGGATGCGGAGCGCGGCCGATCCCGGCCGAGGGCTGGAAGCTTCCGCGGCGTCCGGCGGCGGCCACGCGGAGCCGGACGGGCCGGCGAGCGCGCGCACCAGCGCATCGTAGAGGTGCGAGGCCTTCACCGGCTTGGTCACCACGGCCACCGGCGAGAGATGGGCGGCGGCCGGCTCGCCGAGCGGCGCCATCGCGATCACCGGCAGCGTCTCGGCCAGCGCCGCGCCGGCTTCGGCCGTGATCCGCGAGTCCAGCAGGACGACGTCCACGGCGGCGCTCCGGGCCGCCTCCCGCGCCTCGCGGGCCGAGGCGGCCAGGATGGGCCGCAAGCCCCAGGATTCGATCAACCAGGCCAGCGCCTTGCGCACCAGCGGGTTGGGTTCGGCGACCAGGACGGCGCGGCCCACCACCGCCGCCGACGGCGCCGGCCCGGCGTCGAGAGGCGGCGCGTCCGCCTCGCGCGTGAGCACGGTGAAGTGAAAGGTGGACCCCTGGCCCGGAATCCCGGCGCTCTCCACCCAGATCCGGCCCCCCATCTGCTCCACCAGCGACCGGCAGATCGCCAGGCCCAGGCCTGTGCCGCCGTAGCGGCGGCTGATGGAAGGGTCGAGCTGGCCAAAGGACTTGAATAACTGGCCGTGCTGAGAGGGCGGAATGCCCAGGCCGGTATCGCGGACGGTGAAGTGCACCTGGAAAGTGTGGTCGGCGGCCTCATCCAGCCAGATGCCGTAGCCTTCCGTCCGCACCTCCACCATCACCTCGCCCTGATCAGTGAACTTGACGCTGTTGCTGAGCAGGTTGACCAGGATCTGGCGCAGCCGGGTGGCGTCGCCCAGGATGGCCGGCACCCCCGGCTCGATCAGGGCGGCGAGCTCCAGGCGCTTCTCGGCGGCGCGCGCCGCGACGATCTCCAGGGCCGACTCGACGCACGCGCGCAAGTCCAGCGGCTGCTGTTCCAGGCTGAGCTTGCCGGACTCGATCTTGGTCAGATCGAGCAAATCGTTGATCAGGGCCAACAGCGTGTCGCCGCTGGCCCGGATCGTCTGGGCGTAGTCGCGTTGCGCGGCCGTGAGGGGGGTGTCCAGCAGCAGGCTGGTCATGCCGATGACGCCGTTCAGCGGGGTGCGGATCTCGTGGCTCATGTTGGCCAGGAACACGCTCTTGGCGGCATTGGCGGCTTCGGCGGCCTGGCGGGCGGCCTGGGCGGCTTCGAACAGGCGCACGTTGTCGAGGACCGCCGCCGCATGGGCGGCCAGCAGGCGCAGCAACTCGACGTCATCATCGCCGTAAGCGCGGCGTTGCAGGCTCTGGACGGTCAACGCGCCGATGATGGTCTCGCCCACCCGGAGCGGCATGGCGATGATCGACTGAGGCAGGTCCGAGCTCAGCGGGAAGGATTGCAGCGCCTGTTGTTGCTCGACCGAGAATTCGTCGAACCGCACGACTTCGCCGCGGCGGATGGCGTGGCCCAGCAGACCGGTGTCGGCCGGACGCCGCACCGGCGGCACGCGCCCGGTGGGCAGGTGCGCGTAGACGACCTCGATGGCGTCGGCCTCCGGCGCGACCAGGCCGATCAGGACGAAGTCCGCCGGCATGATCTGGGCGGCGGCGCGGTGCACGGCGGCGTAGACCGCCTCGCGGTCCATGCTGGCGCTGATCTCCTGGCTGGCGCGCAGGAGCGTGGCCCGGCGCTCGGCGGCGCGGCGCTCGGCGGCGAAGAGGCGCGCGTTCTCGAAGGCGGTGGCGGCGTGCGCGGCCAGCAGCTCGAGCAGCTTGAGATCGTCGCCGGTGTAGGCGTACGGCCGGTCGCTCTGGACCGTCAGGGCGCCGACGACTTTCTCCTGGAGACGGATGGGAGCGGCCAGCAGGGAGCGCGACGGCTGGCCGAGCAGGGCGGCGCCGTAGTCGGCGGCCAGCTCGGTTTCGTTGTAGTCGAAGCGGATGAGCGGCTGGCGGTGCGTCATCACGTAGCCCAGCAGGCCCGAGCCGGCGGGCCGCTGCTCATACGGCGCGCGCTCGGTCCCCTCGACCGCGTACAGGTCCTCGATCCACCGGCGGTCTTCCGACAGCACGCTGATCGCGATGAAGTCCAGCGGCATGACCTGGGCCACCGCCTGGTGGATGGCGGCGCAGATCTGTTCACGGTCCACCGAGGCGCTGATCTCGCGGCCGGCGCGGTAAAGCGTGGCCTGGCGCTCGGCGGCCTGCGAGGCCTGCTGGTACAGGCGCGCGTTTTCGATGGCCACCGCCACCTGGGTCGCGAACGCCGTCACCAGCTGCACGTGACGCGGCGAAAAATAGTCCGGCTGGCGGCTGTCCAGCGTCAGCATCCCGATCACGCGGTCGCGCACGATGAGGGGCACGCCGAGCCAGCCGTGGATGTGGTCGGAGGCCGGCGCCTGGTGGAAAACGGGGAAGGCGGCCGGGGCGTCGCCCAGCACGAGCGGCTGGCGGGTTTGAATGACAACAGTGTTGGGGTTATCGCCCGGCACCGGGAAGCGCACGCCCAGGACGGTCTGCGGCCCCAGCCGCCAGCCATGCCCGCCGACGATCTCCAGGTAGCCATCGCCCAGGAGCTGCACCGAGGCGCTGTCGTGCGGGACGACGCGCTGGAGCTCCTGCAGGATGCGCTGGACGGCCTCGGCCTGGCTCAGGGTGGAGCTGATCACGGCCCCGGCCTGGCGCAGCGTCTCCGCTTCCTCGGCGCGCTGGCGGGCGGCCACCAGCAGGCGCGCGTTCTCGAACGCCGTCGCCGCGTACGCCGCCAGCATTTCCAGCAGCGCCTCGTCATCGGCGGTGTATGAGCCGGCGTAGCTCTGGACCGAGATCATGCCCGGCACGGCCCCGCCGAGACGCATCGGCACCGCCAGGCCCGCGCACGGCCGGTCCTGGATCTGCCCGAAGGTCTGGACGCCGATCCGGTCGTCCAGGGCCGGGTCCAGGATGTTCTCGGCGCGCAGGTTCCGGCCGGTGCGGATGATGTAACTGGCCAGGCTGGGACGGTCGAGGGGTTGCTGCTCCGGCGGGTACAACTCCCCGGCGTCGAACAGGTACTCGTACTGGAAGGTCTGTTCGTCCTCCAGCACCCGCGCGATGACCAGGCTGTCGACCGGCATGATCTGCTTCACGGCGCTGTGAATGGCGACGCAGATTTGTTCGCGGCTGATGGCGGCGCTGATCTCCTGGCTGGCGCGATAGAGCGTGGCCCGGCGCTCGGCGGCGCTAACCGCCTGGGCGTACAGGCGCGCATTCTCCACGGCGATGGCGGCCTGGCGCGTGAACAGGGTGACCAGCTGGAGGTCGTCCGGGCTGAAGATGCGGCGCGTGTCCGGGTCGCCGACGCCGATGACGCCCAGCAGTTCCTGGCCGGACAACAGCGGCAGGAACACGGCCGCGAGGTCCCCCAGGCCGGCGTACTTTATCGACCGGCCGGGCCAGGCCGCGTAGTTCTCCAGCACCAGCGGCTGGCGCGTCTGGGCGACGTGGCCCATGGCGCCTTCGCCGAGCGCCAGCCGCGCGCCGATGTAGTCACGATCCAGGTTATAGCAGGCCACCACCTCCAGG
>DAOUAB010000110.1:0-13456 GCA_034434015.1 Anaerolineales bacterium
GCACCGAACGGCCGTCGACGATCTGGTGCGGATAGTCCCACAACAGCACGTCGAAGCCGGCCACCTCCCCCACCGTCTCGGCCTCATCCCCGGCGGCATGGACGACCACGGGCCGCCCGTCCCTCACGGCCCGCGCCGCGGCGCGCGGCCATTCCAGCGGCGTGCCCAGCCCGCCCGGCCAGGCCTCGCGCCCGGCCAGGTCCAGCGCGCGCGCCATCGCCGCGGCCTGCACGCCGGCGACGCCCAGCGCCAGGATGACGACGACGACGCGCCCGGCTGGACGCCCGGCCAGCGCGCCGACCGCCAGGCACAGCGCTGGCAGCGAAGCGAGCTGATAGTGCAAATGGACCGGCCCGGACGACGCCAGGAACAGGAGCGGCGCCGCCAGCGCCCACGCCGGGACAAGCATCGTGGCGGCGCGGGCCTCATCAGGACCCGCCCCTCTTTGGCGCCAATCGTCGCGGATCAGCAGCGCCAGACCGGCCGCGATTCCCACCGCCAGCGCGCCCTGCGTCAGCCGGAGCGCGCCGGTCAGGCCGGTCGCCCCGGCGCCTTGCGGGCCGAGGAGATACCATTCCCAGTTCAGGCCCAGGCCCGCTTCGGCCAGGTGACGCAGACTCAAGGAGGCGATCTGCCAGCCGCCGCCCGCCGCCTGAAACTGGCCGAGGATGTCCGGCCGGCAGCACCAGACCGTGTAGACGAACGGCGCCGCCAGCCAGCCGGCCGCCAGCCAGCCGGCCAACATAGGCCGCCAGCGCCGCCACCAGCCGGCGCGCACGGCGAGATAGAGGGTCGGCAGGAGCAACGCGGCGCCGGCGTAGTGGACCTGGGGCGCGAAGCCGGCCGCCGCCACGCACAGCGCCAGCGCCCAGCCCCGCCCGGTGGAGGCGCCCACGACGGCCGCGCACGCCCAGAGTATCGCCAGCGGGATGAGCAGGTCCTGCGCCCAGATATCACGCGAGAAGAAGACGGCGTAGGGCGACGCGGCCAGGAGCAGGCCGGCCACAAAGCCCGCCCACGGCCCCCAGGCGCGGCGCGCCAGCCACCAGGCGCCAAGCACGGCCAGGACGTTCAACAGGCCCGTGAAGAGCGACGCGATCAACGGATCGGCGGAGAGCGCGAACGGGAGCGCGTAGACCCAGGCCGCGCCAGGGAAGTTGGGCAGCCCGGCCGAGGAGATCATGCCGACCGTCGCCGGCTGGCCGAGCCGCGCCGTGCGCAGCGCCGCCAGGCTCACCTGCGCCTGGTCGAAGTCGAACTGCCGCACGCCCGGCCACCCGAAGCGCAGCGCCGCCGCCAGGCCCAGGATCACGCACAGCGAGACGGCCTCGAGGCCCCGCTTTGGCCATACACCGCGAGGCAGCCGTTGGGCGGCGGCCATCTCAGGCGGGCGGGCGGAGCGCGGCCAGCCGGTCCCGGACCTCGGCCAGACGCGCGCCGTGCAGCGGGTAGCGCTCCAGCGCCCAAATGACGATCAGGGAGGCCAGGATCGGGACGCCGGCCACCATGAACCGGATGCCGAGGACGGCCGCGTCCGGCTGGGCCGGGAACAGATTCTCGGGCGTCGCGCCGACGTAGCCGGTGCCCCCCAGGATCGCGCCGACCACCAGCCCCTGGAGCGAGAACGCAAACCGGATGATGAAGCCGTTCATGCCGAAATACAGGCCCTCGCGCCGCGCGCCGGTCACGGTCTCGTCCTGGTCAACCACATCCGAGATCAGCAGGTCCGGCATCACCAGCAGACCCGCGAACCCCAGGCCGACCAGCGATACGGCGGCCACAGCCTGCCGGAAATCGTTCGCCACAAACAGGACCGCCAGCGCCGCCGAGAAGACGCCGTGCGCCAGTTGCCAGCTCCGCCGGCCGCCAAAACGCCGCGCCAGCAGCGCCCAGACCGGGATGGCGGGCAGCGCCATAAGCAGGGCCGCGCCGAGGAGCAACGAATTTTGCAGGCCCACGTCCAGTTCCAGGCCGAAAAGCGTCGTTGGGGCGTTGATCTTCAGCACGTACTTGGCCCAGAACGGGATGGAGGCCGTGAGCATGCTGAAGACGAACTCCTTGAACAGGTTGGCGGCCAGGAACCAGCGGAAGGCGGCGTTGGCGAAGGTCGCGCGCAGCGCCGGCCCGAACGCCGGTTGCGCCTCGCGCAGCACGGCCGGGTTCTCGCGGCTGCCAAGGAGCGAGAGGCCCAGCGTCAGCGACGTGACCGCGCCGAAGACCAGCGCCATCCCGCCGCGCCCGCCCCAGTCGGCGCCCACCAGCGCCGGCGGCAGCGCCACCCCCAGCAGCAGGCCGACCACTGAGAAGACCTGGCGCCAGCCGGAGACCCCCGCGCGCTCCTTCTCGTCCGGGATCATCTCCGGGAAGAGCGCGGTCCAGTTCATGACCACCAGCGTCCACAGCAAGTCGAAGATCAGGACGGCGGCCATGAAGTAGACGAACAGCGGCGTCTCCCCGCCCTGGAGCAGCGGCTGCGGCGGCACCCAGAGCAGATAGAAGAACAACCCGACCGGGATGAACGTCGCCGCGATCCAGGGCCGGCGGCGCCCCCAGCGCGTCCGGGTCCGGTCGGACCAGTAGCCGGCCAGCGGGTCGTTGACGGCGTTCCAGAGCCCGTAGACGGCCCAGCCCGCGCCCACCAGCTGGGCTTTCAGGCCGAGGATGTCGATGTAGAGAAACTGGAGATAAGTACCGAAGGCCTGGTAAGACAGGGCGACCCCGAGGGAGCCGAGGGCGTACAGAATTTTCTGCCAGTGGGCGAGGCGCATGGTCGGTTGCGGGTTGGACGCCGGGATTAGGGGCCATTGTCGCGCCGAAACCGCCAACGCGCAACCGCACGTCTCACACGAGTGCCTTCGCCGCTGGGGGTCAATCTCCCGGCCGCCGCGCCTGGGCGCCACCATTTCCACCGTCGCCCCGGCGCAGGCCGGGGCCCGGAAGCTCCCGTTCTTCGGCGAGCGTCTTCTTCTGGAGGCCGGCTTTCGCCGGCATGCCGTGGGTGATGGGTATCTGACAGGCGGACGGGTCAGCCCAAAAGCCCGAAGGCCCTCGCTTACACGGCCCGGTGCCCTTGCTCGGCGCTCGACTCGCCGCGCAGCAACTCGACGGCATGCGGCAGGACCGGCGCGATAATCTCCAGATTCTCGCGCACTCCCTTGGGGCTGCCCGGCAGGTTGACGATGAGGGTGCGCCCGCGGATGCCGCAGACGGCGCGCGAGAGCATGGCGTGCCGGGTGACCTTGAGCGACTCGGCGCGCATGGCCTCGGCCAGGCCGGGCGCCTCGCGCTCGATCACGGCGCGCGTGGCCTCGGGCGTCACGTCGCGCGGCGCGAAGCCGGTGCCGCCCGTGGTCAGGATGACATCCAAGCGGCGCGCATCGCACCATTCGATCAGGACGTCGCGGATGGTCTCGAGATCGTCGGGGATGACGGCCTCGGCCGCGATCTCGGCCTGCCAGCGCGCCTGCGCGAACTCACGGATGGCCGGACCCGAGGCGTCCGGGCGCTCCCCGCGCGCGGAACGGTCCGAGAGGGTCAGGATGCCGATACGCATCACGGTACAGGGGCGGCCGTCCGCCCGCCCCTTCTAATCAATATCCTTCGCCAGCAGGTGCATGGGCATCTCGGACCAGCCGGCGGCGGCGTAGAAGTCCAGCGCTTCAGCATTGCCGCGCTTCACGAGCAGGTAACAGCGGCGGCAGCCTTTGGCGCGCAGACGCGCCTCCAATTCCTGCATCAGCGCCCGGCCCAGGCCCCGGCGGCGCTGTTCGGCCGACACCGCCAGGTGATAGACCAGCCCGCGCCGGCCGTCGAAACCGCCGATCACGGAGCCGACCAGACGGCCCTCGACTTCCGCTACCAGGAAGAGGTCGGGGTCCCGCAGCAGCTTCTTGGCGATCTCCTCGCGCGTGTCCGAACGGCCGACGCCCACGCCCGGGCCGGCGGACTGCCACAGGGCGAGGACGGCGTCGTAATCACGGTCCAGGTCGAATTCGCGGAGGCGCATGCCATTACAACGTTTCGTCCTCGGCCCCGATCACGTCCTTCCAGGCGCCATGGATGCCGTCCTCGGTTACACCGTAATAGACGTGGATGTAATCGCCGTCGCGCTGGGCCAGGTCATAGCGGGTCACGCCGCCGCGGTGGGTCTTCTTGACGAGGGCCAGGTCGCCCTGCCAGTGCAGGGTCTCCGGCTTGAGCTTGCCGGACTCGCGCTCCTGCAGGGCGTAATGCCAGAGTTTGCGGGCCGAGGCGCGGGTGACGTTGTTGACCAGGTTGCCGTTGCGCAGGTCGCGCATGGTATGGTACAGGCGGCCGTTGCGCTCCTCGGTCGCCACCACCTCCACGCCGGTGCGCGGCGGGTCATGCGGGGCGGCGGCGGGCTCGACGACCGCGACAGCCGCCCGCGCCGGCTCGACGACCGCTTCGATCACCGGCTCGGGCGCGTGCGGTTCCGGCGGACGAGCGGGCGGGATGGCCGGCGCGGGCGCGGCCACGGTCTTGCCGCGCAGCACCAGTTGCACGATCTCATCGCGCACGGCCTGCGAGGTCTCGGCTTCATCGCGCACGTAGAACTTGTAATCTTCGATGGCGTACGGCGGGTCGTCGCCGCGCGGCACCAGAATACGGATCACCGTCTTGCCGCGCGTCTCCTGGGTGTCCACGGTGCAGTCGATGTGCGGCGTGATCATCCGGTCGATGGCGGTCTTGAGTTCTTCCGCGGCCTTGCGCGCCTCGGGCACGCCGACGGGCGGCTGCTTGGGGTCGGCGCTCACGCCGACGTAGATCGTGCCGCCGTTGGTGTTGGCGAAGGCGCAGACGTCGGCGATGACGTTGTACTGCTTGCCGCCCTTGACCTGCGCGCTTTCGTGGAAGGCCTGGACGATGTTGGCGCCCTCTTCGCGCGCCTGCTGGATATAGTCAAACTCGACCTCGGCGGTGGCGCTGTGCGGGCGCGTGCGGGCGAAGTCGTTGCCGGCGAAGAGCTCCTTGAGCGCCTCGAAGCTGACCTCGTCCAGCAGCACGTCGGTGGCGCGGTCGCCGATGCCCAGGTTCTTGGCGTTGCCGGAGTCGCGGCGCAGCCGGTGAGCGTCCGAGCCCTGGATGCAGTGCATGCGGCGCGGGTACTCCGGCTTGGAGCCGTTGAAGAAGGCCTTGGTCGAGCCGCGCCGGCCCTTCTCGTCCAGGTCGGTCACCTCCAGGGCCGCCAGATGCGGGTCCTGGGTGTAGGCGATGCGCGTCTGCCCGCCGAAGCTCAGGCCGCGCATGGCGACGCCGTTGGACGAGTTGGCGTGGGCGGCGATGGCCAGGCCGCCGGCCTCGGCGATCATGCGGTAGGCGGTCAGCACATCGGCGGTGGCGCCCACGTTGGCCGAACCCAGGTCCACCTGGTCGTGCGGGATGTTGAGCGAGAGCAGGATATGCTCGAGCTCGCGTCCCGGCGTATCGGGCGGGAAGATGCCCAGGATGTGAAAACCGAAGGTCGCCGTGAACTCGAAGCCCGGCAGCACCAGGATCTTCTGCGTCAGCCGGCGGTATTCGGCCAGGCGGCGCTGTTCGTCCGGCAGGATGCGGCCCAGGCGTTCCAGGAACTCCAGCTCGCGGATCTCATCGCGCAGGCGGCGCACGCCGGCGACGGTGTTGTGGTCGGTGATGGCGATGATGTCCAGCCCGCGCTGCTCGGCGCGCTGGAGCATATCGAGATACGTGACGCCCGGTTCCTGGTAATCGCTGGAAGCGGGCGAGTGAAGATGCAAATCCATGACGCGCCATGTGCGGGCGCGTTTGTTACGGGGGGTCGAACGGGTCACGAGACTACTTTCTGAATGGTGGTGGTCAATTGGTCGGGCGGGTACGGCTTGAGGATGAAAGCCGTCGCCCCGGCGTCTTTGCATTGGTCCTCCAGGTCCATGCCGGACGCCATGATGATCGGCAGGGTCTGGGTGTCGGGCTGGCCGCGCAACTGCTTCAGGAGGCTCAGGCCGTCGCCGTCGGCCAGATGGACGTCCATGACGATGGCATCCGGCCGCTGGGTCTGCACCTGGGCCAGCACCTGCGCGCCCTGGCTGACGACGGAGACGGCGTAACCGTCCAGCTCCAACAACGTCTTGATCAACGACGCCAGCGTGCGGTCGTCGTCCACGAGCATTACTTTCTTGGTCACGGCGTCCCTCTCCACACTCACTGGCGCCGGGCGACGCGGGCGGTCCGGCGGGCGGTCTTTGCACGAGCCGGCGTCTTGGGGGCCGGCGGCTCGAGGGCGGCGTTCAACACGTCTTCAACCCGGTCGGCAAAGACGAATTGGATCTGGCGCCGGACTTCGTCCGGCACGTCGCTCAGGTCTTTTTCATTGCGCCGCGGCAGGATGACGGTGCGCAGGCCGGCCCGGTGCGCGGCCAGCACTTTCTCCTTGACCCCGCCGATCGGCAGGACCTGGCCGCGCAGCGTGATCTCGCCGGTCATGCCCACGTCCTTGCGCACCGGCCGCCCGGAGATCAGCGACGCCAGCGCCGCCGCCATGGTCACGCCCGCGCTCGGGCCGTCCTTGGGCGTCGAGCCCGCCGGGACGTGCAGGTGGATGTCCTGCTTGGCGAAGAAATCCTCGGGCAGGCCCAGCCGCCGGGCGTTGGCGCGGACGTAGGAGAGCGCGGCGCGGGCCGACTCCTGCATCACGTCGCCGAGCTGGCCGGTGAGCTGGAAGCCCTTGCCGCCCGGCATCTGCGTCGCTTCGATGAACATGATGTCGCCGCCGACCGGGGTGTAAGCCAGGGCCGTGGCGACGCCCGGGATAGCCGTGCGCTCCGCGATCTCCTCGGTGTAGAAGTACTCGGGCTTGCCCAGGTACTTCTCCACGTCCGCCGCCTCCACCGTCACGGACCCGCCGCCGTCCTCGGCCAGGCGCACCACCACCTTGCGGCACACGCCGCCGATCTGGCGCTCCAGGCCGCGCACGCCCGCCTCACGGGTGTAATTGCGGATGAGGGTCCGCAGGGCCGCCTCGCTGAACGCCACCTCGCCGGCCCGCAGTCCGTTCTCCTTCATCTGGCGCGGCACCAGGTAATGCCTGGCGATCTCGACCTTCTCCTGTTCGGTGTAGCCGGAGAGGGTCAGGATCTCCATGCGGTCGCGCAGGGGGGCCGGGATCGGCTCGAGCGTATTGGCGGTGGTGATGAACATCACCTGCGAGAGGTCGAACGGCACGTCCAGGTAGTGGTCGCGGAAATCGCGGTTCTGCTCCGGGTCCAGCACCTCCAGCAGGGCCGACGACGGGTCGCCGCGGAAATCCGCGCCGAGCTTGTCGATCTCGTCCAGCATGAAGACCGGGTTGCGCGTCTCGGCCCGGCGCAGGCTCTGGATGATGCGGCCCGGCATCGCGCCGATGTAGGTGCGCCGGAAACCGCGCACCTCGGCCTCGTCGCGCACGCCGCCCAGCGCCATGCGCACGAACTTGCGGCCCAGCGCGCGCGCGATGGACTGTCCGAGCGAGGTCTTGCCCACCCCCGGCGGGCCGATGAAGCACAGGATCACGCCCTCGCGCTCGCGCCGGATATGATCGACGGCGGCGTCCGGCTCGGCCTGCGCCTTGAGCTCGGCGCGGCGCTTGCGCACGGCCAGAAATTCCAGGATGCGTTCCTTGATGTCCTTCAGGCCGTAGTGGTCCTCGTCCAGCACGGCGCGGGCGTGGCGGATGTCCAGGTTGTCGGGGGTGGACCGGGCCCACGGCAGGCTGGTCAGCCAGTCCAGATAGGTGCGGATGACGCCGTACTCGGCCGCGGCCGTCGGCAGCTTGGAGAGCCGGTCCAGCTCGCGGTGGGCCTCCTTGCGGGCCTCGTCCGGCATGCCGGCCGCCTCGATCTTCTTGCGGAACTCCTCGACCTCGACCGCCTGCTCGTCCTTCTCCCCCAGCTCGCGCTGGATGGCCTTGAGCTGTTCGCGCAGGAAGTACTCGCGCTGAACCTTCTCCATGGACGACTGGGCCTCGGTCTGGATCTTCTTGCCCAGCTCCAGCACCTCCAGCTCCTTGGTCAGAAGCCCCAGCAGGTGCTTGAGCTTGGCGGTCACCGAGTCCATCTCCAGGATGTCCTGGGCGTCCTTCAGCTCCATGCGCTGGTAGGTGGCGATGGTGTAGACCAGCTGGCGCGGGTCCTCAACGTTGAGCACGGCGGCCAGCAGTTCGCCGGGCATGGACGGCACCAGCTCGGCCACGCGCTGGAACAGGTCGCGCACGTTGCGGACCAGCGCCTCCACCTCCACCCCGTCTTCGGAAGACTCCGGCGCCAGGCGCACCGAGGCCTTCAGGTAGGGTTCGGTATCGGTGAAGGTCTCCAGGCGGAAGCGCGCCAGGCCCTGCACCAGCAGGCGGATGGTGCCGTCCGGCGCGCGGAAGAGGCGATGGACCACGGCCGCCGTGCCGACGGAGAACAAATCGCTCGGGCTGGGCGTCTCCAGTTCCGGGTCGCGCGAGGCCACCAGGCCGATGATGCGCGGCCCGCTGACGGCGTCATCCACCAGGCGCACCGAGCGCGGCTGACCGACCGTGAGCGGGATGGCGGTGAGCGGGTAGACCACCACACCGCGCAGCGGCAGGATGGCCAGATGGTCCGGGATCGTCAGGTCGCCGCCGCCCAGCTCGCCCTCGCCCCCGCCGCCCTTGCCCTCCCCACCCGGCGGATTAATGCTGAGGAAAGCCGCGCCGGGGATGGCCAAACCGTCCGGTATGGTCAGGCCCATAGCCGGGAGTATCGAATTCCATTTCGTCGCCGTCATGAATGTGCTGCGCGCTTTCTATCGGATCTCGACCCGCTGCGGCCGGGCTTTGGGGAGCTTCACCCGCAGAAAGCCGTCGGCGTAGTCGGCCTCGATCCGGTCGACGATGACCGGCCCGGGCAATTCCACCTCGCTTCGGAACTCGCCGAAATTCACCTCGAGCTGGTGATACGCCCCTGACGAGGTCTGGGTGTGCGGCCGCGCGCCGCTGATGGTCAGCCGCCGGTCCTCGAGCGTGATGTAAAAGTCATCACGCCGCATCCCGGCGATCTCCATCTGGACGATGATGTGGCTTTCAGTCTCAAAAACATCCGTAGGCGGGCGCCAAATCCGGGTGGTGCGTCCGACGAGCCAGAACTGGCTGTTCGGGTAGATGCCGGTGAAAAAGACTTCCGCCGGCGTGCTCTCGTCTGCGCGGATCGGTCGCCGGGGCCGGTTAGCCGTCATCGCGCGCGCCTCCATACATTGTGCATCACAGGTTCTTTATTATTTTACCACATCGGGTTATGTTTATCACCCCTCAAGTAGAGAGGGTGCCTTCACCGGTGGTGGCCCATTTCCGGCGCCCGAGTGCAGGCAGTATAATGACCCGGCCGTTTCCTCCACAGCGTGGGCAGCTTCGGCCGTGTCCCAACCGTCCCCCCTCCTCAGTGTCAATCACCTGTCCCGTTACTTCGGCCGGGTCGCGGCGCTGGTGGACGTCTCCTTCACCCTGGAGGCGGGCGAGGTCCTGGGCGTCGTGGGCCAGCGCGGCTCGGGCAAGTCCACGCTCTTTCAGCTTCTCAGCGGCGTCTACCCGCCCTCGGCGGGCGTGATCCGGCTGGACGGCCGGCGCGTCGCCTTCCGCAACCCGGCGGAAGCCCAACGGCTGGGCATCGAGACCGTGCACCAGCGGCCGGCGCTGGCCGGCAACCTGGACGTGGTCCACAACGTTTTTCTGGGCCGCGAGCTGACGGCCGCCGGCTGGGGCCGACAGCGGCCGCGCGACGACGAGATGCTACGCTTCACGCGGAGCCTGCTGGCCGACTTCGACATGCCTGCCCGGCTGGCCACCGAGCGCGCCGCGCGCCTCTCCGATGAGCAACAGCAGGTGGCGGCGCTTGGCCGCGCCTTGTGCCGTCCCGCCCGTCTGCTCCTGCTGGATGACGCGCTCGCGCCGCTGAGCTTCGAGCGCCAGAAGCGCCTGCTCAAGCGCATCCAGAGCCTGGCCGCCCAGAACGTGGCGGTCATCATCAGCAGCGACGACCTCCAACACCTCTTCGCCGTCACCGATCGCCTGCTGGTGCTCTACCAGGGTCGCGCCGCCGCCCTGCGTCTCACCGCCGAGACCACGCCGCGCGACATCGTGGAGCTGATCGTCGGCGCCAACCGCCAGGACCAGATCACGCCCGTCATCTGGGCGATTGAGAACTACCACGCGGCGCAACAGCAGGCCGAGGAGCTGCGCCGCGCCCAGCTGGCCCTGCGCCAGAGCCTGGCCGAGCAGGACTCGCTCAACCGGCAACTCATCGAGCGCCTGCGCGACCAGCTGGAAGCGCTGGACCGCCTGAACCTGGCCCTGCAGGAAGCCAACCGCCGCCTGATCACCGAGCGCGAGGCCGAGCGCAAGGCGCTGGCGCGCGAATTGCACGACCAGATTATCCAGGACCTGTTGAGCTACAACTACCAGCTGGAAGAAGTCGAGGCGGGGCTGGCCCAGGACACGCCCGGCCGGGAGCTGGCCCGCATCCGCGACGGCATCCGCGGCGTGGTGGGCAGTCTGCGGCAGATGTGCGGGGACCTGCGACCGCCGACCATCGACAGCCACGGCCTGTCCGCCGCCATCCGCTCGCTCGCCCACCAGTGGTCCGAGCAGAACGGCATCCCCGTGGACCTGGACATTGATCCCGATCTGGGCCGCCTGCCGGAGGCCATCGAACTGTCGGTGTTCCGAGTCATTCAGGAGGGGTTGCGCAATGTGCGCAAGCACGCCGCCGCCTCGCGCGTGACGCTGACTTTGCGGCGCACGCACACCGCCAGCCTGGTGGTGCGCATCACCGACGACGGCCGCGGGCTGTCCGGGCCGGTTAACCTGGCCTCGCTCTCCGAGCAGAAGCACTTCGGCCTGGTCGGCATCAGCGAGCGCGTCTCGCTCCTCGGCGGCACCTTCCAGGTGAACTCGGCCGCCGGCGGCGGCCTGGAGCTGCAGATCGAGATTCCCAGCCCCTATCCCTCCATCAACCATTAATCGCGGCGACGAGCTCGCTCCCAGCCCCCCGGCTCCGCCGCTCACGCGGGGCGGCGGCCAAGGGCATCCTCCACCACCTCCCGGACGGCAGCGGCGTCCAGGTCGCGCTTATCCAGGAAAGCCACCGCCCCGGCGGCCAGCCCCAGACGCCGGAATTCGCGGTCCGGATAGGCGCTCATCAGGATCAGGCGCGAGCTGGAGGAGATCGAGCGCATCCGGCGCACGCACTGGATGCCGTCTTCCTCCGGCAGGACCACATCGACAAAAGCCAGTTGCGGCCGCACCTGGGCGGCCAGGCGCAGGGCCTCGGCCGCGTCATCGGCCTCGTACAGGCGCGCGCCGGGGTGGGTCTTGCCGATCAGGCGCGCCAGCTGCTGGCGGTAGCGCGGGTTGTCATCCACCAGCAGGACAGTGAGCGCGTCGCCGGCCGGCGCGGCGGGCGCTTCCGCCTCCAAACCCGAAATCGCCAGGACTTCCGGGTGCTGGCTGGCGTAATGCGTGGCGGCCAGGCGGCTGTCCACGCCCAGGGCGCGGTACAGGCTGGTGAGGTGGTTCTCGACGGTCTTGACGCTCAGGTCCATGGCCTGAGCAATACGACGGTTGTCGAAACCCTGGGTCAGCAGCCGCAGCAGCTCACGCTGGCGGCGCGTCAGCGGTGAGACGGCGACGGCAGGCGGCACGGCCTGGCGGTGCACCAGGCGGTCCACCAGCGGGCCGGAGATCCAGCGCTCGCCGCGCAGGACCCGCTGAACCGCCAGCTGCAGATCGGCTAAAGGTTGATCTTTAAGGTGATAACCGTCCACACCTGCGCCCAGCAGGCCTGTGACATAAACCTCGTCGGCGTAGGCGCTCACCACCAGAATGCGCAGAGCGGGAAAATCTCGTTTGACCTGCCGGACCGTGGCGACAGGATCGAACTTCGGCATCGCCACGTCAATCAGCAGCAGGTCCGGCCGCAATCGCGGCAGGCTCTCCAGGAGCGCCTGACCGTCACCGACCTCACCGACAATCGTGAGATCCGGAAGGCCCAAGAGGGCATTCCGCAGGCCGGCGCGCACCACGTCATGGTCATCGGCCAGAAGCACCCGCACCATACGCCGTATTGTGCCACGCTTTTCGCAATTAGGGGATTTCCCCTGGTGCCTTTGGGGGCAAATGGGGAGCAAAACGGGGGACCGGCGATTGTGCCGGCATACCCTTCTGGTTAATATGTCTTAAAGTTCAGCGCGACACAATTCAGCCGCCGTTTATCCTCGCCAGGACCCATCAACGGCCAGGCGAAGCCAGGTTTGCATAACAGTTGCCGGCGCCGACGCAACTGAACCTGTGCGCCCTGTGAAGTCAGCCAAAGGAGGTGGTCCTCTCTCACCCATCGTCAACCTCACCCACGCTCGACGGCATTGACTCTAGATATGGAATGGAGAAGAAAATGACCAAGAAACCCTCTCGTGTAGCCACGATGCTCTTCTCGATCCTGGCTATGGCCGGTTTGTTGCTGTCGGCCTGCGCGCCGGCGGCCACCAGCACGCCGGCCGCCACCCAGCCGCCGGCTGGCGAGAAACTGGCCGTCGGCATTGTGCTGCCGACCAAGGACGAGCCGCGCTGGATCCAGGACGAGACCCGCTTCCGGGACGCCCTGACGGCCGCCGGCTACGATGTTCAGATCCTCTTCAGCCAGGGCTCGTCGGCCATTGAGAAGGCCAACGTCGAGGCCCTGATCAGCCAGGGCATCAAGGTCCTGATCATCTGCCCGCACGACGGCACCGCCGCCGCCGCCGCCGCCGACGCCGCCCGCGCCGCCGGCGTCAAGGTCATCTCGTATGACCGCCTGATCCGCGACACCGACGCCGTCGACTACTACGTCACCTTCGACAGCGTCGCCGTGGGCGAGGCCTGGGGCCAGTACCTGATCGACAACGCCTCCGGCACCGGCAACAACCTCTACCTGTACGCCGGCGCCGCTTCCGACAACAACGCCTTCCTGTTCTTCGAAGGCGCCTGGAACAAGCTCCAGCCCAAGATCGCCGACGGCACCTTCGTCATCAAGAACTCCAGCGAAGCCGTCGCCCTGCAGGACAAGCCCAAGCTGACCCGCGAAGAGATGGCCCGGATCATCGGCCAGGTCACCACCAACTGGGACTTCACCGTCGCCAAGAACCTGGCCGAAGCCAACCTGACCGCCGCCGCCGCCGCCGATAAGGGCACCGTCTACATCGTCGCCCCCAACGACGGCACCGCCCGCGCCATCGCCGACGCCTTCGCCGCCGACAAGGACGTCACCCAGTACTACATCACCGGCCAGGACGCCGAAAAGGCTTCCGTCCAGTACATCATCGACGGCAAGCAGTCCATGACCGTCCTCAAGGACGTCCGCACCCTGGTCGCCGACGCCATCACCGCCGCCGTGGCCTTCCTCGAAGGTCGCACCCCCGAGAAGACCACCACCTACAACAACGGCAAGAT
>DAOUAB010000111.1:0-74490 GCA_034434015.1 Anaerolineales bacterium
AAGACACACGAAGGGGCGCGAAGGCACACGAAGGGGCGCGAAGACACACGAAGGGGCGCGAAGACACACGAAGGGGCGCGAAGACGCACGAAGGGGCGCGAAGACACACGAAGGGGCGCGAAGGCACACGAAGGGGCGCGAAGACACACGAAGGGGCGCGAAGACACGCGAAGGGGCGCGAAGGCACACGAAGGGGCGCGAAGGCACACGAAGGGGCACGAAGACACACGAAGACGCACGAAGACCTGAAAGGGGCAGACAGACTGAGATAGGCTAGAAGACGAGGCGTTTCCACTCCAATTTGCCGCGACTGCCGAAATTGATGAGCAGACCCACGTGTAGACGGGAGGCCTTGAGATAGTTCAGGACCTGAGCCAGTTCATGGTTGGTCAATTCGTCAAGCGCCTTGATCTCGACAATGATCTGGTCATGGCAGATATAGTCCGGCTGGTAATGCTTTTGGAGCTCCCGGCCTTTGTAGAAGATCGGCAGACAACGCTGCGGTTCATACGGGATGCCGCGCGCCCGCATTTCAATTTCCAGAGGCTCATAGTAGACCGCTTCCAGGAAGCCCGGCCCCAACTCGCGGTGCACTTCTATGGCGGCGCCGACAATCGCGTATACTTCTTCTTTGAGCAGTAACTCGGTCATGGCCTGTTCCCTCCTGCCCGGCCATTCTAGGCGTGGGGCCTGGTCTATCCGTGTGTGCGATCGTTGAACTCCGTAAGAGGGGGGAGTGCTTTCTGGAGTTAATAAATCGGTTTACGCCGCATGTGCGGAGCTAATTGTGGCCCGTTTCGTGCTCCCCGGCGCCCCCTCGCGTTCGGCGGCCTGTGCCCGGCAGGCCGTCAAAAGTTGGGCCGTCTTTCTTCGTGTCCCTTCGTGTCTCTTCGTGTTTCTTCGTGTCCCTTCGTGTTTCTTCGTGTCCCTTCGTGTCTCTTCGTGTCTCTTCGTGTTTCTTCGTGTCCCTTCGTGGATTGAATGCCTGAACTCCCCGAACTCGAAGCTGTCCGCGAGGTCCTGACCCGCCGCATCGCCGGTCAGACGATCCTGTCCGTGCAGGTTCTGCCGCCCGGCGGTCCCATCGTCGTGCGTGACCTGACCGGCGCGGGCTTCGCCGAGACGCTCAGCGGCGCCGTCCTCGTTGCGGTCGCCCGGCGCGGCAAGTTCGTCGTTTTCACAGTGGGCGGCGAGCCGCCGCTCTACCTGGCCCTCAACCCCAAGCTGGCCGGCCGCCTGCAGTTGGCCGGGCCCGGCGACAAACGCCTGGCCAAGACGCACGTCGTCCTGAGCCTCTCCGGCGGCGGCGAACTGCGCTATGTGGACCAGAAGCAGATGGGCCAGCTCTACCTGGCGCGCGATCTGGCCCAGCTGCCCGACTTTGCCGGGATGGGGCCGGAGGCGCTGGAGATCTCGCGCGACGACTTCCGCGCCCGGCTGCGCGCCTATCGCGGCGAGATCAAGGGAGTCCTCATCCGCAGCGATTTTGTGGCCGGCATCGGCAACGCTTACGCCGACGAGATCCTGTGGGCCGCGCGCCTGCACCCTTACCGCAAACGAACGCAACTGACGGCCGAGGAGATCGACCGGCTGTACGACGCCATGCGTGCGGTGCTGCTCGACGCCGTCGAAAAAGTGCGGGCCGAGATGGGCGAGGCCATCCACCGGGAGCTGCGCGGTTTCATGGCCGTGCATCTGAAGACCGGCCAGCCGTGCCCGCGCTGCGGCGCGCCGATCTCGCTGGTGGGCGCGAACCAGCGCATCACGAATTTCTGCCGCGCCTGCCAGCCGGGGGGCCTGATCAAGGGCATGTGACCGGAAGCACAATGTTGCATTCCGCCTCGCTCGCCCTATAATCGAATCGGTTCTTCTCCCGGCGGTAGACCCAGTCCTGGTAATTATTGCAGCCTGTCCATTCCGGCGGACATCGCGGGCGGACGCGCCGTTCGCCCTGCGTCCGCCGTCATTCATCCAGGAGGCCGCATGCAAGGCTTGATGATGGACTATCAGTTGACGCTCACCCCCATGCTGGAGCGCGCCCGCCGGCTCTACCCCAAGAAGGAGATCGTCACCAAAGCCGGGCCGGGCCTGGAGCGCTACACCTACGGGGAGATGGCCGAACGGGTCGGGCGGCTGTCCAACGCGCTGGAGAAGCTGGGCGTGCGGCGCGGCGACCGGGTGGCGACCTTCGCCTGGAATAACGCCCGCCACCTGGAGCTGTACTTCGCCGTGCCGTGCATGGGCGCCGTGCTGCACCCCATCAACCTGCGCCTGCCCGGCGACCAGATCGTGTACATCGCCAACCACGCCGAGGACCAGGTGCTGTTCATTGATCCAACACTGCTGCCGGCGGTGGAGAAGCTGGCCCCGCACCTGAAGACGGTCAAGCACTTCGTGGTCATGGGCGATAAGGTCCCTGAAACGACGCTCTCGCCTGTGCACAGCTACGAGGCGCTGCTGCGCGCCGAAAGCCCCGACTACGCCTGGCCGCGCCTGGCCGAGAACAACGCGGCGGCCATGTGCTACACCTCCGGCACCACCGGCAACCCCAAGGGCGTGGCCTACTCGCACCGCGCCATCTACCTGCATGCCTTCGGCCTGGCCATGGCCGATTCCTTCGGCATGGCCGAGCGCGATGTCTTTATGCCCGTCGTGCCGATGTTCCACGTGCTGGCCTGGGGCACGCCGTTCGTGGCCACCATGCTGGGCGCCAAGCAGGTCTATCCCGGCCCGCACCTGCAACCGCGCGACCTGGCCGAGCTGATCCAGGCGGAGAAGGTCACCCTGACCGCCGGCGTGCCGACCCTCTGGCTCGGCATGCTGGCGCTGCTGGAAAAGGAACGCTACGACCTCTCCAGCCTGCGCGCCATGATCGTGGGCGGGGCCGCCGCGCCGCAGTCCATGATCGAGGCCTACGAGAAGAAGCACCACATCCCGGTCATCCACGCCTGGGGCATGACCGAGATGACGCCGCTCGGCACGGTCAGCCGGTTGAAGAGCTATCAGGAAGCGTTGCCCGAGGCCGAACGCTTCGCCATCCGCGCCAAGCAGGGCACGCCGGCCATGGGTGTGGAGTTGCGCGCCGTGGACGAGCAGGGCAAAGAGGTGCCGTGGGACGGCAAATCGTTCGGGGAACTGCAGGTGCGCGGACCGTGGATCATCCGCGAGTATTACCGCGACGAGCGCTCGCCGCTGTCGTTCATGGACGGCTGGTTCCGCACCGGCGACGTGGTCACCATCGACCCGGAAGGCTTCATCCAGATCGTGGACCGCACCAAGGACCTGGTGAAGAGCGGCGGCGAGTGGATCTCCACCCAGGAGCTGGAGAACGCCATCATGGGCCATCCGAAGGTGGCCGAGGCCGCCGTCATCGCCGTGGCGCACCCCAAGTGGCAGGAACGCCCGCTGGCCTGCGTCGTCCCCAAGCCGGATTACAAGGACGCGCTGACCAAGGAAGAGTTGTACGAATTTCTGCGCCCGCGCTTCGACAAGATGTATCTTCCGGATGACATCGTCTTCATCGAAGCCGTGCCCAAGACCAGCGTCGGCAAGTTCGACAAGAAGGTGCTGCGCCAGCAGTACAAGGACTACGTCCTGCCCGAGCGCGTCTGACAGCGGGCCGAGAAGCGGAGAAGCGGATGAGAACGGATGGCCGGTCCGTTTCCATCCGCTTCTCCTTGCGCCGCAGGCCGTCCACTGTCGGCTCTTGCCAGCCGGGGACGCGGGCAGTATCCTTCCCCTGTGCCCGTCCATTCCCCGATCCCCTGCCCGCATTGCGGTTCCACGTCCACGCTGCCGTTGCCCGGCATGGTGGACAAGGTCGGCTCGGTCTTCGGGCTGGCTTTTGGCAAAGCCCGCCAGCGCCTCGACTTTTCCAACGCGGACCTGCTGCGGCAGTTTCACGCCGGCGCCATCGACGCGGTCTGCACCGCCTGCCGGCGCCGGTTCAACCGCCGGACGCGTCCGCCGCAGGTGGAGGCCCCTCGCCCGGCCCTGGAGCGCCTGAAGGAACTGGAGGCGCTGCGCGCCGAGGGCCTGGTCAGCGACGACGAGTATCAGCGCAAACGGGACGAGATCCTGCGCGCCTTGTGAGTCCCGTTATGCTGACTTTCCTCAAGTCGCTGGCTTTCCTCATCCTGGTCCCCGGCCTTGTCGTGATCTACGCGCCGGTCCGGATCGCGCTGGCGTCGGAGGCGGCGCCCGCCCTGCCGTGGTTGCGCTGGGCGGCCTGGCCGTTCTGGCTGGCCGGCGCCGCCGGCATCGTCTGGTGCGTCTGGGATTTCACTTTTGCCGGCCGCGGCACGCCGCTCCCGCTGGATCCGCCCCGCGAGCTGGTGGTGCGCGGGCTGTATCGATATGCGCGCAACCCGATGTACACCAGC
Source organism: Anaerolineales bacterium (assembly GCA_034434015.1). Taxonomy (GTDB): domain Bacteria; phylum Chloroflexota; class Anaerolineae; order Anaerolineales; family UBA6663; genus SpSt-583. The sequence goes on from DAOUAB010000111.1 coordinate 4,383, forward strand.
GCCGTACTGATCCTGGGCGGGCACGTCGTCTGGTTTCAGGCGCCGTGGCTGCTGTTCTACACCGCCGGGGTGGGCCTGGCTTTCGCCGGGTTCGTCGTGTGGTACGAAGAGCCGCATCTGCGGCGGACCTTCGGCGAGGCTTACGAGCGTTACTGCCGGTCCGTCCCGCGCTGGCTCCCGCGTCTGAGGCCGCCCGCCTCCTGATCGGCTATCATTCGGCTATGCCCGCCATCGACGACCTGCTCAAAGAATTCCCGCAAGACTCCCGGGACACGCTTAAGAAGGCCTGGGGCGCACTGCCCGAGTCCATGCAAAAGGAGCTGGAAGGCTCGCTCAAGTATCTGCCCGGCGACCTGGCGCGCTGGAAGATGCTCATGGACCTGGCGCTGCCGAACTTCAAGATCGCGTTTGCCGAGAAGCATTTCATCGCCATCGTCGGCCCGGCCAACGTGGGCAAGTCCACGCTCTACAACCAGTTGATCCGGCGCAAGGAGGACCGGGCCGCCGTCAGCCCGGTGCCGGGCACCACGCGCGTCAACCAGCAGGCGGACGCCGGCCTGTTCCGGCTGGCGGACACGCCCGGCGCAGACGCGGTGGGCGAGGTCGGGCAGCAGGAGAAGGAGCACGCCCTGGCCGCCGCCCGCGCCGCGGACTTCTTGGTGGTCGTCTTCGACGCCCTGCAGGGCATCAAGCGCACCGAGCAGGAGCTGTTCGACGAGCTGAACGGCTTGGGCAAGCCGTCGGTGGTGGTGCTCAACAAGATGGACCTGCTCAGTCGCAAGGACGTGGACCCGGTGCTGGAGCGCACGGCCGCCAACCTGCGCCTGCAGCGCGCTCAGATCGTGCCGGTCTCGGCCAAGTCCGGCCAGAACCTGGACGACCTGCTGATCGCCATCGCCAAAGCCGAGCCGGGCCTGCTGAGCGCGCTGGGCCGCGCGCTGCCGGCTTACCGCTGGCGCCTGGCCTGGACGGCGATCACGGGCGCGGCCACCACCGCCGCCGCCATCGCCCTCACACCGCTGCCGGTCGTGGACGTCATCCCGCTGCTGGCCGTGCAATCATCGCTGGTGCTGGGCATCGCGCGGATTTACAGCTATGACCTGACGCCGGCCCGGGCGCGCGAGCTGGCGGTGACGTTCGGCCTGGGTTTCCTGGGCCGCACGCTGTTCCAGGAGCTGAGCAAGCTGGGCGGGCCGCCCGGCTGGCTGCTCTCGGCCGCCATCGCCTCGTCCACCACCGTCGTCATGGGCTACGCCGCCATCGTCTGGTTCGAGCGCGGCGAGAAGCTGACCGGCGAGTCGCTGGCCGGGCTGACGAAGGCCCTCACCGGCACGCTGATCAACGCCCTCAAGGGCCTGGGCAGCCGCAAACCGGAGAAGGCCAGCCTGGAGCAGCGCCTGCGCGAGACGCTGGAGAGTTCGCCGCTGGCCCACAGCCGGGACGCGCTGGACCAGGCGGCCTCGGCCGGGGACAGCGGGACCCCGGCGCCATAGCTTGAGCCGGGCGGTCCAATCACCTCGCGGCCCGGGGTCGAGCGACCCTCCGCCCACGCGATTACCCGACCCTCTGACCACAGGACGCCATGCTTACTCAATTGTTCCCCCGATCCAAACCCGTCATCGCCATGATCCACGTCGCCGCGCTGCCCGGCACGCCGGCGAGCGCGCTCAGCGTGCGTGCGATTGTGGACTCAGCCGTCGCTGAGGCGCGCCTGTACCGGGCCGGCGGCGTGGACGGGATCGCCATCGAGAACATGCACGACCTGCCGTACCTGCGCGGGCGCGTCGGCCCGGAGATTGTGGCGGCCATGGCGCTGGTCGGGCAGGCGGTGAAAGCCGAGTTCGGCGGGCCGGTGGGGATCCAGATCCTGGCGGGCGCCAACCTGGAGGCGCTGGCGGTCGCCCACAGCGCGGGCCTGGACTTCATCCGCGCCGAGGGCTTCGTCTTCGCGCACGTGGCCGACGAGGGCTTTATCCAGTCGTCGGCGGCGGAACTGCTGCGCTACCGCCGGATGATCGGCGCGGACAGGGTGCAGGTCTGGGCGGACGTGAAGAAGAAGCACTCGGCCCACGCCATCACGGCCGATATCGGCCTGGGGCTGACAGCCGAGACGGTGGAGTTCATGCGCGGCGACGCCGTGATCATCACCGGCAGCGTCACCGGCGACCCGCCGCGGATCGAGGACGTGCGCGAGGCCAGGGCCCATTGCCGTCTGCCGGTGGTGCTCGGCTCCGGCGTCACCCCGGAGAACCTGGCGGCCTTCTACCCGGAAGCCGATGGTTTCATCGTCGGCTCGTATTTCAAAGTGGACGGTTACTGGGCCAACACGGTTGATCCGGGCCGCGTGGCGGCGTTTGTGGAGGCGGCGGCGACATTGCGCGGCTGACTTCCGGCCGGGTCCGCCCGACGCGCTCAGGCGGCTGCCGAGACGCCGGGACAGGGGGAAACTCTCCGCGGCGGCGCGTCTCGGCGGTTCGCGTTTTTTTCAGGCCCCGACGGCCACGGGGCGGGCCGGGTCGCGGCACCATTCGCTCCACGACCCCACATAGACGCGCGCGCCGGGCAGGCCCGCGATCTCCAGCGCCAGGAGGTTGTGGGCGGCGGCGACGCCGGAGCCGCAGTAGGCGACCACGTTCTCCGGCGGCGCGCCGCCCAGCAGGTCCAGGAAACGGGCGCGCAGAGCCTCCGGCGCCAGGAAGGTCCCGTCCGGGTTGACGTTCAGGGCGTTGTAGTGATTGACGGCGCCCGGGATATGACCGGCGACCGGATCGATCGGCTCGGCCTCGCCCCGGTAACGCTCCGGCGCGCGCGCATCCACCAGCCGGTAAGCCGGGTCCTGGCGCAGGCGGTCGACGTCGGCGGCGGTCACGACCAGTTGCGGCTGAAGCCTGCCGCTGAACGCGCGCGGCGCGCGCGCCTCGACCCCGGCCCGCGTCGGCCGCCCCTCCGCCGTCCATTTGGCGAGGCCGCCGTCCAGCACCGCGACGGCCGGGTGCCCCACCCAGCGCAGCAGCCACCACAGCCGGCTGGCCCACATCCCGTTGGCCTGGTCGTAGGCCGCCACCTGCACGCCCGGGCCGATGCCCCAGGCGCCCAGACGCTCCATGAAGACCTCCGGGTCCGGGAGCGGGTGGCGGCCGTTGCGCCCGGTCTTGGGGCCGGAGAGGTCGCGGTCCAGGTGGGCGTACACGGCGCCGGGCAGGTGCGCGTCGGCGTAGGCGCGCTCGCCCCAGGCGGCGTCGTTCAGGTCGAAGCGGCAGTCCACGATGGCCCAGTCCGGGTCGTCCAGATGGGCGGCGAGGTCGGCCGTGGAAAGCAGGGTTGTGAACGGCATGGTCTTTAAACCCGGGAGAACGTCGAGTTCACTGAGAATGCTCCTCTGCGCTCTCCGCGGTGAAAAAGAAAGGGCGCTGCGGGGGACAGCGCCGTGTTCAGCGGAGAGGGTGGGATTCGAACCCACGGTGGCCCAAGGGACCACAACGGTTTTCGAGACCGCCCCATTCGTCCACTCTGGCACCTCTCCGGTACAGATTATAGCAGACGACCGATCACTGATGACAGACTGCGGTCGGCAGGCCGGCTGAGGTCAGGGCCAAACGCCGCCGACCTGTGTTCTGGGCTCGGTTGTCTGCCGTCAGACTTCGACCGTCTCGTGCAGCTCCGGGGCGTGGACGCCGCGCAGGCCCTCGGCCTCCAGCGCCGCCTGGAGGGCCGCCGACGACTCGGGCTCGCCGTGGACGAGGAAGACGCTCTTCACGCGCGGTTTGAGGGCGGCGGCCCACCGGATCAACAGGTCGCGCCCGGCGTGGCCGGAGAGGCCGTTGATGGTGGCCACCTGGGCGCGCAGCTTGTGCCACTCGCCGAAGATTTTGACCTCCGGCTCGCGGTCGGCCAGGCGGCGGCCGAGGGTGTGCGGAGCCTGCCAGGAGACGATCAGGATGGTGTTGCGCGGGTCGCCGATATTGTTGCGCAGGTGGTGCAGGATGCGGCCGTTCTCGCACATGCCCGAGGCGCTGATGACCACCAGCGGGCCCGGGCGGTCGTTGATGGCCTTGCTCTCCTCCACCGAGCGCGTGTAGGTCAGCGACCGGAAGCCGAAGGCGTCGCCGTTCTGCTGCAACAGGGCGCGGGTCTCCTCGTCGAACAACTCGGCGTGCTGCTGGAAGACCTGCGACGCGTTCACGGCCAGCGGGCTGTCGACGAAGACCGGGATGGGCGGGATCAGGCGCTTGTCGATCATCTTGTGCAGCTCAAAGACGATCTCCTGCGAGCGGCCCACGGCGAAGGCCGGGACGATGATCTTGCCGTTGCGCGCCACCGTCGCCTGGACCAGCTCGCGGAACTCCTGGGCGGCCTCTTCGGGCGGGCGGTGCGTCTTGGTGCCGTAAGTCGACTCCATGATGACGTGGTCGACGTCGGACAGGAAAACGGGGTCGCGCAGGATGGGCAGGCCCGGGCGGCCGATGTCGCCCGAGAACGCCAGGCGGAAGCGGCGGCCTCTCTCCTCGATGTCCAGCACGACCATGGCTGAGCCCAGGATGTGGCCGGCTTCGCGGAAGGTGGCGGTCACGCCGGGCAGGGCCTCGAAGGCCCGGTCCAGGGGGTGGGGGCGGAAAAGCTCCAGGGCGGCGGCGGCGTCCTCTTCGGTGTAAAGGGCTTCGGCCCGGGCCGGCTCGCCGCGCTCGCGCGCCCGCTTGTTGGCGAACTCCACGTCCGACGCCTGAATGCGCGCCGAGTCGCGCAGCATGTGCTCGCACAGATCGCGGGTGGCGGGCGTGGCGTAGATCGGGCCGCGATACCCGGCCCTGGCCAGCGACGGCAGGTTGCCGGAATGGTCGATATGCGCGTGCGAGAGGATCACGGCGTCCAGGCGGCGCGCGTCAAACGGCAGTTCGCGGTTGCGGGTGAGGGCTTCCGACCGTTTGCCCTGGTACAGGCCGCAGTCCAGCAGCAGCCGGCGGCCGTTGAGCGTGAGCAGGTGCTGAGAGCCGGTGACGGTCTGGGCGGCGCCGTGGAAAGTGATGTTCATGAGGGACCTCGCGAGCCGTTCAGCAGGCCGAGCAGTTCGTCCTGGTATTGCGTGCGCCGCCAGGGCCCGAGGTGCTCCAGGCGTTTCAGGTCGTCCGGCGTGCGTGGGGCGCGGCGGGCCAGTTCCCATAACGCCTCGCGCGGCAGGATCACGTCGGACTCCACGCCCCGGTCCTGGGCCTTGCGCTTGCGCCAGGCGCGCAGCCGCTCGTAGCGGTCGCGGACGGCGTCGGATTCCAGCGCGGGCCTGGGCGGGTGGGCGGGGGGGCCGGCCAGCCCGCGGCGCACGGCCGCCAGCACGGCGCTGCCGTGGCGCCTGATCTGGCCGTCGGTCATCCCGACGATGGATTTCAGTTCGTGCAGGTCCCTGGGCATCCGCGCCGCCAGTTCGAGCAGGGTGGCGTCGCCCATGATCTTGAACGGCGGCACATCGGCGCGCTGGGCCTGGGCGTCGCGGTAGGCGAACAACTCGCGCAGGACGCCGGCCTGTTGCGGCGTCAGGTCGCGCACGCCGGCGATGCGCCAGAAGGCCTCCGGGTCCGGCGTGTTGGCGGGCGGCCGGAGGCGCGTCAGCCGCTCGAACTCCTCGCGCGCCTCTTCGACGCGGCCCGCCGCCTGCAGTTCCCGGCTGACCAGGTCGCGCAGGGCGAACAGGTAGTGCGTGTCCAGTCGGGCGTAATCCAGCAGTTCGGGCGTCAGCGGGCGCTTGCCCCAGTTGGCGCGCTGGTGCTTCTTGTTCATCTTGACGCCGAAATGGGCCTCGAGCAGGGGCGCCAGCCCGGTCTGCGGCCAGCCGAGCGTGCGCGCGGCGACCATCGTGTCGAAGACGTTGGCGAACTCGAAGCCGAAATCGCGGCGCAGGCCGAGCAGGTCGTACTCGGCGGCGTGGAAGATCTTCTGCTGGGCGGGGTCCGCGAACCGCGCCGCCAGCGGGCGCAGGTCGGCGATCCGCAGGGGGTCGACGATGATGTCCGCGTCGGGCGTGGAGAACTGGATCAGACAGACGCGCTCGCGGTAAACGAACAGGCTGTTGGACTCGGTATCGACGGCCAGGGCCGGCGCCTGCGCCAGGTCGGCCGCGAGCTGCTCCAGGGCCGGGCCGGTCTCCACAAGACGCGGTGGGGGGAGGGAGGCTGCCGGCGTGAGGTGGGCTGTCATCAGGCTTCCATTATCCGTGAGACTGCGCCGGTCTCCAAGGGGCGCCGCGCTGACCGTTTGATTGACGCGGATTGGCGATTGTGATAAATTGGACACGCTCGCCGGCCGGAGAGATGCATAGTGTCTATGCATTTTTTTTATCAAAGGGCGTCCCCCACGCTATGATAAAATCCCTCCCGCAAGCGCCCTAACTTCATGGACTTAGGAGGCTTCAATCGATATGGCTGCTGAGGCCACCACCACGACGGCCGTGTCGCCGATGACGCGGCGGGAATTTTTGTATTACATCTGGGCCGCTTCGATGGTCCTGTTCGCGGGACAGGCCGGGGCGGCTTTGCTCTGGTTTGCGTATCCGCGCTTCAAGGCCGGCACCTTCGGCGGCATCTTTGAGCTGGATATCAGCGAGCTGCCGGCGCCGGACAGCCCGCCGCGCCCGTTCGCGGGCGGGCGTTTCTGGCTGGTGAACATCGGCGACGGCATCGCCAACGACCCGCGCCAGCCGGCCAAGTGGCGGCCGGCGAAGGGCGTCCGGGCGCTGTACATGATCTGCGTCCATCTGGGCTGTCTGTACGCCTGGGTGCCCACCAACAACCGCTTCGAGTGCCCGTGCCACGGCTCCAAATACCTGTCCAGCGGCACAGCTATCGCCGGCCCGGCCAACCGCAACCTGGACGTCTTCAGCATCCAGGCCGTGGACGACGCCGGCAACGTGGTGGATGAAGTCAACCGGCAGACGGAGACCGTCAACGGCGAAGCCCGTTCCCTGAGGATCGAAGGCGCCGCCCGGCTGCGCGTGGACACCGGACAGCGCATCAACGGCGCCGGCAACCCCACCCCGCGCGAAGCGAACGCCTAGCCCCAGGGCTTGTTTGAGGAGGAGTCATGGCCGTCTGGAAGTTCCACAGCCCGTTCCTCGATGAGGTCAAGGCCAAAGGCCTCGGACCGGCGCTCCTGTTCAAAACCAACGAGGTGGTCGAGCGCGTCACCGCCGGCCTGGATATCGAGGACATCCGTTCGATGCTGCGCGGCGACCCCGCGCCGAAGCCGAACCCGCGCGTCCGGCCGCACGCCGACGGCTTCTGGTTCCACATGCGGCCGACGTACTACCATAACCTCACGGCCGGCATCTACCCCTCCTTCCGGCTGGGCTGGCTGTCCACTTATTTTTTTGCGTTCGAGATCATCACCGGCCTGTTCCTGATGATTTTCTACACGCCGTCGCCGCTGGTGGCCTACGAGAACATGCTCAACATCCTGAGCAATGTGCCCTTCGGCCGCCTGATGCGCGACCTGCACAAGCTGGGCGCGGAGATGATGGTGATCGTGGTCGTGCTGCACATGGCGCGCACCTTTTTCACCGGCTCCTACAAGAAGCCGCGCCAGTTCACCTGGCTGACGGGCGTCATCCTGCTGGCGGTCACCCTGGTGCTCTCGTTCTCGGGTTATCTGCTGCCGTGGGACCAGCTGTCCCTCTGGGCGGTGACCATCGGCGCCTCGATGGTGGAAGCCATCCAGCCGCAGGTGGTGGGCGATTTCGTCAATCTGATCGTGCGCGGCGGCCCGCAGTTCAATGAGGGCGGCCTGCTGCGCTGGTACCTGGCGCACGTGCTCCTGCTGCCCGTAATCGGCATCATCTTCACCGGCGTGCATTACTACAAGGTGGTCCTGCACGGCCACGGCCTGCCGCCGGAGGTGGAGCCGGTGGGCGAGGACACCGCCAAGCGTATCCCCATGGACCAGCGCACGTACTTCATGCCGGACATCCTCACGCGCGAGCTGTTGCTCTTCGCGCTGGTGACGGCCGGCATGATCTTCGCCGCGACCTTCTTCTACCACGCCCCGCTGGAGCCGCACGCGGATCCGCTGGTGACGCCGCTGCACACCACCGCGCCCTGGTACTTCCTGTGGATCCAGGGCATGCTCAAGATCGGCGACAAGTTCTTCTGGGGCATCATCGCGCCGGGCATCCTCACCGGGATCCTGTTCGTGCTGCCGTATGTGGAGGTCGGCCCCAGCCGGCGCTACGGCGACCGGCGCGTGGGCCTGACCATGGGTCTGGTCCTGGCGGCGTTGATGGCCATCCTGTCCTACATGGGCACGCCGAAATACGCCGTGGCCAGCTCCATCGACCAGGAGATCGTGGCCGAGCTGCTGCCGCAGACGCACCCCGGCCCGTTCCGCCAGTCGAACTGGGGCGAGTTCCGCACCGCGCCCAAGACCGCCGAGAACCCGACCGGTCGGGCGACCTACGCCGCGGCCGAGTGGGAGCAGGCGCCGACCGCGGCCCTGCAGAACCTCCTGCACCAGATGGAGGAGGAGCTTGAGATCGCCCGTGGCAAGGCCGAGCGCGGGCTGCGCCAGGACCAGGGCGCGCTGAAGGACGGCCAGGGCTTCATGCTGATCGAGGACTGGGCGCCCGGTCTGAAGCGCGTGACGTTCCGCATCATCTGGGAAGGCGGCCCGGAGGACGGCGCCGTCTGCCAGGTGGGGGCCGCGAGGGAGTTCTGCCAGACGACGTTCATCCACCGCGAATCGAACTACCGGCAGGGCCCGTGAGCGACAGAAAGGCGAGGTCTAGGAACACACCATGGTCTGGCGAGTCATCCTGGGAACGGTGAGCGTCGTCTTCATGATGGTCGTGCTCGGCTTTGTGGCTGTCACCGAGCAGGACCGCATGGCGAGCTTTGAGCGAGCGTACAACGCGCGGCAGATTGAAGTCGGCGCTCAGCTCTTCGAGGCGAACTGCCAGTCCTGCCACGGCGCGCAGGGCCAGGGCGCCGAGGGCGTGGCCCCGGCGCTGAACGCCGTGGACCTGTTCGACGGTTCGCGCCTGAGCGCGATCGAGTGGCAGGGCACGGTGGAAGCCTACGTGCGCGGCGCCATCAACGCCGGGCGCCCGCGCGCTTCGGCCGATTTCGCCAACTACCCGGCCCGCATGCCGGCCTGGGGCCAGGCCTACGGCGGCCCGCTGCGCTCGGACCAGGTGGAATCCCTGGTGCTGTACATCATGAACTGGGGCGAGGCCTTCAAGGACGCCAGCGGCAACTACGTCGCCGCGGCGACGCCTACGCCCAACCCGAACGCGGTCGGCGACGATCTGGCCGTGGAACTGCCGGCCGGCGACGCGGCGAACGGCCAGACGCTGGCTCAGCAGCGCGGCTGCACCGGCTGTCACGTCGCGGCGACGGCGGGCCAGACGCTGGTCGGTCCGGCCTGGCTGGCGGCGCAGTCGCCGGACAACAAGGGCGTGGCCGACCACGCCGCCGAGCGTTATCAGGCGGCCGATTACACCGGCCAGGCGACCAGCCCGGAGCTGTATCTGCTCGAGTCCATCATCCTGCCCAGCGCCTATATCGTCCCGGGCGCCAACTACGCCGCGCCCACCGGCCAGTCGCTGATGCCGAACACGTACACGCAATCCCTCACCAAGCAGGAAGCCGCCGACCTGATCGCTTACCTGCTGACGGTGCGGTAGACGCCGCCCGCCTCAGATAAAAGCCGCCGCCGGAGGGTTGAGCCTCCGGCGGCTTTTGTTTGCTGTCCGGGCGGGCGCGATGAGGGGCGGACCCGCCTGCCGCTCACGGCAGTTGCCAGTCCCGGCCGAGGATCACGCGCACATCCACGGGGCTGCTCGGGTCCGCGCCATTGACGATGTTGGTGACGTTGAAGAGGCGGGCCAGGTAGCGGGTGGTGGCCGGCTTGCCGGTGTAGTCGATGATCACTGAATTGGCGTAGTCCGAGCGGTCGGCGGTGTCGTAGCGGGCCACGGCTATGCCCTGGCTCTGCAGCCATTCGGACGTGCTGCGCGCCAGGCCTTCCACGCCGGCGCCGTTGAGCACCTCCACCCGGGCGGCCTCGGCCTCCAGCTCGGCCGGGTCGTCCTGGCCGCGCGGGGAGAACGGCGCGGAGGAAGTGAAGAGCTGGTCGCGCAGCTCGCGGATTTTGTCGCGCAGCGGGACGAGGACCTGGCGACCCTCGGGTGTGGTGTAGTCCAGCACGTACTGATAATCGATCACGGCCTGGACGATGTTCTCGCGCGGGATGTCCTGCCCGAGCAGAGCCAGCGACACGATCTGGTCCAGCGTCAGGTCGGTCTGGATGCTCTCGTTCAGCGTCTGGTACAGCGCCGGCGCTTTCAGGATGAGCTGGGGCAGCATGTTCAGGCTGAAGACCTTGTCGCGCACGGCCATCACCACCTGCTGCTGGCGGCCGGCGCGCTCCACGTCCGAGGAGTCGTGGCGCGTGCGCGCATAGCGCAGGGCGTCATGGCCGTTCAGGTGCTGGCGGCCGGCCGGCAGGTAGAAGGGCTCGTAGCCGTAGGCGCCATCCGGGTACCAGGGGTCGGCGATGTCGGCCGGATTGTCCACCTCGATCCCGCCGACGGCGTCGATCAGGGCCTCGAAGGCCGTGAAGTCCAGGCGGACGTAGTGGTTGACGGTGACCCCCAGGTTGTGTTCGACCGTCTTGACCGCCAGCGCCGGCCCGCCGCCCGGATACTGGTAGGCGTCGCCGGTGAAATTCGCGGTGTTGATCGTGTCGTTGGCGTAGCCCGGAACCTCCACCCACAGGTCGCGCGGGATGGACAGGATCACGGCGGATTTGGCCACCGGGTCCACCGACGCGAGCATCATCGAGTCGGTGCGGTAGGCGCGGTCGGTCTCGCCGGCGCGCCGGTCGATGCCGAGCAGCAGGACGGTCACCCGGTCGGTGCCGGACCAGCGTTGGGGGATGATGGGGTCGGGCGCCGGGTTGACCCCGCCGCCGGCCCCGCCGCCAGTCCCGCCGCCGGCCCCGCTGTCGAGCTGCGGCCCCCCGCCCGGCCCGCCGGCGCCCGTCATTTGCCAGCCGGCCACGAAATCCCGCACGCTGGTGAACACCAGATAACCGGCCAGCGCCGTGGCGACGACGAACATGGCAACCAGGCCGCCGACGGCCCAACTCGGGATGATGGGCTCGCGGCGGCGGCGGTTGACGCGGGATGTGACGCGTGGAGTCTGATTCATATATGACTTACCAATAAACTTACACACCGATTGACGCTGGCATTATATATCACCAGGCCGCCACGGTTCAGTTCGTTAGTCCGTTAGCGCCTCGCCCGAGGCCAACGCGCTCACTCCGCCAGGGCCCCCCACTCATCCAGCCGGGCCGTGATCTCGGCTTCGAGCCGGGCGTATTCCGACCCCAGCGCGCCGGCCCGCGCCGCGTCCAGGCCGGGCGTCTCCAACTCGCGCGCCACGCTGGCCTTGCGCTGTTCCAGGGCCTCGATCAACGCCTCCAACTCGGCCAGCCGGGCCGCCCGCCGCTGGAGCTGGTTCTTGCTCGGTCTGGGCGCCGCGCCAACAACTGCCCGTGGCCCTTGCGCCCTGGCTCTGGGCCCGTCTTCCTTGAGACCGGAGAGACGCGCTTTCTCCTGCGCCTCCCGCCAGGCGGTGTACTCGCTCCAGCTGCCCGGGAAGACCTCCAGCCGGCCGTTCTCCACCGCCCAGACCTGCGTGGCCAGATCGTCAATCAGGTAGCGGTCGTGCGAGACCAGCAGGATCGTACCGGCGAACTCATCCAGGACCGACTCCAGGATCTCCTGCGACGGAATATCCAGGTGGTTGGTCGGCTCGTCCAGCAGCAGCAGATTGGCGCCGGTCAGGGCCAGCTTGGCCAGGGCCAGCCGGCCGCGTTCCCCGCCGGAGAGCACGGCGACTTTCTTGAAGGCGTCGTCCCCGCTGAACAGGAACTTGCCCAGGTAATCGCGCGCTTTGCCCGGCGGAAGCGCCTGCGCCGCCAGCACCTCCTCCAGAACGGTCCGTTCCGGGTCCAGGTCCTCGTGGGCCTGAGCGAAGTAGCCGATCTTCAGGCTGCTCCCCAGCTTGACGGCGCCGCGCAGCGGCGGCACCTGGCCGAGCAGGGTCTTGAGGAGCGTGGTCTTGCCGGCGCCGTTCGGGCCGATGACGGCCGCGCATTCGCCGCGCCAGAGCAGCAGGTCCGGCACCTGGAAGAGGACGCGCCCGTCGTCGGCGTAGCCGATGGCCAGGTCCCGCGTCTCGATCACGCGGTCGCCGGAGCGCAGGTCGGTCTCCATACGCAGCTGGATGGCCTCGGCCGCCCTCGGCTTGAGCGCCAGGTCGCCGGGCGTCCCCATCAGGCGCTCCAGCCGCCGCAGGCGGCCCCGGGCCTGGCGCGTGTTCTGCCCGGCCAGGTTGCGGCGGATGAAATCCAGCTCCCGGGCGATGAACGTCTGCTGGGCCTCGAACTCGGCCATTTGCCGGGCGCGGCGCTCGTCGCGCTGCAACAGGTAGGCCGAGTAGTTGCCGCGGTACTCCGTCAGCGCGGCCCCGGCCTGTCCCGGCGCGGTCTCCAGCGCCCAGACGTGTTGCGCGACCCGGTCCATGAAGTAGCGGTCGTGCGAGACGAGCAGGACGGCACCCGGCCAGTCGTTCAGCCAGCCCTCCAGCCATTCGACGGCGCGCAGGTCGAGGTGGTTGGTGGGCTCGTCCAGGATGAGCAGGTCCGGCGCCTCGAGCAGCAGCCGGCCGAGCAGGGCGCGCGTCTTCTGGCCGCCGGAGAGCAGGCGCAACGGCCGGTGGTAGTCGTCCGGCGCGAAGTTGAGGCCGGAGAGCACGGTCCGGATGCGGTGCTCGTAGGCGTAACCGCCGTCCAGCTCGAACTCGTGCTGGAGCGCGCCGTATTTTTCGAGAAGGGCGGCGTGGCGGGCCGGGTCGAGCCGGTCCGCCTCGGCCAGGCTCGCCTCCAGCCGGGCCAGTTCGGCCTCGCGGGCGCGCAGGTCGGCGAAGGCCAGCAGCATCTCGTCCCAGACGGTCCGCGCGGTTTCGGCCGCTTCCCAGGTGACCTCCTGCGGCAGATAGCCCAGGCGCGCGCCCCGCGCCCGCTGGACGACGCCGTGCGACGGCTCCTCCAGCCCGGCCAGGACGCGCAGCAGCGTGGTCTTGCCGGCGCCGTTCGGCCCCACCAGCGCGATCCGGGCGCCGTGCGGCACGCTGACGTCCACGCCGGCGAAGATATCGGCCGCGCCGTAGGACTTTGCAAGTTGTGTGCCGACGAGAAGGGACATGGGAGCGGGCGGACGGTGTGGCCTGAAAGCGATGCGGACGGAGGCGATTATACCAACCGGGCCGGGAGGGAAGAGGCCGGGCCCCCCGGCGCCTTCGGGCTTTTGGGCTGACCCGTCCGCCTGGCAGACAGCCATCACCGATGTCATGCCGGCGAAAGCCGGCCTCCAGGAGCAGAAGCTCACCGAAGAGCGGGAGCTTCCGGGCCCCGGCCTTCGCCGGGGCGACGGTGGCAATGGTTGCGCCCAGGCGCGGCGGCCGGGAGATTGACCACCAGCGGCGAAGGCACGCGGGCCCCTCACGGTCGGGCGCGGGCTGCGCCTTTGGGCTATAATCGCTGACGTGCAAGATGAGCCTTCTAATCAGCTCAGTCTGAGCCTGACGGCCTGGGCGCTGGCCCTCATCGGCTGGGGCGGCCTGGTCGGCCTGGTCAGCACCGTCGATCCGCGCGTCGGCCCGTTGCCCATCTGGGGCTTCTTCGTGCTGTGGCTGATGGCGCTGACCGGCACGGCCGTGCCGTTCGTGGGCTACCTCAACCGCCGCTTTGCGCGCGGGCCGGTGGCGGCGGGCGTCCGGCTGCGCCAGTCGTTGTGGGTCGGCGTCTTTGGCGCGACCTGCGCCTGGCTGGAGTTGCGCAACCTGTTCAGCTCAACTCTGGCCGCGCTGGTGCTGATCGCCCTGATCGGCGCCGAGTGGTTCCTGCACCTGCGCGAGCGCGCCCGCTGGTCCCCCGACTCCGCCTCCGATGAGTCTGCGTGACCTCCCCTCGGTGGAGAAGTTGCTGGCCCAGGCCGGCGACCTCATCGCCGAGTATGGCCGGCCGTTGACGGCCGACAGCCTGCGCGCCGCCGTGGACGCCGCCCGCGCCCGGCTGCTGGCGGCGCCGGACGCCGCCGCGCCGACGACGGAGGTCCTGCTGGGCGCGGCCCGGCGCGAGCTGGCGGCCCTGGCCGCCCCGACCCTGCGCCCGGTGATCAACGCCTCCGGCGTGATCCTGCACACCAACCTGGGGCGCGCGCCGCTCTCGGCGGCCGCCCGGGCGGCGCTGGAGGCCGCCGCCGCGCACTATTCGACGCTGGAGTACGACCTGCACCGGGGCGAGCGCGGCTCCCGGACGGTCCACGCCGAGCGCCTGCTGACCCGGCTGACCGGCGCGGAGGCGGCGCTGGTGGTCAACAACTGCGCGGCGGCCCTGCTGCTCATCCTGAGCGCGCTGGCCCGGGGGCGCGGCGTGCTGGTTTCACGCGGACAACTGGTGGAGATTGGCGGCGGTTTCCGGGTGCCGGACGTTATGCGGCAGTCCGGCGCCCGGCTGGTGGAGGTCGGCACCACCAACCGCACACACCTGGATGATTTCCGGGCGGCGCGCGATGACCGGACGGCCCTGATCCTGCGCGCCCACCACTCCAATTTCAAGATCATCGGCTTTACGGCTGAACCGGCGCTGGGCGAGCTGTGCGGGCTCGGCTTGCCGGTGGTGGACGACCTGGGCTCCGGCGCGCTGCTGGACACCGCCGCCTACGGCCTGGCCCACGAGCCGATCGTGCAGGAGTCGCTCGCCGCCGGCGCGGCCGTGGTGGCCTTCTCCGGCGACAAACTGCTGGGCGGGCCGCAGGCGGGCCTGATCGTCGGCCGGGCGGACCTGCTGACGAAGATCAAGAAGCACCCGCTGGCGCGCGCCGTCCGGGCCGATAAGCTCACGCTGGCGGCGCTGTCGGCCACACTGCTGCACTATCTCAAGGACGAGGCGACGCGCGCCGTCCCGATCTGGCGCATGATCGCCATGCCGCTGGCCGAGATCGAGGCGCGGGCCGCCCGCTGGCGCGACGCGCTGGGCGTGGG
The DNA here is from genome assembly GCA_034434015.1 of Anaerolineales bacterium. GTDB lineage: Bacteria > Chloroflexota > Anaerolineae > Anaerolineales > UBA6663 > SpSt-583. The sequence continues at coordinate 19,475 of DAOUAB010000111.1, forward strand.
CGAGGTGGCCGCCGCCGAGAGCACGATCGGGGGCGGCAGCCTGCCGGGCGAGACCCTGCCGACGCGCGTCCTGGCCCTGCCGGTCGCCGCGCCCAACGCTGTGGCCGCGAAGCTGCGCGCGCTGCCCGCGCCCATCATCGCCCGCGTCGCCGACGGGCGCGTGCTGCTGGACCCGCGCACCGTCGCCGAGGCCGAGGATGTGAGCCTGTTAGAAGGATTGAGGGCCGTGCTGCGTCGGGCGTGATTCCGGGTTGCGTGGCCCGCACACTACGCACTACGCTGTACCTGCCAGCGCATGTCTGCTCAATTCCCGCCTGACGCCGACCCCCGGACGCTGCGCGATTACCTGCGCCGGGTCGAGGCCGCCCTGGAAGCCGTGGAGCGGCGGCTCAGGCGCTTCGAGGACGAGTTCGGCATGGACTCGGAAGTGTTCTACGCCCGGCTGCACAACGCCGGGCTGGACGAGCGCGTGGAGTACGCCGAGTGGGCCGGCGAGCACGCGATGCGCCTGCGCCTGGTCCGGCAGCGGGACGAACTGCGGGGGAGATTGAAGTAACGCACAGCGCACAAGGCCCGGCGCACAATGGAGAATGGCGCATTGTGCCTTCAGATAGGAGAGCGCATTGAAAACTGACCTCGACCGCCTGATGGCGGAGCGCAAGTACGACGCCGTTCTGGTGCTGGGCCCGGCGGCCCACAACGCGCCGATGTATTACCTGGCCGGCGGCGTGGCGGTGGGCAAAGACACGGTGCTGATCCAGAAGCGCGGCCGGGCCCCGGTGTTGTTCGTCAACGCCATGGAGCGCGACGAGGCGGCGCGGTCCGGCCTGCGCGTGGTGACCAAATTTCGCTACCGTCAGATCCTCAGGGAGGCCGGCGGCGATACGGCCCAGGCCCTGGTACGCTACTTCGGCCAGATGCTGGCCGAGGCCGGCGTGGGCGCCGGGACGGTGGCCGTGTTCGGCCAGCAGGACGCCGGCGCCGCCTACCGCCTGCTCGATACCCTCAACCGGGCCGACCTCGGCGTCCGGCTGGTGGGCGACCCCGGGCTGACGATCCTCGAGCGGGCGGCGGCCACCAAAGACCTCGACGAGGTCCGGCGTATCCGGTCCGTCGGCCGGCGGACGCTGGCGGTGGTGGCCGATGTGCAGGAGTTCCTGACCTCGCACCGCGCCCGCGACGGTTACCTGGTCGGCAAGGACGGCGCGCGCCTGACCCTCGGCGACGTCAAGCGCCGCATCAACCTGAAGCTGGCCGAAGCCGGGCTGGTGGACGCGGAGGGCGGCACGATCTTCGCCATTGGCCGGGACGCCGGCGTGCCGCACTCGCGCGGCAACCCCCGCCACCCGCTGGCGCTGGGCAAGACCATCGTCTTCGACATCTTCCCGGCCGAGCCGGGCGGCGGTTATTTCTTCGATTTCACGCGCACCTGGTGCCTGGGCCATGCGCCCGATCACGTGCTGGAGGCGTACGAGGCCGTGCGCGCCGCCCACGCGCAGGCCCTGCGGACCCTGAAGCCCGGCGCGCCATGCCGCGATTACCAGCGCGCGACCTGCGCTTTGTTCGAGGCGCGCGGACACGCCACCATTCAGACCGATCCGGCGACGACCAGCGGCTACGTCCACTCGCTGGGCCACGGCCTGGGGCTGCGCATCCACGAGGCGCCCAGCCTGGCCGACACCGAGGGCAACACGGGCGTGCTGGAGCCTGGCGCGGTCTTCACCGTGGAGCCGGGCCTGTACTACCCGGATCACCCGCGCGGCGGCTTCGGCGTCCGCATCGAGGACACGGTCTGGCTGGACCCGCGGACGCTCCGCTTCGAAGTGCTGGCGAAGTACCCGGTCGATCTGATCCTGCCCGTCAAGCCGGCCGGCCGGCGGCGGTAGCCGACGGCTGCATCGTCGGCTGCGGCGGTCGGCCGCCCGCTTTCTGAGCGATGCCGCGCATCCTCGCCCTCGAGACCTCCTGTGATGAGACCGCTGCCGCCGTGGTGGCCGACGGCCGCGTGATCCTGTCGAGCGTCATCGCCTCGCAGGCGGCCCGGCATGCGCCGTACGGCGGCGTGTTCCCGGAGGTCGCCTCGCGCCTGCACATCGAGGCGGTCTACCCCGTGCTGCGCCAGGCGCTGACCGACGCTCACATCGGCCTGAGCGACATCGACGCCATCGGGGTGACGCGCGGCCCCGGCTTGCCCGGCTCGCTGGTCGTCGGCCTGAACGTGGCCAAGGGCCTGGCGCTGGGCCGCGGGCTGCCGCTGATCGGCGTCAACCACCTGGAGGGCCATGTCTACTCGTTGTGGCTGGTGGAGGGCGCGCCGGAGGTCCGCTTCCCGGTGCTGGTCCTGATCGTGTCCGGCGGCCACACCGAGCTGATCCTGATGCGCGGCCACGGCCAGTATGAGCGCCTGGGCGGCACCCTGGACGATGCGGCCGGCGAGGCCTTCGACAAGGTCGGCCGGCTGCTGGGTCTGCCTTATCCGGGCGGGCCGGCCATTGAGCGGGCGGCGCAGGACGGGAACCCGGCCGCCTACCGTTTTGGGCGCGCCTGGCTGGAGGGGACCTGGGATTTCTCGTTCAGCGGGTTGAAGACGGCCGTGCTCTACGAGGTCCGCAAGCAGAAACCCGGCCAGCCGATGACCGCGGCGGAAGCGCCGCTCGATCCGGCCGAGGTCCCGAACCTGGCGGCCAGCTTCCAGGCGGCGGCCGTGGATGTGCTGGTGGGCAAGACTGTGGCGGCGGCCAAGACCTACGCCGTCTCCGAGATCTTCGTGGCCGGCGGGGTGAGCGCGAACGGCGTCCTGCGCGCCGAGTTCGAGAAGAAGTCGCCCGTGCCGGTGCGCACGCCGCCGCTCAGCCTGTGCACCGACAACGCGGCCATGATCGCGGCAGCCGCCAACTTCCGCTACCTGGCCGGGCAGCGGGATGCGCTGGATATGGACGTGCTGCCGAACTGGAGGCTGGTGTGATCCGGCCCGGCCGCCCGCGCGAGTTCGTCCAGGCCCGGCTGCCGGACGGACGCATCTTCGAAGCCCCGCCCGGCACGTCTTTAGCCGAGGTGTTGCGGTACGCCGCCCGGCCCGGCGAGCTGCCGGCGCTGGCCGCCGTGGTGCGCGGCAAACTGACCGAGCTCACCAAGCCGCTCACTGCCGACGCCGAGGTGCGTCCCGTGACCCTGGCCGATATCGACGGGCTGCGGCTCTACCGGCGCTCGCTGGTCTTCCTGCTCGTCGTGGCCGCCGCCGAGACGTTCCCCGGCGCCGAAGTGGTGGTGGAGCATTCCGCCGCCAGCGGCGGCTATTTCTGCGAAGTGCTGGGCCGCGCGCCGTTCACGCCGGCCGAACTGGAGCAGATCGAAGCCCACATGCGCCGCCTGGTAGCCCGCGACGAGCCGTTCCGGCGCATCGAGATGAGGGTGAGCGAGGCCATCCGGGTTTTCCGCGAGCGCGGCCAGGAGGACACGGCCCGGCTGATGGCCCACCGCGCCGAGGAGCGCATCGCCCTGTACCAGCTGCGGGACCGCCTGGATTACGTGCACGGCTATCTGGTACCATCCACCGGCTACCTGGACCGGTTTGCCCTGCACGCCGCGCCGACCGGCTTCCTGCTGCAAATGCCGCGCCAGGAGCGCCCGCATCAGTTGCCGCCGCTCAGCCCCTACCCGCGCCTGTTCGGCGTGTTCGAGGAGGCCGGCCACTGGCTGGAGCGCCTCGGCCTGCGCAGCGCCGGCGCCCTCAACGACGACATCGCCGCCGGCCGCCTGCCGGAGATCGCGCTGGTCTCGGAGGCCCTGCACGAGGGCCGCATCGCGCGTATCGCGGCCGAGATCGCCGAACGGCACGACCGGGTGCGCGTGGTGCTCATCGCCGGGCCGTCGGCCTCCGGCAAGACGACCTTCTCCAAGCGGCTGGCCGTCCAGCTCCTGGCCAACGGCCTGCGCCCCTTCCCGGTGAGCATCGACGACTACTTCCTCGACCGGGATCAGACGCCGCGCGACGCCAGCGGCCAGCCGGATTTTGAGAGTCTGCGCGCGGTGGATGTGGCGCTGTTCAACGAGCACCTGCTGGCGCTGATGTCCGGCGCGACCGTGCGCCTGCCCCACTACAATTTCCGCACCGGGCGGCGCGAGGCGGGGCCGGAGGTCACGCTGGGGCGGGACCAGGTGATCATCGTCGAGGGGATTCATGGCCTCAACCCGGCCCTGGTGCCGGGGCTGCCCCCGCCCAGCCTGTACCGGGTGTACGTCTCGGCGCTGACGCAGTTGAACCTCGACCGGCACAACCGGGTGAGCACGACCGACACGCGCCTGATCCGGCGCATCGTGCGGGACGCCGCGACGCGCGGCTACACGGCTTCCGAGACGTTGCGGCGCTGGCCGTCCGTGACAGCCGGCGAACGCCAGCACATCTTCCCTTTCCAGGAACATGGCGACGCCATCTTCAATTCGTCGCTGGCTCACGAGCTGGCGGTGCTGCGCCCCCTGGTGGAGCCGCTCCTGCTCCAGGTGCGCCCGGATTCGTCGGTCTATCTGGAAGCGAACCGGCTGCTGTCCTTCCTCAAATGGTTCCGGCCGGCGCCGGCCGACGTCGTCCCCAGTAACAGCATCCTGCAGGAATTCATCAGCCCGCGCACGATCTTCGACGCGCTCGACTTCCAGAAGTTCGCCAGGCTGGGAGGCTGATCGGCCTGCGACGGCCTGACGCGCGGCGGCTCAGCCGGTCTACCCGCTACCCGCCCCGCTTGACATACTCACTTTTGTGAATGGTTATCGAGCCTCCGGCGCGCGCCTTATGGAAATTTTTGATTGTGCGTGACAAATATCATCGGCGACGTATTGACACCGGTGGTTGACTCTGCCCGGGACTCGGCCTATACTCGCACCAACCTGAAGTAGAGGCAAAACGGCCTATGTGCCGGGACGCAATTACACGAAAGGACAAACCCGTTGAGTAAGAGCACGCAGTGCAACTATGCCTGCGTGCTTTTTGTTGTCCATTGAACCGAAAGGAGACTGACCAATGGATTACGGCATGATCGGCAAGATTGAGAAGGCCAAACGTTACGCCCAGGAGCGCAACCGGTTCCGCTTTGAGAAGTTCGACGTCACCTTCAGTGGCGATAACAACAACCATCAGGTCACCTTCGACCACGGCGTTTTTCACTGCGATTGCGAGTTCTTTGTGCTGCGCGGCCGGTGCAGCCACACGATGGCGCTGGAGCAGTTGCTGGACAAGATGCTGCCGGCGGCGGAGGGCGCCGCGGCCTGAACGGACGCCAACTGAATAGGACGGCGACGGGCGAGGCGCAACCCTCGCCCGTTTTATTGGCGGCGCCGGCGAGGGCGCGCAGGGCGGATGGTATAATGATTTTGCAGACTTGACCGGCGGGGATTAGCCCCGCCGTTTCCATGTTGGGGCACGAACGGGGTTTACCGGGCCGGCTCCTGCACGGGCAAGGAGTGTGGTTTGAAACGCTGGCAATTCTGGCTGGGGGTGTTGATCAGCCTCGTCTTCCTGTGGCTGGCGCTGCGCGGCCTGCACCTCGAGCAGGTCTGGGATAAAATGAGGACCGCCAACCTGGGGTGGCTGCTGCCCGGCGTCGCCGTCTACTTCATCGGCGTCTGGGCCCGGGCCTGGCGCTGGCACTACCTGCTCAAGCCGCTGAAAAGCCTCTCGACCCGGGCGATGTTCCCGGTGGTGACGATCGGCTACATGGGCAACAACATCTACCCGGCGCGCGCCGGCGAGGTGCTGCGCGCTTTTGTCCTGCGCCGCAAGTTCGGCGTGCCGGTCAGCGCCAGCCTGGCCACCATCGTCGTCGAGCGCATCTTCGACGGCGTCGTCATGCTGATGTTTGTGTTCTTCAACCTCAACGGGCTGGCGGCCCTGTCGCACGACTCGGGTTTCGTCGGCAGCATCCGGTCGGTGGCGCTGTGGGGGACGGCGGCCTTTGCGGCGGCGCTGGCGGTGTTCCTGCTGGCGGCCATGTTCCCGCATCCGTCGCTCCGCCTGTTCCACCGTTTCGTCGAGCCGCTCATCCCCGGCCGCTTCCGCCCGCGCGTGGCCGGGATGCTGGTCAGTTTCTGGACCGGGCTGGAGTCCCTGCGCTCGCCGTTCAGCATCTTCATGGTCTTCGCCACCTCGGTCGTCATCTGGCTGCTGGAGACGGCCAAGTACTGGTTTGTCATCCACGCCTTCGACTTCACCGGCTACACCGGCGGCTTCTTCGGCCTGATGCTCATGAACGGCATCGTCAACCTGGCGACGACCATCCCGTCCGCGCCCGGTTATGTGGGCACCTTCGACCTGCCCGGCATCGCGGTGTTGAGCGCCTACGGCCTCAACCCGGAGGTCGCGGCGGCCTACACCCTGGTGCTGCACGCCGCGCTCTGGCTGCCGATCACGGCCCTGGGCGCGTTTTACATGGTGCGCGAGGGCCTGCGCTGGGACCGGGTCCAGGCGGAGTACCAGGAATTGCAGCAGGCGGAGGCGGCCCGATGAGCGCCGGGGAAGTGGGCGGGGCGGCGTCCCGGCGTGTGGCCATCGTGGGCGCGGGGCCGGCCGGGCTGGCCGCCGCCTACGACCTGACGCGCGCCGGGCACGCCGTGGTGGTCTACGAGGCCGCGCCCGAGGTCGGCGGCCTGGCCTCCGGCTTCAAGGCCCCGCATTGGGATTGGTATCTGGAGAAGTATTACCACCACTGGTTCCAAAGCGACAAAGCGATCCTGGGGCTGATCGCCGAATTGGGCTGGAGCGACCAGGTGATCTTCCCGCGCCCGTACACGGTGGTGTACGTGAACGGCAAATTCCAGCCGCTTGACTCGCCGCTGCAGGCCATTCGCTTCTTCCTGGGCAATTTCTCGCTGATCGACATGGTCCGGTTTGGCCTGGCCACGGCTTACCTGCGCGTCACGCCCTGGTGGCAGCCGCTGGAGCGCGTGACGGCGGACGCCTGGGCGCGGGCCTGGTATGGCGAGCGCGTTTATCAGGCGCTGTGGCGTCCCATGCTGGTGGGCAAATTCGGCGAGGCCAACCTGCCGATCGTCAACATGGCCTGGCTGTGGGCGCGCCTGCACGCGCGCACCACGCGCCTGGGGACGTTCGTGGGCGGCTTCCAGACTTTCCTGAACCGGCTGGCCGACGTGGTCCGCCGCCAGGGCGCCGAGACCCGCCTGAGCAGCGCTGTGACCGAGATCAAGGCGCTCCACGACGGGCGGCTGGCCGTGGTCACGGCTCAGGGCGCGCGCACCTTCGACGCCGTGATCTCGACCTCGTCCCCGGCGCTCATGGCGCGCATCGCGCCGGACCTGCCGCTGGCCTACTCGGCGCAATTGCGCGCGCTCAAGAGCATGGGCGCGGTGGTGATGGTGCTGGCCCTCAAGCAGCGGCTGACGTCGTACTATTGGCACAACCTGCCCAAGGAGGCCGGGTTCCCCTTCCTGGCGATGGTGGAGCACACCAACTACATCGACCCGCGCCACTACGGCGGCGACCACATTGTGTACTGCGGGGATTATCTGGAGCCGGACCACGAATACTTCCAGATGGATCAGGCCGCGCTCCTGGAGCGCTTCCTGCCCGCCCTGCAGCGCTTCAACCCGCAGTTCGACCGGAGCTGGGTGAAGGCCGCCTGGCTGTGGAAGACGGCCTACGCCCAGCCGGTGCCGCCGGTGGGCCACTCGCAGAATATCCCGCCGCTGCGCACGCCGGTGCCAGGCCTGTATTTCGCCTCCATGAGCCAGGTGTATCCGTGGGATCGCGGGACCAACTTCGCGGTGGAGATCGGGCGCCGGGTGGCTGGAATGGTGAAGGACGATCTGCGATAGCCCGGCGGGCGCCGGTCAGCCCGCCAATTTCCATCGTCGCCCCGGCGAAAGCCGGGGCCCAGCAGCTGTAGTTAACTCAACAGTTTCCGGGCCTGGATGCCGCCCCTGGGTACAGGGGACGCCGGCATGGCGTTGTATCAGCCGATCCCCTTTTAGTTTACGTTCGCCCTGAGTGCGGGCCTCGCGCGTAGCGCGAGGCCTTAAGGCTTGGCGAAGCCAAGCCCGTAGTCGAAAGGCACGTCTCGACCGTTCGTCCTTCGACAGGCTCAGGAGGCTCATGGCTCGGCGCGAACGGCACAGAGGCAATCGGAAAATGATATAGAGCGATTGCCGATATAGTTTACGGCAGGTCATTCCGGCGAAGGCCGGAATCCAGCGAATTTGGGCGGGACCTGGACCCCGGCTTGCGCCGGGGTGACGTCAACGCAAGCGGAATTCGGTATAGATGAACCCCGGCTTTCAGAGCCGGGGTTCGTGTTTGGCGGCTGCGAGGCGGCTGACTATGGCGATAAGATGTCGGCGTCCGGTTCCGGCGAGGGCAGGGAGCGCCAGTCCGCGGCGTAGAAGCGCAGATAGTCGCGCACGTGCTGTGACCAGTACGTCTCGCTGTGGCCGCCGGCCTGCAGGATGAAGGTGTGGTCCAGCTTGAACCAGGTGAACACCTGGTCGAGCCAGATCGGGCTGCGGAGGGTGGCGTCGTTCTCGCCGCTGTCGATATAGATGGCGGGCGGGGGCCTGTCCTTCAATTGCCGCGCCCAATCCAGGATGGACAGCTCGTCGTCGTAGAAGACCGCCGGGCTGTGCAGCCCGATGCGTCCGAAGAGCAGCGGGTAGCGCAGGCCGAAGTGGACGGCCCAGCCGCCGCCGCGCGAGAGGCCGCCGATGGCGCGCGCCTCGCGCTCCGGGCGGGTCCGGTAATGGGCGTCTATATAGGGGAGCAGGTCCTGCACCAGGGCCGGGTCCAGCCGCGCATCGCGCCGGTCGCGCGGCATCACGATGATCAGCGGCGCGATCTCGCCCGCCGCGATTAACTCGTCCGCCGCCGCCGTCACCCCCAGGCGCTCCCACTGGTCCTCGGTGAAACCCAGCCCGTGCAGCAGATACAGCGTCGGATAGCGACCGGTTGAGGCGGCGTAGCAGGGCGGCAGATAAAGGCGCGTATCAATCGCGTAGCGCAGGACCGGGGACGGGACCTGGAGAGTGGCCGTGATCCCGACAGTGTCGGCGCAGGCGGTGGGCGTCGGTGTGGCGGTGGGCGTCGGCGTGGCGGTGATCGTCGGCGTGCCGGTCGGCGTGGGGCTGGCCGTGGGCGTCGGGCCGAGAGACGGCGTGGCCCAGGGGCGGGGCGTCGGCTCCCCGGCCGCCCGGGCCACGGCCGGATCGGAAGGCGGCCAGGACGCCGCCGGCGCGCAGGCCGTCAGGCCGATAACCAGGACAGTGAGGAGGAGGACATTCCGCATCCGGACAAAGAAACCCGCCGTTTGGGGAGTAGCCCCGCCCGACGGGAGCGCCTGTTGCCTGACAGTTTAGGCCGGCGGCCGGATTTGGTCAACCCGGCGGTTGGGGTAGAATAGCGGGCAGCCCGAGGAAAGGAGTCGCCGCCGTGCCCTCATCGCGCAGTATCCTGGATCGCGAGTTCGCCGAGATCCGCGATAACCTCCTGCGCATCGGCTACCTGGTGGACGCCGCGATCGAGCGCGCCATGCAGTCGCTCAACGCCCACGACGCCGGGCTGGCGCGCCAGGTGATCGACGACGACGCCGCGATTAACGAGCTGCGCTTCGCCATCGAAGAGGCCTGCCTGCGCCTGATCGCCACCCAGCAGCCGGCCGCCGGCGACCTGCGCACGGCCATGGCGGCGGTGAGCATCGCCACCGACATCGAGCGCATGGCCGACCACGCCACCGGCATCGCCAAGACGGTGCTGCGCATGGGCGCCGACGCCCCGCCGCGGCCGCTGGTTGACCTGAACCCCATGGCGCAGACCGCCCGGCGCATGTTCCAGGCCGCGCTGGATGCCTACGTCGCCCGGGACGCGGAGGCCGCCCGGCGCGTGGCGGCCGAGGACGACGAGGTCGACCACATGTACAAGGCGCTGTTCGACGAGCTGATCCAGAAGATGGCGCGCGACCCGTCCGTCGTCGCGCACTGCACCTACCTGCTCTGGTGCGGCCACAACCTGGAGCGCATCGGCGACCGGGTGACCAACATCGCCGAGCGCATCATCTTCATGCTGACGGGCACCCTCAAAGAGCTCAACGTCTAGAACAGGCTCAACTGCTCGGCCGGCGGCTCGTCGTCCGCGGCCGGGGCCTGGCCGGCGCCGGCGATGAGCGCCGGCAGTTTCTTAAAGTCCTCGATCAGCGGGTCCCTGAATTTGGGCTGGTGCAGGGCGGCGGCCGGATGGAACATCGCCACCACCCGCCGGCCGTTCACCAGGCGCGCCTGGCCGTGCAGGTCCGAGATCTTGGCGTTGGGGAAGAAACGCGCCATGGAGAAGCGCCCCAAGGTGACGATGACTTTGGGGTTGAGGGCCGCGATCTGGCGGTCCAGGTAATCGCCGCACGCCGCCAGTTCGTCCGGCTGGGGATCCCGGTTGCCGGGAGGCCGGCACTTGACGACGTTCGTGATGAACACGGCCTCGCGCGGCAGGCCGATCAGCGCCAGCAGTTCCTCCAGAAACTTGCCGGCCGCGCCCACAAACGGGCGTCCCTGCTGGTCTTCATGGAAGCCGGGCCCCTCGCCGATGAACAGGAGCTGCGCGTCCGCCGGCCCTTCGCCCGGCACCGTCCGGTTGCGGCTCTGGTGCAGGGGGCAGCGCGTGCAGGCGGCGATTTCGGCGGCGACGGCGTCCAGGCTTTCTTGGGGGGTCATCGTCCCTCCGGCGGGTCAGAAATGCACGGTCATCAGCAGGGCGTCCTCGCCGTCGCGGTAGTAGCGCGGGCGGCGGCCGACCTCTTGAAAGTGATGCTTCGCGTACAGGCGCCGCGCGGCGAGGTTGCTGACCCGCACCTCCAGGGTCGCCAGCTGAGCGCCCTTCTCGCGCGCCCAGCGCAGCAGCTCCAGCAGCAATTGCTCGCCGATGCCGCGCCCGCGCCAGTCCGGGTGGACGGCCAGGGTGTTGATATGGGCCTCGTCCACCACCAGCCACAATCCGGCGTACCCGACGACGCGCCGGTGGGCGCGGCGGCCCAGCAGGCGCGTCAGCCAGTGAGCCGGCCCTGGTTCGGCCGGGTCCGGGTCCAGGGCCACAATAAAGTGCGCCTGCTCGTTCTGCTGCAGCTCAAAGCGGTAAGACTGCTCCGACCAGGGCTGGGGGAAGGAGAGCTGATCGATGGCGATGACCTGGGGGATATCGTCCAGCGTCATCGGCGCGAGGCGGGCTGCGGCGGCGACGGTCATGCCGCCAATCCTTCCGGCCGCCCGGGGTAGAGCGGCGCGAGCGTCGCCGGGTCGTCCATCTGCCGGCGCTGCAGGCGTTCCCAGCCGATCTCGGCCAGGAAGCCGGCGCGCCGCAGGGAGAGCGCGGGCGAGGCGAAGGTGGCGCGGCCTTTCAGGGCGCGGAGCTGTTCCGGGGTAGCCGTGTCCCACTCGCCGCACAGGTGGAGGGGCCCGCGCGCTGTGGTCGCCAGCGTCGCCCAATCCATGATCTCGGCCGGGCCGTCCGCGGCCCACGTCTGACCGTCCCAGCCAAAGCGGGCCGCGATCACGCGGCCGCGCCCGGCCGGCAACACGGCGACCACCCGCCCCGGGCGCGGCGGTTGAGCGCGCAGGAGGCTTTCAAAGGTGGGCACGCCGGCCAGCGGGAGCGTGTGGGCGAAGGCCAGGCCCTTGGCCAGCCCCAAGCCGATGCGCAGGCCGGTGTACGATCCGGGGCCGATCGCCACAGCCAGACCGGCCAGCGCGCCCGGTTCGACGCCGGCCCGGCGCAGCATCAGGGCCGTCTGGGGCGCCAGTTCGACCGTGTGGTAATTGGCCGTGCGCCAGGAGTGCTCGGCCAGCACGCGTTGTCCATCATAGAGCGCCAGCGAGATCTGGCGGGTGGCGGTGTCGATGGCGAGGAGCATGGGGACCGGTGGCAGACGGCAGATAAACCGACAACAGACGGCGATGGGCGCTCAGCCGAAGGCGGCGTGGCGGAATTCCTGGAGCAGGGTTTCGTAGCGCGGACCGACCGCCTCCATGCGGAAGCCGCGTTTCTCGGCGTCCACCCAGCGCAGTGTGAGGTTCAGGCGCTCCGGCGGCAGCACCTCCAGGATATGCTCGGGCCACTCGATCATCACCACGCCGCCGGCGTCGAGCAGGTCCTCGAAACCGAACGCCAGGGCCTCGGCGCCGGAGCGCAGCCGGTAGCAATCCAGGTGCCACAACCGCTGTCCGTCGGCCCGGTGGTACTCGTTGACGAGCACAAACGTCGGGCTGGTGACGGACTCCAGAGCGCCCCAGCCGCGGCCCAGGCCGGCGGCGAAGGTGGTCTTGCCGCTGCCGAGCTCGCCGCTCAGGCAGACCACGTCGCCGGGCGCCAGGCGTTCGCCGAGCCGCACGCCGAGCCGCACGGTCTGTTCGGGCGCGTGGCTGATGAAATCCAGGGAGCGCTCATCGAGAATCGGCACAGTCTTGTCTATCGCGCGCGCGCCGCCCGCGGCGCGCCGAAATTATACGTCCCGCCCGAAGGGGCCACAAGTGAACGCATGCCGGCCCGGCCTATTTCATGCTATCATGGGGCCGAGCCTCTATGCGCGTCCTGGTCATCTCCGATATCCATGCCAACCTGGTCGCTCTGGAAGCCGTGCTGGCCGACGCCGCCGGCGCCGCCTATGAGGCCGTCTGGTGCCTGGGCGACCTGGTGGGCTACGGCCCGCAGCCGAACGAATGCATCGAGCGCGTTCGAGCGCTGGACCGCCTGGTCTGCCTGGTGGGCAACCACGACAAGGCCGTGCTGGGCGAGCTGGACATCAACGCCTTCAATCACGACGCGCGCGCCGCTATCCTGTGGACGCGGGAAACCCTGACGCCCGCGAACCGCGCCTACCTGCAGTCGCTCATGCCCCTGCACACGGTGGGCGACTTCACCCTGGCGCACGCCTCGCCCCGCCAGCCGATCTGGGAGTACATCCTCAACCGTTACATCGCCCGCGACAATTTCCCCTATTTCAGCACCCCGTACTGCCTGGTCGGGCACACCCATGTCCCGGCCGTCTACGTGGCGCCCGGCCCGGACGGCGAATGCGGCGAGCTGCCGCCGGACTACGAGCATGTCTTCCGCCTCGACGGGCAGCGGCTGATCATCAACCCGGGCAGCGTCGGCCAGCCGCGCGACAGCATCCCCGACGCCGCCTACGCCTTCCTCGACACGGACGCCCGGGCCTGGGAGTACCGCCGCGTCCCGTACGACGTGGCCGCCACCCAGCGCCAGATGCGGGCCGCCAACTTTCCCGAACGGCTGATCATCCGCATCGCCTACGGCTGGTGACCCGGGCGGCCGAGGCGTGGGCGCGTCCGGCCGGGAACTTTACCAACGGCCGGGGCGTCAGTTGAGTAAGGCACTTAAGACCACCTCGGAGGAGGGAGCCAGCATGTTGAGGAAAACTTCGCTGTGGATCGTCCTGCTCGCTTTGGCGTTAGGCGCCTGCGCCCCCGCCGCGGCGCCGGCGCCGGAACCGGGCATGTTCGACCGCGGGGCCGAAGCTCAGTCCGGCTTCGGCGGATCGGCCGCGCCCGAAGCGGAGGCATTCTACGCGGCGCGTGACGCGGTGGCGCCGGCGGCCGCCCCGCTGGCCGGCAGCCCGGCCTCGGCCGGCGTCGACCGGCTGGTGATCAAGAACGTCAGCCTGTCGCTGGTCGTCAAAGACCCGGCGGCGGCGGCGGACGCCGTGACGGCCCTGGCCGAGGGCCTGGGCGGGTTCGTGGTGAGCTCTAACGTCTACCAGGCCTCCGTGGACGCCGCCGGCAACAAGATTATGCAGGCCAACGTCTCCATCCGCGTCCCGGTCGAGCGCCTGAACGAGGCGCTGGCGCAGTTGAAGGCCCTGTCGGTCACCGGCAAGGCCGAGAGCGAGAACGTCTCCGGCGAGGATGTGACGGCCCAATACACCGACCTGGAGAGCCAGTTGCGCAACCTCGAGGCGGCCGAGGCTCAACTGCAGGAGATCATGACCGGCGCCAGGCGGACCGAGGACGTGCTCGCCGTCTACAATCAGCTGGTCTCCGTCCGCGGCCAGATCGAACAGGTGAAAGGCCAGATGAAGTATTACCGCGAGTCGGCGGCCATGTCGCTGATCAGCGTCAGCCTGCTGCCGGACGCGCTCAGCCAGCCGATCGAGGTCGGCGGGTGGAAGGCCGAGGGCGTGGCCAAGGAAGCGCTGGAGGCGCTGCTGCGCGCCTTCCAGGGCATCGCCGGCGCCCTGATCTGGCTCGGGATTTTCGTCCTGCCGCTGGGGCTGCTGTTCGGGGTGCCGCTGTGGCTGATCGGGCGCGCGGCGCTGCGCCGGGCGCGCAAGCCGAAGACGACCACGGCCTGATCCCGTCGCCAAGACGGGTCTCCTGAGGCATGTGCGGGGCGCGGTGTCGGCCGGCCCCGCACGGCGTTTAAGCGGACCGGGCCGCCGCCCGGCGCGGCCGTGATCAGTGGGACAGGATCTGCGAGAGGAAGAGCTTGGTGCGCTCCTCGCGCGGGTGATTGAAGATCTGGTCCGGCGGCCCGCTCTCCACGATCTGGCCCTGATCGAAAAAGTACATCCGGTCGGCGACGGCGCGGGCGAAGCCCATCTCGTGGGTCACCACCAGCATGGTCATGCCGCTGCGGGCCAGCTCGATCATCACATCCAGCACCTCTTTGATCATCTCGGGGTCGAGGGCCGAGGTCGGCTCGTCGAAGAGCATGATCTTGGGCTGCATGGCCAGGGCGCGGGCGATGGCCACGCGCTGCTGCTGGCCGCCGGAGAGCTGGCCGGGATATTTGTGGGCCTGCTCCGGGATGCCCACCCGTTTGAGGAGCTGCATCGCCACGTCCTCGGCCTGGGCGCGCGGCCAGCGGCGCACCCAGGTGGGGGCCAGGATGATGTTGTCCAGCACGGTCAGGTGCGGGAACAGGTTGAACTGCTGGAAGACCATGCCGGTCTCCATGCGGATGCGCTCGATGTTGCGCACGTCGTGGGTCAGCTCGATGTTGTCCACCACGATCTGCCCGCGCTGGTGCTCCTCCAGGCGGTTGAGGGTCCGAATGAAGGTGGATTTCCCCGAGCCCGACGGGCCGAAGATCACCAGCACCTCGCCCTTGTGGACTTCCAGGGAGATGCCGCGCAGCGCGTGATACGGCCCGTACCACTTGTGCACGTCCCGGCAGATGATGATGGGGTCTGAATCTGAACGGCTCATCGTGAACAACCCGGCCGGCCGGTCAGCGCGCGCCCACGCCCAGGGCGGCCTCCAGCCGCTGACTGATGGCGGACATGACGTAGCAGAAGAGGCCGTAAATCAGGGCCAGAAATAGGTAGACCTCGATCTGGCGCCCCAGGAACTGCGGCTGGGCCAGGACGGTCTTGGCGATGCCCATCAGGTCCAGCAGGCCGACGATGACGACCAGCGACGTATCCTTGAATAGCGCGATAAACTGGCCGACCAGGATCGGGATGACGGCGCGCAGGGCCTGGGGCAGGATGATCAGGCCCATCGTCTGGGCGCCGTTGAGGCCCAGGGCGCGGGCCGCCTCGGTCTGACCGCGCGGGATAGCCTGCAGGCCGCCGCGCACGTTCTCGGCCATGTAGGCGGCGCTGAACAGCACCACGCCCACCATGGCGCGCACCACCCGGTCCACGGTGACATTCGGCGGCAGGAACAGCGGCAGCATGAGCTGTGACATGAACAACACGCTGATGAAAGGCACGCCGCGCACCAGCTCGATGAACGTGACGCAGGCCGCCCGGATGATGGGCAGGCCCGACTGCCGGCCCAACGCCAGCAACACGCCGAGCGGGAACGAGAACACGATGCCCACCACCGTGAGCAGCGCCGTCAACAGCAGGCCGCCCCACAGGTTGCTGGGCACCACCGTCAGGAAAGTCCCGCCCAGGCCGCGGATGATCACGAGGATGAGGGGGAAATACGCGATCCAGGCGACGACGGCGATCCGCCGCAGGCCCGGCGGCCCCCAGCGGCCCAGCGCATAGCTGAGCAGGCCGGCCAGGCCCGCCCCGCCGAGCGCGAGGCGGCTTTGCGCGCCAATCGGCAGCAGCGCCAGGGCGAAGGGCAGGACCGCCAGCAGGACGCCCAGCCCCCGCCGTCCGCGCACCCACACTCCCCAGGTCAAGCCGACCAGGGCCGCGGCCAGGCCCAGGCACAGCCAGACGCGCCAGAGCTCGTCGCGCGGGTATTGGCCGACCATGAAAAGCTGCAGGTTGGCGGCCACCACGGCCCACTCGGCCTGCGTGAAGGCCCAGGCCAGCAGCGGGCGGGCCGCGGCGACGATCAACCCGGCCGCCGCGAACGTGAGCAGCGCGTTGTACCAGGTGCTGAACAGGTTCCGGCGCAGCCAGCCGAGCAGCGTGTAGCGCTCGGTGGGCGGCGGCAGGACGACGGCCTGAGGTGTCATCGCTCCACCAGCCGCACGCGGCGGTTGTACGCGTTCATAATCAGCGCGGTCAGCAGGCTCACGGCCAGGTACAGACTCATCACCACCGCGATCATCTCCACCGAGCGGCCCGTCTGGTTGACGATGGTGGACGAGATCGAGAACAGGTCCGGGTAGGCGATGGCGGCTGCCAGGGTCGAGTTCTTGGTCAGGTTAAGGTATTGGCTGGTGAGCGGCGGGATGATGACGCGCAGCGCCTGCGGCAGGATGACCAGGCGCAGAGTCTGCGCGCCGGTCAGCCCCAGCGCGCGCGCCGCCTCGGTCTGGCCGTGTGAGACGGCCTGGATGCCGGCGCGGACCACCTCGCCGATGAAGGCGGCCGTGTAGATCACCAGGCCCAGCAGCAGGGCCATGAATTCCGGCGAGAGCACCCGGCCGCCGCGGAAGTTGAGGCCCTGGATGGCGGGCCGGTCCAGCGTGAGGGGCGGCTGCGGCAGCAGGAACCACCCGGCCAGCGCGGCCAGCAGGAAGACCAGCAGCCCCGCCGCGAGCGTGGGCTGCGGGCGGCCGCTGCGCCGGGCGCGGACGGCCAGGCCCAGGCCGGTGAGGACGGCCAGGACGAGGCCCGCCGCCAGGACGGCCAGGTAGGCAGTGAAGGTGTCGGTCGGGATTCCCCACGGCAGCGCTACGCCGCGGTTGCTCAGGAAGATGGAGCCGGGCAGGGCCAGCGCTTCCCGGGCGCGCGGGAGTTTGAGGAAGATGCCCTGGTAGATGAAGACCAGCAGCACCAGCAGCGGGATGTTGCGCATGGCCTCGATGAACAGCCAGGCCAGGCGGTTGACCAGCACATTGGCCGAGAGGCGGGCCACGCCCACCAGCAGGCCGAGCAGGGTGGACAGGACAATGCCGAGCGCGCACACCAGCAGGGTGTTGAGCAGGCCCACCAGTAGCGCGCGGCCGAACGAGTCCGCGATGGTGTAACGGATCAGGGTCTCGCCGATGTCGAAGCCGGCGGCGTTGTCCAGGAAGTCGAAGCCGAGGGCGATGCCCTGCCGGCGCAGGGCGGCCAGCATGTTGCCGATGAGCAGGTAGCCGACCCAGGCGATGAGCGCCAGGAACAGCAACTGCGACGCAGCCTGGATCACGCGCTCGTCGCGCCAGAAGGAGCGCAGCGGCGCGGGGCGGGCCGGAGGCGATTCGGTCGCCATGGGGCAGGGCAGGGACGACCCGCCGGGCCGTCCCTGCCTGAAGGGTCGCTTTACCGGAAGGGCGGCGAATACAGCAGGCCGCCGTTGGTGTACAGGTTGTTGATCCCGCGCGGGATGGCGGTGAGCGTCCCCGGGCCCAGGTTGCGGTCGTAGATCTCGGCGTAATTGCCGACGGCCCTGATCACGTTCACGGCCCAATCCTTGCTCAGGCCAAGCTTGGCGCCCAGGTCGGTGTTCTCGTCCGCGCCCAGCAGGCGCCGGACCTCGGGCCGCGTGTCGCTGGCGACCGCGCTGTCCACGTTCCCGGAGGTGATCCCGAATTCCTCGGCCGCGAAGGTGGCGAACACCGTCCATTGCACGATGTCGAACCACTGGTCGTCGCCCTGACGCACCATCGGACCGAGCGGCTCCTTGGAGAGGGTCACATCCATGATGACGTGCTGGTCCGGGTCGGGCAGCACCGAGCGGCGCGAGACCAGGCCGGACTTGTCTGTGGTCACGGCGTCGCAGCGGCCCTCGGCATAGGCCGCGAAGGTGCCGTTGGCGTCCTCGAACACGGCCGGCGTGTAGCTGATGCCGCGGGCGGCCATCTGGTCTGCCAGATTCAGTTCGGTGGTGGTGCCGCGCTGCACGCAGATCGTGCCGCCGTCCAGGTCCTCCAGCGTGACGGCGCCCAGGCTGGCGGGCACCATCATGCCCTGGCCGTCATAGAACGTGGTGGCCACGAAGTTGCCGCCGTTGTCGGTGTCGCGCACGAGGGTCCAGGTGGTGTTGCGGATCAGGACGTCGATCTCGCCGGACTGCAGGGCCGGGAAGCGCTGCTCGGCAGTCACCGGGCGGTACTCGATCTTGCTGACGTCGTTGAAGATGGCGGCGGCCAGCGCCTTGCAGTAATCCACGTCGAAGCCGGTGTAGTTGCCGGCCGAGTCCACGAAGCCGAAGCCCGGGACCTGGTTGTTGACGCCGCAGATCAGCGTGCCGCGGTCGCGGACCCGCTTCAGGGTCTCGCCGAAGCCGACCCCCTGGGGGAGCGGGACTGCCGTCGGCGGAGGCGTCGTCGGGCCGCCCTCCACCGGGACCTCCACGAGGCGGGTCACTTCCACGACGCGGGTGACTTCCACAGTCTGGGGGGTCTGGTTGGCGCAGGCGGCCAGGGCCAACGCGGCGGCCAGCAGAATGATGGCAAGCTTACGGGACATCGGTTCTCCTCCTGTGGCGTGATAGGGGGCAACAGTGGCGTGGACGGTTCGAGCGATCAGGCCTGTTGGTGGGCGACCTCTCCTCTCTGCCGAAGCCGATACGAATTAGCTGATTTGTCCGAGTGGGGCGTATTATAGGGGATTGAGGGGAAATGACAATGCGGACGGCTAGGCCGATGGCGGCCCGCCGATGGCGGCCCCGCCAATGGCGGCCCGCACCTGCCGCGCCAGCGCGCCGAACTCGGGGCTGTGCTCCATCTCCAGATGGCGCGGGCGCGGCAGCGGCACGTCGAGCGCCAGCTTCACGCGGCCGGGGCGCGGGGTGAGGACCAGCACACGGTCGGCCAGCAGCAGCGCCTCGGCGATGGCGTGCGTGACCATGACGACCGTCGTCTTGCGCGCCTCCCAGATGCGCAGCAGTTCGGCGCTCAGCCGCTCGCGCGTCAGGGCGTCCAGCGCCCCGAACGGCTCATCCAGCAGCAGCACAGCCGGCGCCTGGATGAGCGCGCGCGCGATAGCCACCCGCTGCTCCATGCCTCCCGAGAGGTCGCCTGGCAGGCTGCTCTCGAAACCGGACAGGCCGACCAGCTCGACCAGGGCCAGGGCGCGCGCCCGGGCCTCGTCCGCCGGCGCGCCGTGTAATTCCAGCGGCAGCATGATGTTGGCCAGCACCGACCGCCAGGGCATCAGGTTGGCTTTCTGGAACACCAGGCCGATGTCGCGGCGCGGGCCGTCCAGGGGCTGGCCGCCCAGCAGCACCCGGCCGGCCGTGGGCCGCAGCAGGCCGGCCAGCAGCTTGAGCAGCGTGCTTTTGCCGCAGCCGGAGGGGCCGACCACGCACACGAACTCCTGCGGGCAGACGGACAGGTTGACCTGTTCCAGCGCCTGGAGGCCGCCGTCGGCGTTGGGGTAAACGTACGCGAGGTGTTCGGCGATGAGCAGCGGCGCGGACACTAGGGCACGAACTCGTTCGTGAAGGCCTGGCTCAGGTCGAGGGGGTGCGCCAGCAGGCCGGCGTCCAGCAGCGTGGTCTGCATATTTTCCCAGGCGGCGGCCTGCGTCAGCCCGATCCGGTCCGCCCGCCACAGGTCCAGCGTCGCGGCCAGCACCTGCTTCTCCACGGCGTCGTCTTTCAACGCCTCGACGTACTTTTTGGAAATGGCGTAGGCCTGCTCCGGGTCCGCCAGCGCGGCCTGGACGCCGCGCGTCATGGCGCGCACGAAGCGCCGGACGAGATCGGGCTCCCGGGCCACGGTGGCTTCATTGGTCAGGACGCCGTTGGCGGCCAGGGTAGCGTAGTCGCTCACCTGGATCACCGAGAGTTGCTGGCCCTGGGCGGCCAGCCGGATCGGCTCGTTGTTGGAGTACACCACGGCCGCGTCTACCTGCCCGGCCTCCAGGGCCGCGACCTGCTGGAAGCCGACGACTTCGAGCGTCACGTCCTCGGGCGACAGGCCGGCCGCCTCCAGCAGGGCCAGCAGCCCGATGTAACTGGCGCCCTCCAGGACCGGCACGCCGATTTTCTTGCCGCGCAGGTCGGACGGCGCGGCGATGCCGGCGCTGGCCCTGGCCACCACCGCCACCGGGAACTTCTGGAACCAGGCCATGACGTAGACGACGGGCAGCTCCTGGGCGCGCGCCAGGAGCACCTGCTCGCCCGAGACGAGCGCGAACGGCAGCTCGCCTGCGCCGACGAGCTGCACGCCGTTGGTCTCAAACGAATAGTCGAACTCGATCTGCAGGCCCTCCTCGGCGAAATAGCCCTGATCGGCCGCGACGTACAGGCTGGCGTATTGCACGCTGGGGATGTAACCCATCGGCAGGCGGATCTGGCGCAGCGCGGCGGGGGCCGTCGGCGAGGCCGGCGCGGCGACGGGGGCGCAGGCCGTCAGCCAGAAGAGCACAGCGAAACTCAGGCGCAAGAGACGGGACATGGCAACTCCACAACGATCAAGGCGGAGAGACGGATGACGGCCCACGGCCCACCCAGCCCTCAGCGTTTCCAGCGCAGCAAGCGGCGCTCCAGCAGCGTGACGGCGCCATACAGGCCGAGGGCCAGGGCCACCAGCGCGCCGACGGCCACGAACACCAGGGCGGTATCGTACTGGCCGCGTCCCAGGTTCACCAGGAAGCCCAGCCCGCGGTCGGCGCCGACGAACTCGCCCACCACCGCGCCGACCACGGCCAGCGTGGCCCCGATCTTCAGGCCGCCGAACAGGACAGGCAGGGCGGCCGGCACCTCCAGCTTGACGAACGTCTGCCAGCGCGTGGCGTTCAGCGCGCGCATCAGGTCGCGCAGTTCGGGCGCCACCGAGCGCAGGCCGACAACGGTGTTGACCAGCATCGGGAAGAACACGATCAGGGCGCAGACCACCACCTTGGACAGCAGGCCCGGCCCGAGCCAGAGGACGAGCAGCGGCGCGATGGCCACCACCGGCACGGATTGCGAGGCGACGATGTACGGCGTCAGCGCGCGCTCCAGCGTCGGCGATTTGGCGATGACATAGCCCAGGACTGTGGCGACCGCCAGGCCGGCGCTCAACCCCGCGCCGACTTCCAGCAGCGTCACCTGGGTGTGGCGCCACAGCGTGCCGTCGCTCAGCAGGTCCAGGAGCCGCGCCCATACCCGGGCCGGCGGCGGCAGCAGGAAGGCCGGCAGCCCGCTGAAGCGGGCCACGGCCTCCCACAACAGCAGGGCGCCGGCGGCCGAGCCGAGGCCGGCCAGCCACCGCCGGTTGAGCCGCGGACCGGTCCGCGCCGGCGGCGTGGGCGAGAGCGTGGAGGGGAAAGTGGTCTTGGTCACAGTCATAACAAAACCCCGAAGAGGGACTCTTCGGGGCGGTGAGCGCGCCAGCCGCGCGGCGGCGCCGTCAGCCGGCGCGCAGCGGCCTGAGCTGATCGCCGTGCGCGCGGGCCGGGTCCGAAAACAACAACCCCGTTGACGTGATGTTCCACGGCCAACGGGGCGGTCGCTCTACGGGCTGACAGCGAAAACGCAGAGCGTTTTCGCCGTAAACTGGCGCGCAGCGCCAGCGACACCTTCTTTCAATCCCGACTATACGGTCGGCTCCGGATTTTCACCGGGATCATGCGGCCGGTCTGGCCGCTCGCGGGCTTGTGGGTGTGCGTCAGCACGCACCTTTACCGCCGATCGGGAATTGAGCCGGTTTCGCCTGTCTCACGACCGCGGCGCGCAGCGCCGCGATAAGGAACGCACAGCGCTCCGACTCTCACCCTGCCCCGAAGGTTATTGATATACAATTGCAGACATTATATCGCCCGTTCACCGGGCCAGTCAATTGACGAACGTCCTCTCTTTTGTCCGTGCTGCCGACACCCCGTGAGCGCCCCCGGATCATCCATGCAGGCACAATTGCTTCGCCGGCTTGAGGCCAGGACCGCCGTCGTCGGCGTCGTCGGCCTGGGCTATGTGGGCCTGCCGCTGGCGGTGGAGTTTGCGCGCGCCGGCCTGCGCGTCATCGGCGTGGACGTGGACGCCCGCAAGGTCGATCACCTGCGCCACGGCCGCAGCTACGTGCAGGATGTGCCGGGCGACGTCGTCGCCGACTTCGTCGCCCGCGGCCGGCTCACGGCTGCCGCCGACTACGCCGGGCTGCGCCAGGCCGACGCCGTGATCATCTGCGTGCCCACGCCGCTGCGCAAGACGCGTGACCCGGACATGGCCCACGTGGTGGACGCGGCGGACCGGGTCATGGCGCTCTGCCATCCCGGCCTGCTGATCGTGCTCGAGAGCACCACCTACCCCGGCACCACCGAGGAGATTTTCGAGGCGCGTCTCAAAGAGCGCGGCTTCCGCGTGGGCGAGGACGTCTTCCTGGCGTTTTCGCCGGAGCGGATCGACCCCGGCAACCCGCGCTACGGCGTGCGCAACACGCCCAAGGTCGTCGGCGGCACGACGCCGGCCTGCGCGGAAACGGCCGTCGCCCTGTATCGACTCGCGGTGGACACGGTCGTGCCGGTCTCGTCGCCGCGCGCGGCCGAGATGGTGAAGCTGCTGGAGAACACCTTCCGGGCCGTCAACATCGGCCTGGTGAACGAGGTGGCGCTGATGTGCGCCCGGCTGGATGTCGATGTCTGGGAGGTGATCGAGGCGGCGGCCACCAAACCGTACGGCTTTATGAAGTTCACGCCCGGGCCGGGCATCGGCGGGCATTGTCTGCCCATCGACCCGCTCTACCTCTCCTGGAAGCTCAAGACCCTCAACTACACCGCGCGCTTCATCGAGCTGGCGGACACGATCAACTCTCAGATGCCGCACCACGTCATCGGCCTGGTGGCCGACGCGCTGAACGAGGACGGCAAACCTCTGCGCGGCGCGCAGGTGCTGGTGCTGGGCGCGGCCTACAAGAAGGACGTCGACGACGTGCGCGAGTCGCCCGCCCTGGACGTGATGATCGAATTGCAGAAGCGCCACGCCCAGGTGCGCTACGCCGACCCGCACGTGCCGGAGCTGCGTCTGGGCGACGCGACCCTGCGCGCGCAGCCGCTCACGGCCGGGGCCCTGGCCGCCGCCGACTGCGTGGTGGTCGTCACCGACCACTCGGCCTTCGACTGGGACCTGGTCGGCGAGCACGCGCGCGTGATCGTGGACACGCGCAACGCGCTCAGGGGCCGCCGCACGCGCGCGCGGGTGGTGAAGCTGTAGGCCGGCCGCATGTCCGCCTCCCCCGCGCCTCCGCCTCAGCGCCGCGACCGGGCCGTGGCCCTCGGCCTGGGCCTGTTCTGCCTGGCGCTCTACCTGCTGACATTCGCGGGCCAGTTCCGGTCCATTGATGAGCTGGCGCTGTACGCCGCCGCCGAGAGCCTGGCGCAGACCGGCCGGCCGGGTCTGGACCTGATCCGTTTCGCCGCCTACCACAACTTCATCAACGCCTTTGAGCCGGGGCAATCGGCCCTGGCCGCGCCCCTGGTGTGGCTGGCGCGCCGCGCGCCCGAGGTCAGCAACCTGCACGCCGCGCTGCTGCTCAACCCCGTGATCACGGCCCTCAACGCCGCCGCGCTCTACGGGCTGGGCCGGCGGCTGGGTTACGCCGTGCGGCCCGCGCTCGGTCTGGCCGGCGCCTTCGCGCTCGGCACCCTGGCCTGGCCGTACGCCAAATCTTTTTTGCGCGAGCCGGCGGTCGGCTTGCTGTGGACGCTGAGCCTGGGAGGCCTGCTCCGTTTCGCCGAACGCCCGACGGGGCGGGCCGCCGCCGCCGCCGTCGCCGCCGCCGCCGCGGCGCTGGCCTTCAAGTTCGCGGCGGTGGTCGCGCTGCCGGTGGCGGCGCTGGGCCTGGCCTGGCCGCTGTACCGCGCGCGCCGCGTGCCGCTGGCCTGGCTGCTGGCCGGCGGCGGCCTGCTGCTCGCCGGCCTGGCCGCCGCGGCCCTGCTCGTCTTCAACCTGCGCGGCTACCCGCTGTCTGCGCTGCTGGGCAACTTCACGGCCAATCCCTTCAGCCGGGAGGGGATCACGCCGTGGTATGGCCTGCTCTTCAGCCCGGGCAAGGGCCTGTTCGTGTTCGCGCCGGTTACGGCGCTGGCGGTCCTCGGCTGGCCGGGTTTCTTTCATCGCCACCGCCTGCCCGCCGTCCTGGTGGTGGTCTGGACGCTGGCGATGCTGGCCGCGCTGCGCGCTTCGGGCTGGTGGGGCGGCCTGGCCTGGGGGCCGCGCTATCTGCTGCCGCTGGTCCCGGTGTTGATGCTGCCGGCGCTGGAGGCCCTGGCGCGCTGGCGCTGGGCCTGGGCCCTGGCGGCGCTCAGCGTGCTGCTCCAGGCGCTGGTGGCCGCCGCGAACTGGAGCGTCGGCTACGCCGGCCTGTTCGAGCGTTACCCTAACCCGGACACCAGCCTCGGGCTGGACTGGACGCGCTGGGCGGAGACGCCGCTCTTCCGGCTGTTGCAGCGCTGGGGGCCGGGCGCGTGGGACCTCGTCTGGCTGCGCGCCGGGCCGAACGGCGAAGTCAACTTCGACCTGCCGCTCGGCCTGGGCCTCGGCCTGGCCGTGGTCGTCACCGGCGCGGCGCTGGCCTGGCTGTTGCGCGGCGGGCGCGCCCGGCCCGCGCTGGCGGCCGGCGGCCTGGCGGCGGCGGCCGCCATCCCGCTGCTGCTCTGGCGCGGCTACTGGAACCTGCCGGATTACGGCGGGCTCCCGGCGGACCTGGCGCGGTCGCTCGCGCGCGAAGTGAGCGGCGGCCCGTACGCGCCGGAGCGCCTGGTCAACGTCTCGGCCGACTTCGGCGTCTACCCCTGGCTGGGCCTGCTCAAAGGCCCGGCCCGCGCGGCCTGGATCTCGCCGCTGGAAGAGGAGCCTGGCGCGGTCCTGACGCCCGGAAGCGGCGAGCGCCTGGCCGTCGTCATGGACTGGACGCATCTGTGGGGCCACGCGCCGCAGGCGACCCTGGCCTGGCTGAATGCGAACGCGTATCGCTTCGCCGGCGGCTGGCGTGAAGGGCTGGAAGTGTATTACTACAGCCTGGAGGCTGAGCCGGAGCAGAAACTGCCGGCGGCCGCGGTCTGGCCGCTGGGCGTGACGTTGACCGAAGTGCGCGTGCCGCGGGCGTTTGGGCGCGGCGATGCGCTGCCGGTGGCCCTCCGCCTGCGCTGCGAGGCCGACCCGTGCGACACGACCACCGCGCTGTTCGTCAACCTGCTGGGGCCGGACGGCGTGGTGCTGGCGGGCGGCGATAACCCGGTGCAGTTCGGGGCGCTGACGCCGGGGCGCTGGCGGGCCGGCCAGACCGTGGTGGACCGGCGCGGGGTGTGGATCCCGCCCGACGCGCCGCCGGGGGAGTATGAATTGCTCGCCGGCTTTGTGAACGCCGAGGGCTTCGTGCCCGTGACCGGCGCGGGCGGCGAGACCGCGCCCTATGCCACGCTGACCCGCGTCGTCATCGGCGCGCCGTAAGAGGGGGGGAGCGCATGACACAGTACCTGCCCATCGTCGTCGCCGCCACGCTTCTGGCCTTCCTGGCGACCCCGGTCACGCGCTGGCTGGCGCGGCGCCTGGGCATGGTCGATCAGCCCGGCCTGCGCAAGGCGCACCGCGCGCCCACGCCGCTGTTGGGCGGGCTGGCGTTGTACGTCGGCGTGAGCGCGGCCTTCCTGGCCTTCGGGCAGCGGGACTGGTTCACCCAGGGGCTGGGCATCCTGGGCGGCGCCACCCTCCTCTTCGTCACCGGCCTGTGGGACGACCGGTACGGCCTGCCGGCCTGGCTCAAGCTGGGGGCCGGCGTCGTCGCCGCGCTGTTTCTGACGGTCTTCGGCGTGCGCGTCCAGTTGTTCGGCGTCTGGTGGCTGGACATGGCCATCACGGTCGTCTGGGTGGTGGGCCTGACCAATGCCGCCAACCTGATGGACAACATGGACGGACTGGCGGCCGGGCTGACGGCCGTGGCGGCCGCGTTCTTTTTTCTGATGGCGGCTCTGGAGGGGCAGGGGTTGGTGGCCAGCCTGGCCGGCGCGCTGCTGGGGGCGGCGGTCGGCTTCCTGTTCTACAACCTGGCGCCCGCCGTCAGTTTCATGGGCGACGCCGGCTCGTTGACGATCGGCTTCCTGCTGGCCGCGCTGGGCATCCAGATCCGGTTTCTGCAATACCCGCTGGCCTCCACCTGGATGGCGCCGATCGTGGTGCTGGGCGTCTTCATCTTCGACACCACGCTGGTCACGGTTTCGCGGCTGCGGCGCGGGCGTTCGCCGTTCCAGGGCGGCTCGGACCACACGTCACACCGCCTGGTGCAGCTGGGGCTCAGCCAGCCGCGCGCCGTGCTGACGCTGTACGTCGCCGCCGTCTCGCTCGGGGCGACGGCCGTGATGCTCACCCGCCTGGAGCCGCTGGTCGCCAACATGCTCTTCGGCCTGCTGGTGGCGGCCGGGCTGACGGTCCTGCTGGTCTTCGAGCGCGTCGAGCCGAAGCTGAGCGGCGACCCGGCGCTGGTGCTCATCCCGGGGGACGGCGGCACGGCGGCGGCGCTCAGCGCCGTCGTTACGCTCAGCCGGGACGTCACCGTGCTGTTGGCGCCGCGGCGCGTGAACGGCGCGCTTCGGCCTTCGCGCGCCGAGGCCGTCGAGGCGCTGGCGGCGCTGGCCGAGGACCCGGAGGCCGTGCGGGCGTTGCTGGCGGGCGGCCTTTCGGATGAGTGGCCGCGCGATCTGCCGGCGCTGCATCGCGCGTTGCGCCTGCACGGCCGGGTGCTGGCGGTGGGCGAGCTGACGGACGCTGAGGCCGAGAAGGCGGCGCTGGCCGCGCTGCGCCGGGCGCGGCTGGTGGTGCTGGGCCCGGGCGATCCGGCCTCGGCGCTGGCGTTGCCCGGGATTAGCGCGGCGCTGCGGGCGGCGCCGGACGTGGTGTGGGCCGGCGCGGGGCCGGCGCCGGCCGGGGAGGCGCTGGCTGCAAACACGCCGGCCGGGCTGCGCGAGGCGCTGCAACAGCGGTTGCTGCGCCAGGCGGCAGGCATGGCGAAGTCATCTGTGTAAATGGTTGTCTATAGTGCTTGAAACCAGCAAGGCTACCCCACCAGTCGCAATCCCAGGGGCCTGAAACGCTTTGCACGGTTTCTCGTTCAGCTGGAGACCCATTCTAAGTTTCGACTCCGGGCATCTTTAATATCCCGGGCTTGGGTTGACAGTCGATTGGCGACCGGTTAGGATGAACGGTGCTTTCTTAAAAGATGGGAGACTTTGGGTGGATCTGCCCATTGCTTCATAGATTGGCCTGCTTATTTCTATTGCTCGACTGCGAGCTATTCCCAGAGGGGTCGCTGACTGATTGACGAACCATGATTACCCCCGATCCTGCCTTACGCATTGAGCCTTCACGAGGCTGGCAAACGGTTGACCTACATGAGTTGTGGCAACACCGCGACCTGCTGTTTTATCTGGTCTGGCGCGATATTCGGGTCTCGTATAGCAACACCGGCCTGGGAGTGTTCTGGGTGCTGCTTCAGCCGCTCTCTACAGCCATCATCATCACGTTCGTGCTCGGGCTCTTTGCCAAGGTGCCGACAGGCGGCCTGCCGTACCCAGTGCTGGTGCTCTCGGGCTTGGTGCCTTGGATGTACTTTCAGAATGCGGTCGCCACGGCGTGTTCAAGTATGGTGGCGAATTCCTACCTGCTCTCGAAGGTCTACTTCCCGCGCCTGATCATCCCTGTGGTTCCCTTGCTGGTGGGCCTGGTGGATGCCGGCGTGCTCCTCACGGCCCTGTTGGGGGTGGCGCTGGTGTTCAGGCTCTCCCTGGCCTGGACCTGGCTGTTCCTGCCGGTGGCGCTGCTGGCGGCGGCGGGCCTGGCCTTGGGGGCCGGGTTGTGGCTCTCGGCCCTTAACGTGCAGTTCCGAGATGTCGGCCGGCTCGTGCCCGTGCTGCTGCAGATTGGTCTGTACGCCAGCCCCATTTTTTACCCGGTCAGCTTAGTGCCTGCCAACTGGCGCTGGCTGTATGACCTGAACCCCGTTGTCGGATTAGTGGAGGCAATGCGCTGGGCGGTGTTCTCGTTTGAGCGTTTTCCGCTGGGCGCTTTTTCGTGGACGTGCCTGGCCGCCGTGTTGCTCATCGTCACCGGCGCGTTCGTCTTCCGGCACATGGAAGAGAATGCGGCGGATGTGGTATAACCCTAAAATCATGAGTGATCTGGCGCTTCGCGTGGATGGGTTGGGGAAGCTTTATCGGCTGGGAGCCCACGACCCTTACCAGGACCTGCGCCTGTCCGCCTGGGACGCCCTCCGCCGCGCCAAACGCCGGCTGTGGCGCCAGCCTCCACCGCCGCCTCGGACGCCGGAAGGCCCGGGCCTGCTCTGGGCCCTGCGCGAGATTTCCTTCGAAGCCCGATACGGTGAGGCCATCGGCATCATCGGAAGAAACGGGGCGGGCAAAAGCACCCTGCTCAAGATCCTCGCGCGCATCACCAAGCCGACCCGTGGCTTTGCGGAGATCTATGGCCGGTTGGGGGCGCTCCTGGAGGTGGGCACCGGCTTCCACCCCGAGCTCACCGGGCGAGAGAACATTTACCTGAACGCTGCGATCCTGGGTCTGAAGAAGGCCGAGATCACCCGGCGCTTTGACGAAATCGTCGAGTTTGCTGAGCTGGAGCAGTTCATCGATACCCCTGTCAAGCACTACTCCAGCGGTATGTTTGCCCGGCTGGCCTTCTCCGTGGCTGCGCATCTCGACCCTGAGATCCTCATCGTAGATGAAGTGCTGTCGGTGGGCGATGCGGCCTTCCAGCGTAAGTCTCTGGGCAAGATGGAGGGAGTCATGCGCCAGGGCCGGACCGTGCTGTTTGTCAGCCACAGCCTGCCCTCCGTCGTGGCATTTTGCAGTCGCTGCCTGTGGCTGGACCAAGGGCGCCTGGTCCGGGATGGCCCCTCAGCGGAGGTAACGAAGGAGTATCTGGACGCCTCGGCGGTTGTCGCCAGCTCGCCCGCGGCCGAGCCCGCCCAGGTGACGACGCTGTACCGACCCGCCGGGGACAACGGAGCTCAAGTTGGGCAACCGATGCAGGACGACGCGGACTCAGGCGATGGGATAGACCGCCGGCCAGGGGCGGCGCCCCTCCTGGGTGCCACACTGCCGACCGAGGTGATCTATCAGCCTCGAGCCGAGGCCGAGCAGACTTCGGAGGAGACCCGCGAGTCTATGCGGCGGGGCGAGCGCTACGGCAATGGCAAAGCCCGCTTTGTCACTTTGCGCATCACACCGTTGGGGCCGGATGGCCGGCCGCGGCCGGCTTTCCTGACCGGCTACGATTTGAAAGTTGAGGTGACGCTGACCGCCTTCGCGCGCATTCGCGAGGCCAACGTCGCCCTGGTTGTTTATGATCTGTCGGGCTTTCGAATCATTGACGTCAGTACGGCGCTGATGGATCAGTATGTTTCGCTCAAGCCTGGCCAGACAGCCGAGGTCTGCTTCGTGCTCCATCATGTCTTGCTGCGGCCTGATACATACCGTCTGCTGTTGTGGGTTGGCCGCAAGGATATTGAGGACATTGATGGGCTACCGTTCGCCAGTTCATTGACTGTCGAGGTGAACCCCAATTTGACCCGGCATTTCCAGATCTTCCCGGGGGTTTACCAATGCGAGTTCACTCAGACGGTCAGACTCTTGGATGGGGCCCCGGCGCCTGCCCCAGCCAGTGGGGCGAGAGCCTCATGAACCTATGGCGACGCTTGTGGTCCACCCTGCGGCTGCCATGGGGGGGTGGCCAGACTTCGGTTCAGAGTTTGCTGGCCGAGGTTGAGGTACTCCGTCGGACGGTCCAGGCTCAGTCCGAGATGTTGGCCGCCTCAACCCAGATACAGGCCGGGGCGACTCAATGGGCTGAGTTAAGATCGCGCGTGGATCGCATCGAAGAGCGGTTATTCAATTACTATCGCAACCGCTGGGATGCGATTGACAACGTTGCGGATTATCTGGTCGGGGCCGAGATCCCGGGCGACTATATGGAATTCGGTGTTTATAAAGGCACCACCTTTTTTTACGCCTACAAGATCATGGCCCCGCTGTTTCCGCAGATGCGGTTTGTGGCCGCCGACTCATTTGAGGGCCTGCCGGAGCCGCGTGGCATCGATGCCCAGAACGGCTACACCAGCAGCTTCTGCACCGGGCAGTTCGCCTATTCCGAGGCGGACTTTCAAACCAGCCTCCGCACCGCCGGTCTGGACCCTGAACGGGTGGTGATCCTCAAAGGCTGGTTTCATGAGACGCTCAACGATGAGACCGCCCGGGCGAACAGGCTGGGCAGGATCGCGGTCGCCTGGATCGACTGCGACCTGTACGAGTCGACCATCCCTGTGTTGCGCTTTCTCACGCCACGGTTGTCCGTGGGCTCAGTGGTGATCTTTGATGATTGGCGCTGTTTTCGTAACTTGCCCGACTATGGCCAGCAGCGGGCCTGCCGGGAATGGCTGGATGCCAATCCGCAAATTGCGCTGCGCGAGTTTATTTCCTTCGGCTTTCATGGACAGGCGTTCACGATCAGCGCCTGTTGAGCCTGTCCCGCGACCCGCCGACTGATGGCATCCATACTGCTGGCCCACGTGGCAGATTGTCCGCTTTGCCGCGCCCCGGCTTTTGTGCCAACGGGTCAGAGGTTCCGGCTGGCCGACCTCCTGGCTCGTTGGGAGAGTGAGGCGGGCGTAACCTTCCATCGTGTCGTGTGGGACGAGTATGCCCAGCCTGCCGACCGGCACGTCCGCCTGCATCACTGTCTGAACTGCGGCTTCGGCATGTTTCAGCCTCCTGTGGAGGGCAGCCGCCAGTTTTACGCCGACGTCACGGCCAAGGAATACTTTGTGACCGACAAGTGGGAATTTCTGGAGGGACTTCAGGACCTGCGGCGTTATGGCTGCCGGCGTGTGCTCGATGTGGGCTGTGGCAGTGGGGAGTTCCTGGATCAGTTGCGAGCCGAGGGTTTTGAGGCCGTGGGTTACGAATTTTCCCCAGAAGTGGCCGCTCAGGCGCAGGCCCGCGGCCATCTCGTCTGCCAGGGAGGCTTTCCGCAAGCCGTCCTGGAAGCGACCGGCGGATGGTCGTTTGACGCCGTCTGTCTTTTTCAGGTGCTCGAGCACACCGGCGATCCCGCTGGCTTGCTGGCGGGCGTGCGCCAACTTGTCCGGCCGGATGGGCTGGTCATAGTGGGAGTCCCTGATTCCACTGGGCCAATCCGTTTCTTCAGTGGAGCCCTGACCGAGCTGCCGCCCCATCATGTCTCACGTTGGAGTGAGCCGGTATTTCGTGAGGCGATGCCGGGCCTGGGCTTCTACGTGGAAAAGGTCGCCCGCGAACCCCTGCCCGACTATCTATGGCAGGCCTATCTACCTTATCTGTGGGAGGCCTCCATCTGGCCAGCTGAGCTCTGCCGTCAGATCCCCGAGGTCCGGGATCGATTGCCCGTCGATCAGATCCTATGGCTGGTGGACCACCTCAAGCAGCTTGGGGTGCGCTGGCTGCCGGGTGTCCCCGGCCACAGCCTGTATGTCATATTGCGTTGTGGCGAGGTTGCGCCCCCGCCTGGATCGGACCCGCTTCAGAGCCATATCACAGCCCTGGTGACCGAGGCGCTGGCAAGGGTCGAACAGCAGCGGGAGGACGCGACGCGCGCCCAGCAGGTCGAGATCATGCTGCGCATCACGCGGCGCGAGCGGCAGCTGGCCGCACAGGCCGAGCGAGTGCACCAAGCTGAAATCGAGCTGGGCGAGCGGGCGCAGGCGCTGGGGCGGCTGGAGGCGGAGTTGGGCGAGCGGGCGCAGGCGCTGGGGCGGCTGGAGAGAACCCTTCACACACATTGGGCGGTCCGCCTGGAGCAATGGCTGCGGCGTCTCCGCGGCAAGGCTTAGGAAGCACGGACGGCTGATATGTGCGGGATATGCGGAATCTGGGGAGACGCGGACCGGACAGCGGTCGATGCCATGGTCATGGCCATGCGCCACCGAGGACCGGACGATAGCGGTGTGTTTTGTGGGCCTGGTGCCGTGCTGGGCATGACCCGTCTGGCAATCATTGATCTCTCACCGGCGGGCCACCAGCCGATGAGCAACCCGGAGCGGACGGTCTGGATCGTTTACAACGGCGAGGTGTACAACTTTCAGTCGGAGCGACGACAGCTTGAGGCTCAGGGCGAGTCTTTCGTTTCGCACTCCGACACCGAGGTCGTGCTGAAGCTGTACGAGCGCTACGGTGACGATTTCCTCCTGCGCCTGCGTGGGATGTTTGCGCTGGCCATCTTGGATCTGCGCGGGGGGCCAGGGCGTGAGCGATTGTTGTTGGCGCGGGATCAGGTGGGCATCAAGCCGCTGCTCTATACCTGGGCCGGGAATCGGCTGGTGTTCGCCTCCGAGCTGAAAGTGCTGTTGGCCAGCGGGCTGGTGCGCCCCGAGATTGACTTCGAGGCCGTGCGCATGCTGTTGACCTACGGTTCCGTTTATCAGCCGCACACCTTGCTGCGGGGGGTCCAGGCGCTGCTGCCGGCGCACCGCCTGATTGTGGAGCGCGGCCGGACGCGGGTGGAGCGTTACTGGCGTTTCGGTCTGGATCGCCTGGCCGGGATGCGGGCGCGCCCATACGCCGAGCTGGTGGAGGCCGTGGCCGGGGCGCTGGAAGAGTCCGTCCGGCTTCAGATGGTCAGCGACGTCCCCATCGGTGCTTTCCTGAGCGGCGGGATCGATTCGTCCACCCTGGTCGGCCTGATGACGCGCATCGCCGGGCACCGGGTCAAGACCTTTTCGGTTGGTTTCCCGGGTGAAGGCGCCGCCCTGGACGAAACGGACGAGGCCGAGCGCACGGCTCGATTCTTTGGCGCCGACCACAGCCGTATCGAGGTCAGCGGCCGGGACGTCCGCGACCACCTGGATCACTTCGTATCCGGGCTGGACCAGCCCTCGGTAGACGGTCTGAACAGCTACTTCGTCTCCTTGGCCGCGCGCAGGTCCGTCACGGTCGCCATCTCCGGCACCGGCGGGGACGAGGTCTTCGCCGGTTATCCCTGGTTTGCGCAGATGACGCGCTATGCTCAGCAGCGGCAGGCCCTCATCGAGACAGGCTGGGCCCGGCTGGCCTCCCTGCCGGCGCTCGATCCGTTTGTGTTTGGGCGTTGGGGGCCCTGGCTGCAACAGGCCCGCGCCGAGGGATTTGTCGCCCGCTATGCGGGCACCTATCAGATCTTCGGGCCGCTTGGCGCGGCCCGCCTGCTCCACCCACGCTGGCATCTGGCTGCCGGGGCCGGGCGCTCGCCGAGCTACGAGCTGCGCTTCAACGACGAGCTGCCCGCCGGGGCGGCCGTGGAGCGCGTCAGCGCCCTGTGCCTGCGCGGCTACACCAGCAACCAGCTCTTGCGCGATATTGACGCCGTGTCCATGTCCCACTCGCTCGAAGTGCGCGTGCCCTTCCTGGATGTGCCCCTCATTGACCTGGCCTTTTCGTTGCCGGCCTCGTCGAAGCTTGGCCCGGTGGCGGATGGCGTCAACCCCTACACGGCCAGCTATCGTGAGAGCGGCAGCAAGCGCATCCTGGTGGACGCTGGCCGCCGCCTCAAAGTGCTGCCCGACGATATTGACCGACAGCCCAAGCGCGGGTTCAGCTTCCCCGTTGATGTCTGGTTGAAACATGAGCTGCGTGAGGTCCTGGAGGAGGCGCTGTCGCCGGAGGTGGTCCGGGCACGCGGCCTGCTCCAGCCGGCAGCGGTCGCTCGGGTGCGCCGGGATTTCTTGGAAGGCCTGATCCACTGGAGCCAACCCTGGCTCTTGATGATTCTCGAACGATGGTGCCACGCCTACATTGACCGGGCGCCGGTCGGTGCAGAGGTCCGTTCAGGCCGCCGTTGACGTGCGCTCCGGGCTTGTGGCAATGCGGCTGGCGCAGCGCGTGGAGTGGACGCCTTGCCGCGGGGGGCGATCTCTCTGTCATGGCCCGGCAGCGATTTTCCTATGTCCAATGATTTTGCTCCCGATCCTTACCCTGGCCGTCCGAAGATCCTCTTCATCGGCTGGGCTGAGAGTTCGCACACCCACGCTTGGATTGACCTGCTGGCCGGGGCCGAACTCAACGTGCGCCTGTTCGCGCTGCCTTCGGCCGTGCCGCCTGACACCTGGCGCGTGCGCACGTATGTGACCATTGACCCCCCCGGCCCGCTGGACCCGCACACGCGCCTCAGGGTATTCCCTCCCAAGTTCCGCCGCGCCGCGCGGCTGCTTCGAAAGATCATGGAGGAGTTCCGGCCCTCAGGGGCTGCGCGCCAGGCTGAACCGGCCTCTATTGAGCGAGCCCTGGCCGATGTGATTCGGCGCTGGCGGCCCGATGTCATTCACACCCTTGGGTTCGACCCGGCCTCCTACTTCTACCTGCGCACGCGCCAACAGTTCCGGTTGGCCGGCATCGGCACCTGGGTGGCGCAGGCGCGCGGCGGGCCGGACCTAGCCCTCAGTCGTTACCTGCCCGACGGGCTAGAAAAGATCCGCAGTGTGCTGGCCGAATGCGACCAGTTCGTTGCCGATAATGCCCCGAATTACGAGTTTGCCCGTTCGGAGGGGTTGGCCCCGGAAAAGTGCTCCCCGTTGGGGGTCGTGCCCGGCACGGGAGGCATGGACGTCCAGGCGCTGGCTGCGGCCTGGCAGGGCCGGCCCTCGCAGCGCGAACGCTGGATTCTCTGGCCCAAGGCCTACGAGGCGCCGGCCGCTAAAGCCTTACCCGTCTTCGAGGCCCTCCGGCTCGCCTGGGACCGGATTCGTCCCTGCCGCCTGCATCTGCTGTGGGTGGTCCAGCCCGAGGTCCGGATGTGGTTTGGCGCGCTTCCCCAGGAGATCCGCGAAAGCTGCTGTCTGTACGATCGGCTGCCGCGCGAGCAGGTTCTGGAGATGATGCCCCGGGCGCGCGTGCTGCTGGCCCCCTCGCTGACCGACGGCGTTCCCAACAGCCTGCTGGAGGCAATGGCGGCCGGCGCTTTCCCCATCGTCTCGCCTCTCGAGACGATCACGCCATTGGTGTCCGAGCCTGAAAACGTGCTCTTCGCCCGGAACCTGTATCCGAACGAGGTGGCTGAGGCCCTGGCGCGGGCCATGAGCGACGACGCGCTGGTGGACGCCGCCGCCGCCCGCAACCTGGCGCTGGTCCGCCGGGTGGCCGATCGCGCCACCATCGGTCCTCGCGTGATCGCCTATTACGAGCAGCTCGCCCGCGCGCCACGCGCCCGAGAATGAGGACAGCATGTCCAATGGCCCCTTCTTCTCCATTCTTGTGCCGACTTACAATCAGGCCCATTACCTGGCTCCCGCGCTCGACAGCCTCCTGGCCCAGACCGAGGCGGATTGGGAGGCCGTCGTCGTGGACGATGGCTCGACTGATGCGACGCCAGCGGTCCTGGACGAGTACGCCAGGCGCGACGTTCGCATCCGCCCTTTCCGCAAGGCCAACGGCGGCACGGCCTCGGCGCTCAACGCGGCCCTGCGCCAGGCGCGCGGCCAATGGATATGCTGGCTCAGCTCCGACGACCTGTTCGATCCCCGCAAGCTGGAGATTAACCGCGACTGGATCAAGCGTGACCCGGATTGCCGCTTCTTCTTCTCGTATTTCCGGTTGCTGCGCGAGGCCACGGGCGAGTTGACCGATCACGACCTGTGGGGGCCGTTGCCCGAGCACGGGTGCCAGATCGTCACCCTGTTCTACCGTAACTACATCAGCGGCATCACCATCTGCATCCACCGCGAGTCGTGGCTGGCCGTTGGTGAATTCGATGAGAGCCTGCGCTACGCGCAGGATTACGATATGTGGCTCCGGCTCCTGGCACGTTATCCGGCTCGCTTCATCCCCGAATGGACGTGCATCAATCGCAATCACCCCGGCCAGGGTTCCGAAGTCTTCATGCAGGCCTGTTTTTACGATACGGCCAAGGCCGGGATTCGCTTCCTCAACGCCCATCCTTTCCAGGAGTGCTTTCCGGCCTTGAACTGGGCCGAGCCGGCCCAGGTTCGGCGGGCTGTTGAGAAGACGCTCGAATACGCGACTGAGCCGACCGCCCTGCTGTACTCCCTGGGGCCTCACCCGGCCTTGCTGATGCGTCTGGTCGAGTGGGTCTGGACGTATGCCGGGCCAGACGCGGCCGAGTTACGGCTGCGGATCAGACAGCGTTTGAGCGAAGCCGCACGCCAGCACGCCAGCACGCCGCTCGGGTTCCTCGAGCGGATCATCGCGGCGGCCTGCCAGGGGGACCAGCCTGTGGCCTACGCTCCCACCCGGCCGGACCGCCTCGGGGCGCTGAGTTACTGGGCGCACCAGTCCGACCCGGCTGCGGCGCAGCCGCTGCTTACTTACCTGCGCCAATTCGAGGGCCTGTATCCCCCGGACTGGCCTGGTCCGACGAGCACGCGGGAGATCGTGCTCGTGCTTC
Organism: Anaerolineales bacterium; assembly: GCA_034434015.1. Taxonomy (GTDB): domain Bacteria; phylum Chloroflexota; class Anaerolineae; order Anaerolineales; family UBA6663; genus SpSt-583. The sequence goes on from DAOUAB010000111.1 coordinate 56,141, forward strand.
CGCCAGGCATTCCGTTGGAACTTGTAGCCCCCTCCGGACCACTTCGCCGGGTGTTGGAGATCGCCCACTCCCTACAACACGCCGGCTGCCAGGTGGCGCTGGTGGGGCGCGCGAACCAGCGCCTCGGTATCATAGAGGAAGTGATTTACCTCGGTGTCACCGACGAGCGCGCCGTGCAGGCCACGCTGGCCGCCCTCGCCCCGTTGGACACCTTGATCACGATTGACTATCCGCGCCTGACAGGCTGGCCGCCCTCCGAGCGACAGCTGGCGCTTTCTCTGCCAGGCGGCGAAGCGCCGTCGGGGAGGGAGATCGCGGCAGAGCTGCTGCGACGGATGGAGGCGCTCCCCGTTCGGGCCCAAGCGGATGCGTCTGCCGAGCCCGTCTGGAAATCCTGGGTCCGCAGAGCCCGAGCTTCCATCCCGCGGCCTCTCAAGCGGCTGGCGCGGCGTCTGCTCAACCGGCTGGCGCCTGATCTGGTGAAATGAGGCTCGTGGCTGCGATGCTGACTCCATCCCAGGCTAAACGGCAGCAGGTCGTTTTCGTCGGCCGGGTGCTTTGGGGGGGCGGCGCAGAGCGCGTGACTTTTGACCTGGCGCACAGTCTGAACCGCAGCCGCTTCGAGCCGCACGTCGTCCATCTGTTCGACCTCCCTGAGTGCCCGATCAGATATGACCCGGCCATCCCGGTCCACCCGGTCGAGCCGGTCACGCGCATGCTCCTGGCCGAGCTGCTCCCACCCCCGCCTCCGGAGAGGCCGCAGCCGGGGTGGGTCCAGGCCGGTCTGCGTTATTACCGCCTGCTCGACCCCTCGCTGCGAGGACGCTTGGCGCTCGGGGCCCGATTGCGGGGCGCATACCATCGCTGGAAGTCCCTGCGAGCCACCCTGGCCGCCCGGAGGCGGCCTCAGCCACCGGCGCCGCCCTCGGCGACGACCACGCCCTCTCCTATTCAGCGCGAAATGTCGCGGCTTCTTGGCCCCCTGGCCGATCTCTGGCCTCAAACCCTGGGGCTAAAACGGGTGCTCAACCGATTCGACCCTGACGCCATCCTGGTGCCCATCATGGAGGAGGCTGCAGTCCGGGTATGGTTGACCCAGGTGTTCACGCGCCGGCGCTATATCGCCTCGCTGCACAGCGTCGAGTCTTTCAACCTGCCGTTGATCTATCCTGACCGCGAGCGCCTGGCGGATGAGGAGTGGCTCTTCTCAAACGCCTGCCGCAGCGCCGAGGTGGTCACCGTGCCCAGCACGGGCTGCCGCGACGACCTGAGCAACCACTACGGGGTCCCGCCCGCAAACGTGCGCGTCATGGTCAACCCGGTCGCCTGTGATTGGATCCGGCAACACGCGCGCGCGCCGCTGCCGGAGCCGCCCGCTGCGGGCAAAACGCTGTTCGTGCAGGTCGCACGCCTGGACTATGACAAGAATCCGGACCTGCTCATCGACGCTGCCGACCTCCTGCGCCGCGATATGGACGACTTTGTGGTGCTGATGCTGGGCAAAGGCAGCCGCCGGGCCGAACTGGAGGCGAAAATCCAGGCCCGCGGCCTGGAGGCGCATGTTCGTCTCCTGGGCGAGGTGACGAACCCTTACCCGTTCATGGCCGCGGCGCGCGCCCTGGTGCTGACCTCGCGGGTGGAGAGCTTCGCCCTGGTGCTGCTTGAGGCGATGTTGTGCGGGGCGGTGCCGATTTCAGTGGATTGTCCCTTTGGGCCGCGCGAGGTCTTGGAGGGCGACCGTTACGGCCTGCTCGTCCGCCCGGACGATCCGGAGGCCCTGGCCCAGGCGATGCTGCGGATCGCGCGCGACGAGGATCTCTATCAGACCTTGCGGGCGCGCGGCCCTGAGCGTGCCTCTCGCTACGATCTCGCCGGGGTGGTCCGTGAGTGGGAGGCGCTGCTTGATGAAGTCTGCGCGGCCCGGCCGCCGCGCCCGATAGCATCAGCGGCGGCCCCTCCGGCATGAACCCGCTGGTCACCATCATCACGCCGGCCTACAATCGGGCCGACTATCTGGCCGCGACCATCGAGAGCGTCCTGGCCCAGGACTATGCGCCGCTGGAGTACATTGTCCTCGATGACGGCTCTCAGGACCACACCCGCGAGGTCTTGGCGCGGTATAGCGGCCGGATCATCTGGGACTCCCATCCGAACATGGGGGAGACCCGAACCGTCAACAAGGGCTGGCAGCAAGCGCGCGGCGAGTTCGTGGCGGTGGTTAACTCTGACGATCCTCTGCTGGCCGGCGCGGTGCAGACGGCGGTGGACTTCATGATTGCACATCCCGAGGTGCTGGTCGCGTACCCGGACTGGGACAAGATCGGCCCGCGCGGCGAGCTGATCGAGCGGGTGCAGGTGCCGGAGTACAACTACCGTTATATGCTCACTCGCCACCACTGCATTGTGGGGCCGGGCGCCTTTATCCGCCGCCGCGCGTTCGAGCTGGCCGGGCTGCGCGATCCCGAGTTCCGCTACGTGGCGGATTTCGAGTATTGGCTGCGGCTCGGCCTGTATGGCCCGTTTGCGCGTATCCCAGCCTCGCTCGCCACCTTTCGGGTTCATTCTCAGTCGGCCTCGGTCTCCCATGCGGGCAGGGCTATGGCCGCCGAGCACATCCGCCTGATGCGCAAATATTATGCCCGGCCGGACCTGCCCGCCGAGGTGCGGCAGGTGCGTGCGGAGGCCTGGGGCTGGGCTCATCATGTGGCGGCCGAGATGTGCGGGCGGGACCGATTTGCTGCCGCTCTCCATTATCTGAAGGCTGTCTGGTGTCACCCACCTATCTTGTGGGTGCTTGGACGGAACCAACTGCTGCGTGCGCTGAAGCGCCTGCCTCCGCCGCTTTATGCGTTGCTGCGCTGGAGCGGGCGCCGCGCCCAGGCGGCAGGCCGGCAGTTGGCCCACGCCGTCCGTCCGCGGCAGGATATCTGAGCTGTGCCCAGGGTCAGTGTCGTGATCCCAACCTTCAACCGGGCGGAGGTCGTTGGTCGGGCGATCGGGAGTGTGCTGGCGCAGACCTACCGGGATTACGAGGTGATCGTCGTGGATGATGGCTCAAGCGACTCGACTCCCAGCCTGGTCGCCGCGCTCGCTCAGGGTCGGCCTTTCATCCGCTATCTGCCACAGCCGCACTGCGGCCGTTCAGCGGCCCGCAACCACGGCATGGCTGTAGCGCAGGGTGAGTATGTGGCTTTCTTAGATTCCGACGACGTCTTTCTGCCTGACAAGCTGCGGGTGCAGGTCGAGGCCCTAGACCAAAACCGGGCGTATGGCATGGTGTACTCCATGTACCTGGCCGTGGACGAGGCTGGCCGCCCGCTCCCGGGCGGTGGAGAGTCGCCCGAGCGGCTGTCTGGGCAGATTTACCCCGAAATGCTCTTTATCCAAAGAGCGTTGATCACTACGCCGAGCGTTATGGTCCGGAGGATGGTACTGGCTGAGGTCGGAGGCTTCGACGAAACCATGCACATGTGCGAAGACCTGGACTTGTGGCGGCGCATTGCCCGGCGTCACCAGGTGCTCCAGATCGAAACGCCCCTGGTGCAGGTCACGTACCGGCGAAGCGACCCGCTGGCTCTGGCCGAAAAGCTAGCGGCCCGCTCGCACTATTATCGCAAAGCCTTTGCCGAGGATCCGGGCTTGAGCCCGTCCGTGCAAACACGTTTGTGGACAGAGATGTACTGGCATTATGGGTCGGTGGCGCTGGTCAATCGGGATCTACGGCAGGGGATCGTGTGGCTGGCATCGGCGGCGCGCCACAGCCCTCGAGGTTTCGCTGGCTTCGCGGGCCGGGCGTCCTGGCGACGAGCTATGCAGTTGCTGGTGCGTGTGCTTATTAAACCATGGCTTGCCCCACGCCTCTACAATCGGCTGCGCCGCTGGTATCAGCGGATCGGCGCTCGGCACCCATCCGTACTAGAGTAAGGGCCTGAACCCACCCAAGCCGTTCAAGTGGCGAATTAGAGCGCTGAGGTTTGGAATGGGTGCTGCGCCACACCGGAGAGTTGATATCACTGAAAAGGAGTTCCTGGATGCATCGCTTCAGCCGACATGTCCGATGGCTGATCGGACCCGTGATGGTGTTGATGTTTGGCATGGCGCAGGGCTCCCTGACCGGGCAGTCTGAGATCGTTGATCAGCGCGTCGTCTTGAACGAGCGCCTGTTTGAGATCAGCAGGGGTTTTGATCAAGCCGCACGCCACCTCGCGAGCCAGCCCCCGGATCGGGGGCTGTCATGTGATGATCGTAGCTGGGTAAATCTCAAAGGGGTGATTGTTGATCTGGGGCGACAGATAGACCATCTAAGTGTGCTGGATGATCCGGACGTGCAACAGGAAGCTCGAATCTTCTGGGCTCGGTCCAGTGAGTTGTTAGAATTGCTTCGAGCCGAGACCGCCGGACGGCTGCACGCGTTTGGATGCCAATCTCACGCCCGCGATGTGAAACCTGCTGATCCGGCGACCTTCACTTCTCATGATCATCTTTCAGAGGACGGGCTTACCGCACACAAGCTGGTAGAGGATTTCGCCTCCGTCCAAAACCCCAACCCGCAAATTCCCTATTTACATGAGAGCTTGGCGGCCGTGCGGGATCTGGCTGCCGAGAGAAACGTTAATCTCCTGGACGCTTCACGCTTATACGTGTTTGAAAACAGCCGACACGGAGATGGTGATTGGTATGTTCGCCATGCAAACGACGTGACTTACGTATTGGAGATGCTTTATAAGACCAGTATCGGCCTTCCGGATGCGGAACTGCCAGAGCTGTTATGTGGCAACTACGAAAATGTCCTGGGTACACTTCTTCAAGCAATGGGCTTTTCAACGCGCACGGTCTACTTGTATTCTGATATCCACACTGGCGTCCTGGGGCATGTCGTGTTAGAGGTCCTAAACCCGGTCACGGGTAACTGGGAAGTGCACGATGCTGATTACAATCTCTATTACGTTGACATTCAGACAGGTCGACGTGCCTCCATCCTCGAACTGTTGACAACCCCGAATCTGGCGCGCTTTGCGCCCTGTGATAGTAAGTACTGCGGCTGGTTTGCGGCTCGGGGCAATGGGCTGTTTGCGCCGAGCGCACTTTTTCTGGCTGGCTATTTCTCAGCTGGCGAGATCCCGGCCCAGGGCATTGCGGTCGTCAATTACGCGCGCCGCGCGCGGGACAGGCGCTTCCCGGATAACGACAACGTGACGTTTGCGACCTTTATTCAGGATCAGGTTCGGCAGCGCCGCGGTTTCTACGGGCTGGACCTGATCGAGCTTCCCTGAAGGATTGGGTTTGAAATACTGTGGCTATCCAACTCTCCGTTCTGACACGAACCTTTCGCAAGCTGGTCCAAGGGGTGCTGCGTCCTCTCGTCGAGCGCTTCCCTGGGGTTTTTGCTGAATTACTGGCAGATCGCCTGGCACGCCGGCCGGTGGGCCGGGTGATGGAAGCTTTCAGCCGCCGGGGCATTCTCCTGTTCTCCGAGGAGGCTCTTGAACTAGACCCGGCTCAAGTCCTGGCATGGGCGGGTGTGGTTGCGGCGCACCTGGAGCGCCAAGAGGGCAATCCGGCCCATGATCTCTTTTATCGACACGGGTTTCACCTGCTGCGCAAACACTATTATTTGCCGTTGCCGGATGAGGCGGACCTAGCCAGCCCCTGCGGCTCGACAGCGTCTCAATTGATTGGGCTAGACATGAATGAGGCCGTCGGCCTTGACCTGCTGGAGCAGGTGCTTCCAGCCTATGTTGAAGAGTTCCGGGCGCACTTTCCACTCCAACCCACTGGCAATCCCCGCGATTTTTACCTCATCAATGGCGGGTATATGGCCGTGGACGCTCACGTGTATTATGGCTTGATCCGCCACCTTAAGCCCGGTCGGATTATCGAGATCGGCTCCGGTTTCTCGACTCTGCTAGCAGGGCAGGCCTGCCTAAAGAACCAGGAAGAGACCGGCCGCGCCGTCCAACTGATCGCGCTGGAGCCTTACCCCTGGGACATCTTAAGAGAAGGTATTCCTGGTTTATCCCAACTGATCCCGGTCAAGGTGCAGGATGCGGATCTGGCCCTGTTCACAGGGCTGCAAGCCGGGGACTTCTTGTTTATCGACTCGAGCCATGCGCTACGCACGGGAGGCGATGTGCAGATGGAGTACCTGGAGATCCTGCCGCGGCTCTCTCCTGGGGTTCTGGTTCACGTCCACGACATCAGCCTGCCCAAACCTTACCCGCGCGTTTACTTCGAGAATCAGCTCTATTGGAATGAGCAGTACTTGCTCCAGGCCTTCCTCGCCTTCAACAAACGGTTTGAAGTGTTGTGGCCGGGTAATTATCTGATGGAGCGCTACCCGGAGCGGATGCGGGCGGTGTTTCCGGAGTTTGATGTGATGCGGCAACACTATCCTTTGTCGGAGCCATCCGCCTTCTGGATGCGGGTCAGGCAGGCGAGCGCCTGAGGGGTGATGCTTGTCTTGTGCGCCGGACTGCCCGGCTGCGTTTGACCGGCCTGCCGTTTTAGGGCCGGCCCCTTTCATCTCCTGTTTGCAGGCGTGCCCTGAGCCGTTCCCTGACAACGCCGATCCGAGCGACGCGCGTTGTACTGACATCCGGGTGAAATGTGTGGCTGGGTATAATGAAGGGTCTATGGCTGATCCGATTGGGCACGAGGGCGTGGCAGACTCCCCTCACGGGAAGGGCAGGCGCCAATGAAGGTCTTGATTCTAGGGGCCACCGGCATGTTGGGTCATAAACTGATCCAGGTGTTGGGCGGCCGATTCGAAGCGGTCGGCACGGTGCGCGGCAGCGTCGCTGCTTACCAGCATCATCCCGTCCTGGGCGGTCTGTCACTGCTGGGCGGCGTGCAGGCCGAGGATCTCGATAGCGTAATCCGCGCAATCGCTACGGCCCGGCCGCAAGCAGTGATCAACTGCATCGGCTTGATCAAACAACTCCCCGGCGCCAAAGACCCGCTTCCCAGCCTGACGCTCAACGCGGTGTTCCCGCATCGCCTGGCGCAACTTTGCCAGGCGGCCGGGGCACGGCTGGTGCACATCAGCACCGATTGTGTGTTTTCAGGACGAAAAGGCCGGTACACCGAGAGCGATCCCTCGGACGCCGAGGATCTGTATGGCCGCACGAAGTTTCTCGGCGAGGTAAGCGGGCCCGGCCGCCTGACGTTGCGCACCTCCATCGTCGGTCGTGAGTTGGGCACGCGCTCGGGCCTGTTCGAATGGTTTATCGGGCAGCGGGGCCGGAGCGTGAACGGCTACGCCCGCGCCATCTACTCGGGCTTTACCACCCAGGTGTTGGCGGACCTGATCGCTGACCTGCTGGAGCAACATCCGGATCTGGAGGGCCTGTGGCAGGTGTCGTCTGAGCCGATCAGCAAGTACGATCTCCTGCAGTTGCTCAATCAGGCGCTGCAGCTGGGGATCCGCGTGAACCGCGACGAGGCGTTCTTCTGCGATCGCAGCTTGGACAGCACCCGCTTCCGCCAGGCCACCGGCTTCACGCCGCCCTCCTGGGAAGACATGATCGCCCGGCTGGCGCACGACCCGACCCCGTACTCTCAACTTCATTCCTGAGGAATCTGTATGCTGACTGACAAACGCATCGTCATCACCGGCGGCACCGGCTCACTGGGCAAAGTGCTGGTCCATCGCCTGCTCGCCGGTGAGCTGGGCCGGCCTCGCAAGGTCGTAGTCTTCTCGCGCGATGAGGCCAAGCAGCATGGAATGCGCATGGAATACCTTCAGCGCCGGGCGGCCACCGATGAGGTCATCTACCGCAATTTTGAGCAGCTCCTCGAGTTCCGCATTGGCGATGTGCGCGACTTTCACGCGGTCAGCGCCGTGCTGCGGGATGCTGATGTCGTCTTTAACGCCGCGGCCCTCAAGCAGGTGCCCACCTGTGAGTACTTTCCTTTTGAGGCAGTCCAGACCAACATCGGCGGCCCGGAGAACATCGTCCGGGCCATCAGCGAGCAGCGCCTGCGTGTCCAGACGGTGATCGGCATCTCGACCGACAAGGCCTGCAAGCCAGTCAATGTGATGGGGATGACCAAGGCCATTCAGGAGCGCGTCTTCATCCGGGCCAACCTGGATTGTCCGGAGACACGCTTCATCTGCGTCCGCTACGGGAACGTCCTGGCTTCGCGTGGCTCGGTGATTCCGCTCTTCCACGAGCAGATTCGCAACGGCGGCCCCGTGACGATCACTACGGCGGACATGACGCGCTTCCTGCTAAGCCTCAACCAGGCGGTGGACGTGATCTTCGCAGCATTGCGTGAAGCCCATCCGGGCGAGACTTACATCCCTCGGGTCCCCTCCGCCCGCGTCACCGATATCGCCCAGGTCCTGGTCGGCGACCGGCCGGTCAAGATGCTGATGACCGGGATCCGCCCCGGGGAAAAAGTGCACGAGATCCTGATCTCGGAGGAGGAAGTGCATCGTACCGTCGCGCGAGGCAACCACTACGTGATCGTCCCAATGCTGCCGGAGTTGCGGCGCGATGGCCTGGGCGGCCCGGCTCTGGAATGCGAGTACAGCTCCGCCGATAATGTGATCTCCAGGGACGAGTTGCGCGAGTTGCTGGAGCAGCATAATTTGCTCGCTCTGGACGCGATCCCCGAAGGCGAGCTGCTCCGCTGACCCGGGCCCAGACCTTCCTCATGAAAGTTATCACCTTCTTGGGCACGCGCCCGGAGATCATCCGGCTGAGCCTAATAATCGCGAAGCTGGATCGGCTCTGCCAGCACGTCGTCGTGCACACCGGGCAGAATTTCGACCCTAACCTGAGCGACGTCTTTTTCCAGCAGCTCGGGGTGCGCGCCCCCGATCACTACCTGGGCGCCCGCGGCTCGTTTGGCGAACAGATTGGCACCATCCTGGCTGCCAGCGAGCGGGTGATGCTTGAGGAGAAGCCCGATAAGTGTTTGGTGCTGGGTGACACCAACAGCAGTCTGGCCGCGATCATGGCCAAGCGGCTGGGCATCCCGGTCTATCATATGGAGGCTGGCAACCGCTGCTACGACGACCGAGTGCCGGAGGAAGTCAACCGGCGCATCATCGATCATTCCAGCGATGTGCTGCTGCCCTACACCGAACGCAGCCGCCAGAACTTGCTGCGCGAGGGCCTCCCAGGCCAGCGCCTCTATGTCACCGGGAACCCGATTTACGAGGTCATCCGGCACTACGATCCGCAGATCCGCCAATCGACGATCCTGGATCAGCTGGGCCTGCAGCCCGCCCGTTACTTTCTGGTGACTATGCACCGCGCGGAAAATGTGGATATCGAGGCGCGATTGCGCGGCCTGGTGGCCGGTCTGGACCGCGTACAGCGGCGCTTCGGATATCCGGTGGTCATCAGCACGCACCCGCGAACCCGGGCGCGCCTGCAGTCGTTCGCCGTGGCCGCCGACAACCCGGCCCTGTGCTTCCTGGAGCCGTTCGGCTTCTTCGATTTCATCAGCCTGGAGCGCCAGGCATTCTGTGTGCTCAGCGACAGCGGCACGGTCCAGGAGGAGTGCGCGATCTTTGGCGTGCCGAACGTCACCATCCGCGACGTCACTGAGCGGCCCGAGACTCTGGAATGTGGCAGCAACATTCTGAGCGGTGCGGACCCGGACTCGATCGAGCGCTGCGTGGTCGCGGTGGTCGGCCAGATCGCCCGCTGGTCGCCGCCCCGGGAATATGTGGTGGACAATGTCTCGGACGTCGTGCTGAAGATCGTCCTGGGCTATCTGCATCCATGGCGTTGACTGAGGCGCAACCCCTCGTCTCTATAATCACTCCGGTCTACAACGGGGCCGCCTACCTAGATTCCCTGATCCAGAGTGTCCTCCAGCAGGATTATCCTCGCATCGAGCACATCGTCATCGACGACGGCTCGACGGACGATGGCGCCACGGCAGCGGTGTTGCAGCGCTACCCGCACCTGCGCTGGTGGTCGCGCCCGAACCGGGGTCAATACGCTACCCTGAACGAGGGCCTGGCTGCCGCGCAGGGGGCGGTCGTCAGCCTGATCAACGCGGACGACGAGTACGTCGTCCCGTCAGCGATCAGCGCGGCCCTGGCTCACTGGAAGGCTCACCCGCAAGCTGATTGTGTGTATGGTCGCCTGCTGTATATCGATGCGACCGGCGCCCCTCGGCTGGCTCAGACTCACTTGGCCGGCCCCTGGCCGCCAGCTTGGCTGAAGTACCTGTGCTTCATCGCCCATAGCTCGTTGTTTGTCAGCCGGGAACTGCTGCTCGACCGCCAGTTGTGGTTCGACTCAACGCTCTGCTGCACCGGCGACTGGGATTGGCTGATCCGCCTGGCCGAGGCCGGCGGTCGTTTCAGTTTTGTGGACCGGCCACTCTCGCGCTATCGCCTGCAGGCTGACCAGATGACGCAGACGCGCGCCAGCCGGATCATGGCCGAAGAGCGCGAAATTTGCCGCCGTTACGGCGTCAGCTATCATTTTCACCGCGCCCTGTCCGGCCTGGCGAGCCTCCATGATGCCGCCTGGCTCGGCTGGGCCGTCTTGCGCTGGGGAGGCCCGGCGGCCCTGGTCCGCCGCGTGGCCGCTTGGAGGGCGCGGCGTTTGGCCTTGCGCCGGCTGGCGCGGTGAAGACGCACGGAGACAGGTATGCCGGCGGTCAGCGTCGTCATCCCGGTTCATAACGGCGCCGCCTTCATCGGTCGCGCGATCCGCAGCGTCCAGACCCAGACCCTGGCGGATTGGGAGTTGATCGTGGTGGACGACGGCTCCACCGATGACACGGCGCAGATCGTCGCCGGATTCGCCGATCCCCGGGTGCGCTATCTGCGCCAGTCCAATCAGGGGCCGAACGCGGCTCGCAATCGGGGCCTTGCCCTGGCCGGAGGCGCCTGCGTGGCCTTCCTGGACGCCGACGATTGGTGGTTGCCGGGCAAGTTGAGCGCCCAAATGCGCCGCCTTGCGGAATGGCCGGGAGCCGGCCTGGTTTATAGTTCTGCGCAGATCTACTCGGAGGAAGGCCGCCTGATCGGCTGCGAATGGGCGCGTGTGGAGGGGCGGGCGCTGGAGACGCTGTTGTTTGGCAATTGGGTCACCGGCTCGGCCTCGTCTGTCTTGATTCCGCGCGAGGTGTTTGCGGCTGTGGGCGGGTTCAACGAAACCCTGCGTCATCTGGAAGACTGGGAGATGTGGCTACGCATCGCGGCGGCTTATCCGCTGGCTGCCGTCCCGGCTCCGCTTGTGGCCATCACGCGCCGGTCGGAAAGCAATAGCCGGCAGGCGGCCGAGATGAACGCCGGCGTCCTGCGAGCGCTGCAGATTGCGTTTGAGACCTACGCCGCCCATTGTGTTTCGCTCAGACAGCGTGCTTTTGCCAGCGCCCACGTCCTGGCCGGCACTTACTTCGGCGCGGTCGGTCAATATGCCCAGGCCCGCCGCTCGTTCTGGTCTGCGTTGCGGCTGGACCCGTGGGTCCCGAGCACCTACGGGCGCCTGGCCTTCACGTTTTTGGGGGGACGACTAAATCGCCTGGGCCGGCGGCTCAAAACGCGTTGGCAGGGCGAAGTGGCGCGCCGCCGGCTTCAGGCCTGGGAAGGGAAGCGGTCGGCTGCGGGAGCGCCTGATTGAGCCCGGCCGATCCGGACCGGCCAGTTCCGCCGGCCGCCGCGCTCGAGGGGGCGCCGAATCTTGCCGGTGAGCCGTGCGTCCAGCTCTCGGTCGTCGTCTGCACGTACCGGCGCGTCGACAAACTTGAGGCCTGTCTGGCCTCGCTCGCCGCTCAGTCATTGCCGAAAGATCAGTTCGAGGTGATTATCGTGAACAACGCGCCGGATGAGGCGGCCCGCGTCCAGCAGGTGGTCTCAAACGTCTTTGCAACGACTGGCCTGGCCTGGCGCGTTGTCCAGGCAGATCGGCCCGGGCTGTTCCACGCCCGCAATGCGGGGCTGGGCGCCGTCCAGGGCGAGATCGTTAGCTTCATCGACGACGATGCCACCGCCTCCCCGGATTGGCTTTGGCAGCTTGCGCGCGCTTTCCGCGAGCATCCCCAGGCTGGCGTCATCGGCGGTCATATCGTGCTGGTACCGCCGGAGCCGCGCCCGTATGTCTTGCGCGGAGGCCGCGAGCGCTATTGGAGTCATTTCGTGACGCAATATCCAGACTATGTTGAGGTGACAAATTACTGGGAGTTTCCCTGGGGTGCCAACTGGTCGGCGCGCCGAGACGCCTTGCGGCGAGTCGGCGGGTTTCCGACAGATTTTAAGGGTTTTGCGAATTTTGAGCGGCGCGGCCTGGCTGTGATCGGCGATGACCTCATCGCTGCTGGCCGGATCATGCAACTGGGTTACCGGATTGCCATCTTGCCACAGGCCATCGTTTATCATCATGTGGATGCCAGCCGGTACACGCTCCGCCACATCTGGCAGCGCATTCTCGCCGCCACCTTTTTTCGTTCCCTGGCACGTCGTCACCTGGAGGCGGCACCCTCCCGGCTGGGCATCGCCTATGAGCGGGCCAAAATCCCGGCGCTCCTGCGGCGGCAAGGCCCGGTGTTCCTGGTTGTCTGGGAGATCGCCTGCCATCTCGCCGCGCGCCTGCTGGTGCTGGTCTGTCGTCTGCGCTGAACGACGCCCGAGGCGACGCCGCTGGAAGCCGCAAACCGGAAAGTTGCTGGCAGGCCAGGTGCGTGCTTTTCGCCATGAACTCCGGGCTTGTCACCGTCGTCATCCCCTGTCTCAACGAAGCGCGCCGTCTGCCCGGCGTCCTGGACGCCCTGGCCGCCCAGACCGCGCCGCCGGGCGAGATCATCGTGGTGGACGGCGGTTCGACCGACGGCACGCCCGACGTCGCCCGCTCCTGGGCGGCCGCGCATCCGGGCATCCCCCTGCGCATCTTGTCAAACCCGCACCGGCACATCCCCCACGCGCTCAACCTGGGTCTGGCGGCCGCCCGCGGCGAGATCATCGCGCGGCTGGACGGCCATGCCCAACCCGCGCCGGATTACCTCGAGCGCTGCCTGTCGGCCCTGGCGGCGACGGGCGCCGACGTGGTCGGCGGGGCCTGGGAGGTTTGTCCGGGCGGCCCCGGCGTGGTCGCCGCGGCCATCGCCCTGGCGGTCAGCTCGCCGCTCGGCGCCGGCGACGCCCGTTATCGCCTCGCCGGCGCGCCAGCCGGCGAGGTCGACACGGTCCCCTTCGGCTGTTTCCGGCGCGCGCTTTGGCAACGGCAGGGCGGGTATAATGAGGCGCTGCTCACCAACGAGGACTACGAGTTTAACGCGCGCGTCCGGCGAGCGGGCGGCCGCGTGTGGTTCGAGCCCGGCATCCGGTGCCGGTATTTCGCCCGGGCCACGCTGGGCGCTCTGGGCCGGCAGTACGTGCGCTACGGCTGGTGGAAGGCCCAGATGCTCAAGCGGTATCCGGGTTCGTTGCGCCTGCGGCAGGCCCTGCCGCTGGCGTGGACGGGGGTGGGGGCGCTGACGGCGCTGGGCGTCGTCGCCTGGCCGGCGCTGGCGGCGCTCTGGCTCAGCCCCTGGGTCATTTACGGGCTTGTGCTTGGAGCGAGCGCGGCGCGCCTGGCCGGCCTGCGACGATGGAAGCTGTGGGCCGCCCTCCTGGCCGCCTATGCCGTGATCCATTTTGCCTGGGGAGGGGGGGCCTGGGCCGGTCTGGTCCTGGGCAGCCGGCCGCCCGGCTAAACAGGAGAGGCCTGAATGATCGTTCCACACGCTCTGCGCTCACGCTGGAGCCTCGGCCTGGCCGAACGGCGCGGTCTGCTCGTGCTGGGCGACGCTGTGGCGGCCGTGCTGGCAGCCGTGCTGGCGCTCTGGCTCTGGGCGCTCACCGCCCGGGAACCCTTCGCGACGGAGTTCCTGCAAACCCGCTGGCCCTGGCTGGTCGTCTTCCCCGCCGTCTGGCTGGCCCTCAACCTGGGGGCGTACGATCACGCGCGCCTGCCGGAACAGCCGGCCGACGCGTTCCGCGACACGCTGACAGCGGCGGCGCTGGCCTTCGGGCTGTACCTCGTCCTGTTCTTCCTCGCGCCGCGCGACAGCCTGCCGCGCCTGGCGATCTTCTACTACCTGGTGGCGGCGGTGGTCTTCGGCCTGGCGTGGCGCCTGACCTACGCGCGCGTGTTTTCCAGCCCGTATTTTCAGAAGCGCGTGCTGGTCGTGGGCGCCGGCTGGGCCGGCCGCGAGATCGTCGCCGCCCTGGAGCAGTTCCAGGCTGGGCGCTATCGGGTCGTCGGCCTGATCGACGACGACCCGCGCAAGGCCGGGCATCGGGTCCACGAGGCGCCCGTGCTCGGCGGCCACGCCAGCCTGCTGCCGGCCGTCCAGCAGTTGGGCGTGTCCGAGATCGTGCTGGCGATCCACGGCGAGATCCGCGGCGCGACGTTCCAGGCCCTGCTCGACTGCCGCGCGCGAGGGCTGTCCATCATCCGGATGACGTCGCTGTATGAGCAGATTTCCGGCCGCGTGCCGCTCGAGCACCTGGACCCGGACTGGGTGGTGGCGGCCTACATGGACCAGAACCGCATCCGCCTGCTCTACCAGCTGATCAAGCGCGCCGTCGATGTGGCGGCCGGCGCGGCCGGACTGCTGGCGCTGGCCGCGCTCTTCCCGCTGATCGCCCTGGCCATCCGTCTGGAGAGCCCCGGACCGGTGCTCTACCGGCAAACCCGCCTGGGCCAGGGCGGCCGGCCGTTCACGCTCTATAAGTTCCGCAGTATGGTGGCGGACGCCGAGGCCGACGGCCGGGCGCGCTGGGCCTCGCGCGACGACGCGCGCATCACGCGGGTCGGCGCCCTCCTGCGCCGCACGCGCCTGGACGAGATGCCGCAGTTCTGGAACGTGTTTCTAGGCGAGATGAGCCTGGTGGGGCCGCGGCCCGAACGGCCGGAGTTCACGGCGGACCTGGAGCGCGAGATCCCCTTCTACCGGGCGCGCCTGATCGTCAAGCCCGGCCTCACCGGCTGGGCGCAGGTCAATTACGGCTATGCCAACACCGTGGCCGACGCCGCGCTGAAGCTTCAGTGGGATCTCTACTACCTCAAGCACCGCTCGCTCTGGCTGGATTTTCTGATCTTGTGGCGGACCGTCGGCGTCATGCTGCGCCTGCAGGGCACGTAGCGCGGCCCGGCGCGGCGTATGATAAAATGCACGCCGCGTTGAGAGTTCGCCCCCTTTCAGGGGGCGTTTGTCTGAGAGGGCGTCGGCGTCGCGGCGTCGGCGAGCACGCTGGCGAGCGCCGCCGCCAGGTCCGGCGCGGTCCGGGTCCCGCCCAGGCCGGCCGCGACCAGAGCGGCCCGGCTGCCCAGACCGCTCTCCACCAGGATCGGCGTCACGCCGGCCGCCCGCGCCGCCTGCACATCGCTCACCGCGTCGCCGATCATGACCGAGCCGGCCAGGTCCACGCCCCACTCGGCCGCCGCCTGGAGCAGCATCCCGGGCGCCGGTTTGCGGCAGGCGCAGGCCTCCTCCGGGCGGTGCGGGCAGACGTAGAAGCGGTCGATGCGCCCGCCGGCGGCCCGCACGTGGTCGAGCACATAGGCGTTGATCGCCTGCACCGCCGCCGAGGTCATCAGGCCGCGCCCGACCGCGGATTGATTGGTGACCACAAGGATGCGCCAATCCGGCCGGGCGCGGGCCAGCCGCGCCAGGGCCGCCAGCGCGCCGGGGATGAAGTGCACGTCGTCCAACGAGCGGACGTAATCGGATTTGTTCTCGATGATCACGCCATCGCGGTCTAGAAAGAGGGCCGGACGCAGGCGGGTGGACATCGGGTGGATTATAGCAAACGGCGCGCCGCGCGCGCGCGGGAAAGTCGCACCATGAAAGTTCTCGTCACCGGCGGGGCCGGCTTCATCGGCTCGCACACGGTTGATCTGCTGCTGACGCGCGGGCACAGCGTGCGCGTGCTGGACGCGCTCGAGCCGCCCGTGCACCGCGATCGTCACAAGCCGGATTACGTCCCGGCCGAGGTCGAGTTCCTCCTGGGCGACGTGCGCGACCGCGCCGCCTGGGAGCGCGCGCTGGCGGGCGTGGACGCCGTCTTCCACCTGGCCGCCTACCAGGATTACCTGCCCGACTTCTCCAAGTTCTTCCACGTCAACGCCGTCAGCACCGCGCTCCTGTACGAGATTGTGGTCGAGCGCCGCCTGCCGGTGCAGAAGATCGTGGTCGCCGCCTCCCAGGCCGTCTACGGCGAGGGCAAGTACCGGCGCGCCGACGGCGCCGCCGTCTACCCCGGCCAGCGCCCGGCCGAGCAGCTGGCGCGCCACGAGTGGGACCTGCGCGACCCGGAGACCGGCGAGGTCCTGCGCCCCGACGTCACCGACGAATCCGTGGTCCGCCCGCACAACTCCTACGCCATCAGCAAGTACACCGAGGAGCAGATCGCGCTCAACCTCGGCCGGCGCTACGGCCTGCCGTCGGTGGCCATGCGCTATTCCATCGTGCAGGGGCCGCGCCAGTCCTTCCGCAACGCCTACTCGGGCGTGCTGCGCATCTTTGCGATGCAGGTGCTGGCCGGCCAGCGGCCCGTGATCTACGAGGACGGCCGCCAGCTGCGCGATTACGTGTACGTCGGCGACGTGGCGCGCGCCAACCTGCTGGTGCTGGAGGACCCCCGCGCCGATTACCAGGCCTTCAACGTCGGCGCCGGCCGGGCCTGGACCGTGCTCGAGTTCGCGCGGATCATGGCCGAGGCCGCCGGGCGGCCGGACCTGGAGCCGGTGGTGCCGGGCGAGTACCGCTTCGGCGACACGCGCCACATCGTCTCGGATATCGGCAAATTGCGCGCGCTCGGCTGGGCGCCGCAGGGCGACCCGGCGCGGAGCGCGCGTGAATACCTGGACTGGGCGACCCGCCAGCCCGGTTTTGGCGACTACACGGCCGCCGCGCGCGAGCACATGAAACAGGTGGGGGCCGTCAAGGCCTGACCGCGACCGGGACCGCGGCGGGCGCCGGCCGGGCATGGGCAGAACCCGGGCGCCGTGCGACAATGGCCGCCGGGAAGGAGTGGACGCATGGACGCCATCGATCTTTATCTGACCGAATTAGAAGACGTCATCCATCATCTCTCGCGCGACGAGGTGCGCGCCGTGGCCGACGCCCTGCTGGACGCCTGGCGCGCGCGCCGGCAGGTCTTCATCATCGGCAACGGCGGGTCGGCGGCGACGGCCTCGCACATGATGAACGACCTGAACAAGTTCACGCGCGTGGACGGCCAGCCGCGTTTCCGGGCCATCGCCCTGACCGACAACGTCCCGTGGATGACGGCCGTCGGCAACGACCAGAGCTACCACGACATCTTCGTCGAGCCGCTGATGAACCTGCTCGAGCCGGGCGACACCGTCATCGCCATCTCGGCCTCGGGCAACTCGCCCAATATCGTTAAGGCCGTGGAATACGCCCGGGCGCACGGCGCGCGCGTCATCGGCTTTTGCGGCCGGCCCGGCGGCCAGCTGGCCCAGATGGCGGACCTGAAGGTGATCATCCCCAGCGACCGCATCGGGCACCAGGAGGACGGCCACATGATCCTGGACCACGCGCTGTCCTTCGCGCTGCTGGAACGTATCCGCCGCGAGGCGGCCTGAGAAGAAGCGGCGATTTGACAATGCGCCCTTCACCAGACGCCGGTGGGCCTGGTGCAGGGCTCATTGGGGACTATGCAGCTCTCGGTCATCATCCCCGCCTATAACGAAGCCCGGCGCCTCGGCCCCGGCCTGGGCGGCATCCTGGCTTTCCTGGGTCGGAACTATCCGGACTTCGAGTTGATCGTCGTGGACGACGGCAGCCAGGATGGGACGGCCGGGGTCGTGAGCGCCGCCCTCGCCGGCGAGCCGCGCGCCCGCCTGATCTCGTACCAGCCGAACCGGGGCAAGGGCTACGCCGTGCGCGCCGGCGTGCTCGCCTCGCGCGGCGACCAGGTCCTGTTCATGGACGCGGACCTGTCCACGCCGCTGAGCGAGATCCCGCGCCTGCTGGCGCACCTGGCGGACGCCGACATCGTCATCGGCTCGCGCGGCCTGCCGGAGGCCGATATCCGCGTGCGCCCGCCGTTCTATCGCCGCGCGGCCTCCTGGCTGTTCGACCAGATCAAGTACGCCCTGGTCGGTCTGCGCCGTTTCCGGGACACGCAGTGCGGGTTCAAGGCCTTCCGCGGCGCCGTCGCCCGGCCGCTCTTCGCGCTGGGGCAGGTGGACCGGTTCATGTTCGACGTGGAGATCCTCTATCTGGCCGAGCAGGCCGGCCTGCGCATCCGCGAGATGCCGGTGGCCTGGGCCGATATGCCTGGCAGCAAGGTGCGTTTCTGGGAGGGCGTCATCAATATGTTTCGCGACCTGTGGCGCATCCGGCGCCTGCATCCGGGGCGCGTG